>PLEH01000313.1 GCA_003136395.1 Phenylobacterium sp.
AGGCCGAGCTTCACCTCGGGCATGCCGAACTGGGCGGTGTCGGCCGCCAGCCGCAGGTCGCAGGCCGCCGCGATCTCGAGCCCCGCCCCCAGGCACCAGCCGTTGACCGCCGCGATCACGGGCGCCGGCAGGTCGCGGATCGCCCGGCAGCAGTCGTGCACCTTCAGGATGAACACCCGCGCGGCCTCTGGCGAGGCAAGCTGCGCCATCTCGTCGATATTGGCGCCGCCGATGAAGGCCTTGTCGCCCGCGCCGGTCAGGACGGCGGCGCGCAGGTCGGGCTCTGCGGCGAGATCGCGGAAGACCTCGGTGAACTCGGCCATCACCGCGGACGAGAGGCTGTTCAGCTTCTTCTGGTTGTCGATAGTGACGATCGCGACGCGCCCGCGGGCGTGCTGTTCGATGCGGACGGCGACATGAGAGGTCATCGCCCAGGAGGTTACGCCCCGACGGTCATGCGCGCCACCGGCGGCGGGGGTTCCGCTTGATTTTCGCCGGCCGTGCGGTTCGTTAGGGCCATGAGCCGAAGTGCGAGCGTGATCGTGGCGGGGGCGGGGGCGCTGGGGCTGAGCGCCGCCTTGGCGCTGGCCGACGCCGGCTGTTCGGTCACGCTAAGCGATCCCGGCGACCGGGGCTGCGCCTCGGCGGTGGCGGCCGGCATGCTGGCGCCGGTGTTCGAGGCCGCGCTCGAACCGGAAATCGCCGGCCACCTCGACCTGCTGCTGGCGGCGCGCAACCTGTGGCCGGCGCTGGCCGGCCGGGCCGGCATTGACCTCGACCGGTCCGGGACGGCGGCGGTGGGGTCGCAGGCGTGGCTGGCGGACATCGGCGCGCGGCTGACGCGGCTGGGGCTGCGCGGCGCCGACCTGCCGCGCAGGCTTCTGGACGAGCTCGCGCCCGGGCTCGCGCCGGACCTTGAGGGCCTCTTGCTACGGGAGGACTGGCGGCTGGAGTCCCGGCCGGCGTTGAAAGCCTTGCGCCAGGCGGCGCAGGCGGCCGGAGTTGAATTCCGTGACGCGGCGGTGCGCGAGCGCGGCGCGGCCGACTGGCTGGTGATCGCCACCGGCGCGGACCAGAGCCTCGCGGGCCTGTCGCCGGAACTGGCCGGCCTCACGCCGATCAAGGGTCAGATCCTCAACTTCTCCGACGTGCGCGGCGGCCGGGTCAGCCTGCGCGGCGAGGGCTGCTACGCCGCGCCCGGCTCCGAGGGTCTGGCGGTCGGGGCGACCATGGAGCCGGGCCTGACCGACACCAAGCCCGACATGGTCGCCCTCGCGCCGCTGGTTACTGCGGCCGGGCGGATGTTCCCGGGTCTGGCGCAGGCGACCTTCGGCGTTTCGGCGGGCGTGCGGGCGGCGACGGCGGATGGCCTGCCGATGGTGGGGCGTTCCCTGACGCCCGGCGTGATCCTGGCGGTGGGCGCGCGGCGCAACGGCTGGCTGTTGGCGCCGCTGGCCGCAGGGATCGTGACGGCTTGCGCGATGGGGCGAGATGCTGGTCCCTATGCGGCGCGACTCGAACCCGGACGGTTCGAGGCAGGTCGGTAAAAAGAGGCGAGGACGGCATGAACGGCTTCTGGTTCACCGAGGAGCAGGAGGCGATCCGCGAGGGGGTCCTGAAGCTCTGCGCCCGCTTCGACGCCGACTATTGGCGCCGCGCCGACGAGACTGGCGAGTTTCCCGAGGCCTTCGTGTCGGCGATGGCTGAGGCGGGATGGCTGGGCGCGGCCATGCCGGTCGAGCTGGGCGGCTCGGGTCTCGGCGTCACCGAGGCTGCCATCGCCATGCAGGCGGTGGCGGAGAGCGGCGCGGGGTTCACCGGCGCCAGCGCGCTGCACCTGAACATCTTCGGCCCCATGCCGCTGGTGAAATTCGGAACCGCCGAGCAGAAGCGCAAGCTGATCCCGCGCCTGATCTCGGGTGAGGACAAGATGTGCTTCGGCGTCACCGAGCCCGACGCCGGTCTCGACACCACCAGCCTGACGACGGCGGCTGTCCGCACCAACGAGGGCTATGTCATCCGCGGCCGGAAGATGTGGACCACCATGGCGCAACGGGCCACCAAGATGCTGATCGTGGCCCGCACCACGCCGCGCGCCGAGGTGAAGAAGGCTACCGACGGGATCAGTCTGTTCTACGTCGACTTCGACCGCGCGAAGATCCAGGCGACGCCGATCGCCAAGATGGGCCGCAAGGCCGTGGAGTCGAACGCGGTCTTCATCGACGACCTGAACGTGCCGGCCGACGCCCTGGTGGGCGAGGAGGGCCGGGGCTTCTACTACCTGCTGGAGGGGTTGAACCCCGAGCGCGTGCTGATCGGGGCCGAGGCCGTGGGCCTGGGCCGCGCGGCGCTGAAGCGCGCGGCCGGTTACGCCAAGGAGCGGGTCGTGTTCGGCCGGCCGATCGGCCAGAACCAGGGGATCGCCCACCCGCTGGCCCGCTGCTGGGCGGAGCTCGAGGCCGCGAACCTGATGGCCTTCAAGGCCGCCGCCCTCTACGACGCCGGGCGCGAGTGCGGGGCGGAGGCCAACGCCGCCAAGTACCTGGGCGGCGAGGCGGGCTTCAGGGCCTGCGAGGCGGCGGTCCTGACCCATGGCGGCATGGGCTACGCGAAGGAATATGACGTCGAGCGCTACTTTCGCGAGGCGATGATTGCGCGCATCGCCCCGGTCAGCCGCGAGATGATCTTCAACTTTATCGCCGAGCGGGTGCTGGGCCTCCCGAAGAGCTACTGAGGCCGGCTCAGCCTCCGGTCACTTCAGGGCGAAGCGGATTGGGATGTTCACCGTGGCGCCGTCCACCGGCTGGCCGTCCAGGGTCTGCGGGCTCATGCGGAAGAACCGGGTGAGTTTCAGGGCCGCCGCCCCGAAGCCCGCGCCGGCCGGAGTCTCCGCGCCGACCCGGCAGTCGTGGACGGTCCCGGTCGCCCCGACCACGCAGGCCAGGGTCGCCATGCCGGCGATGTCGTGGCGGACCGCGGCCTCCGGATAGACATTGGCCATTTCCTCGCCGGTGGGCTTGCGCAGCCAGCTCGGGTTGCCGATCACGTGCGGTTGTGGCGGCTTAGGCGGATCGGCGGTGGCGACCTCGAACTTCACGTTCTGGCCGGTCGTCTCCTTCGGCGGATCGAGCAGTTTCGGCGCCTCGAACGGCGGGATGGGCGGGGTTTCGCGCACGATGGTGTCGTGGACGACCACCGTGGGCCGCTCGACGATGGGTTTCAAAGGATCGGGCTTCTTCGGCCTCAGGATGTCGGTGAGGATGACCGGCGGATCGTAGGCCTGGGCCTGCTCGAGCGGCGGGTTGAACTTCGTATAGGCGAGGTAGGCCAGCACGCTCGCGTGGAAGGCCAGCGACACGCCGATCGCGATGCGCAGGTGCGGCGGCATGCGCCGGCCGTTGCGCGCCTCGAAGCCGAAGGGGAAGACCTGACGGATGACCACGGCGAACTCCCTTTCCTGGGGCCCAGACCGGATGCGCCCGAAGAGATATGTCTGGGCCGAAACAAATTACATTCGTCATAATCCTCCGAAAATTACAGACGTCAAGTGGGCGTTTCGCGTCCGGATCTGGCGCCTGTCGGGCGCGTGAACGATGCGGTTCCGCAGCCGTTCATGTCCAATGAACGATGGTCCTCGGCGAGGTTCCGGGGGATTCATCGGAACGGTGAAGCTAGTTATGGGTTTGAACGTGATGACCTACCGCCATCTCCTCCTGACCGCCGCCGCCACGAGCCTGATGCTCGCCGCGTGCAACCAGCAACCCACCGCGCCCGCCACCGGCGCGCCCATCGCCAGCCTGCCGTTGGCGCAGGCCGCGCCGCCCCCTGAGGCCGCCGCGCCCTATGCCGAGGCCCTGCCGGCGGCCCCGCCGATCGCGCGCGCCGTCAAGCCCCGCCGGCCGGTCTACGCCTATGTGGACGACGCCTACCGGCTGGGTGACGCCTTCGGCGACAGCCCGCCGGACTACACCGTCGACTACGAGGGCTCCCATCCCTACGTCTGGCGCTCCACCGGCGGTGAATACCGCGTGGTCGAGCAGC
>PLEH01000331.1 GCA_003136395.1 Phenylobacterium sp.
GACATGGCCTGGATCCAGGCCCAGCTGCCCCGGCTGGCGTCGACGCCGATCCAGCTCCACTGGGCGCCGGAGGATCAGGTGTTCCCGATCGAATACGGCCAGCGGCTGAAGGCGCTGCCGCCGCACGCCGAGGCCATCAGGACCTTCGACAAGGCCGCGCAGTTCCTGCAGGACGACCGCAGCCCCGAACTCGCCGTCGAGATTGTGGATTTCCTCAACCGCACCGTGGGGCCGCGCCCATGAACTTCGTCACGCCGACCGCAGCCGAGCTCGCCGCCCTGCGCGCCGACCCCCTGGTTTTCGAGCAGGAGCTGGACGTGCGCCCGCAGGTCGCCGCCTCGTTGGAGACCGCGCTGGGCTTCCGGGCGGGCCGCAAGTACTGGCGCGCCGCTTCGGGTCACCTCTACGCCGTGGAGCTGGGAGACTTCGGCCGGGGCCGGCCGTCGATGGCACTGATCTACGGCTTCTGGCCCCGCTACGAACCGCGGCCCATGACCGACGAACAGATCGACGACGACCTGGAAGCCTTCCTGTTCTGGATGGCGCAGGTCTGCGACGGCCTCAACCCGGCCGACTTGCAGTGGACCCTGGAGCGCACGCCTCGCCATCGCGAACGCGCGGCCACGCCATGAGGGCGCGACTGCCCTGGCTCGGCGCTGCGGCGCTTACCGTGGCCGCGCTGATCGGCTTCGCCATGGCGCATGGCCCGTCGGGTTCGGCGAGGGCCTCGGCCGGGCCGCCCGATCCGCGCCCGCAGCCGAACTCGCTGAAGAACGCCTATTTCGGCGACCTGCACGTGCACACCATGATCTCGGTGGACAGCTTCTTGCGCCGCAACCGGCTGAACATGGCCGACGCCTATCGCTATGCCCAGGGCGGCGAAGTGGTGACCGCGGGCGGCGTCCACACCCGCCTGGACAAGCCGCTCGATTTCGTCGCGCTTACCGACCACTCCGAGAGCTATTCGATCTGGGACCTCTGCGCCGAAGGCCAGGGGCCGGCTTCCAAGACCGAGGGTTGCCAGGCGTTGAAAGCAGGCGAGCCCGGCCTGGGCGCGATCTTCAAGATGGGCGACTGGCGGAGCCCGCAGAACTGCGAGGGCCCGGTCGAGAACTGCCTCGCCGCCCAGAAGCGCGTCTGGACCTACGTCCAGAAGATCGCCAACCAGAATTACAAGCCTGGCCTCTTCACCACCTTCATCGCCTACGAATTCACGGCGGGCCTGAGCGAGAGCGGCACGAACACCGAGGCCGGCGGTCACATGCACCGCAACGTGATTTACGCCAACGAGCATGTGCCAGACACGGTGTTCACCGCGCTGGACGGCCAGAACACCAAGCTCTGGGCCTGGCTGGAGAAGGCCTGCGCGGGCCCCTGCGACGTGGTCGCCATCCCGCACAACACGAACCTGTCGTTCGGTTACCAGTTCGCGCTGGAGACGCCGCAGGGCAATCCGTATACAGACGAGGACTTTCGGCGGAAGTCACGGTTCGAGCGGCTGGTCGAGATCTACCAGAGCAAGGGCGCCTCGGAGTGCAACGCCCTCTTCGGCTCGACCGACGAAGAGTGCGGCTTCGAGCCCTTCTACTTGGAGCCCTGTCCGCCACATCCGACCAAGGCCTGCATCGGCGAGGGCTCGTTCATCCGTCCGGCTCTGAAGACCGGGCTCGCCCTTCAGCAACGCCTGGGCTTCAACCCGTTCAAGCTGGGGTTCGTGGGCGGTAGCGACAACCACAACGCCTTGGCCGGCGTCGGTGGCCTGGAAAAGAACTTCCCGGGCTCCATCGGGATCGGCGACGACACCCCCGAAAAGCGGCTGGACCAACAGCTGAGGCGCAGCCCAGGCGCGATCACTGGGATTTGGGCGACGGCGAATACGCGGCCGGCCCTGTTCGCCTCGCTGAAGTCGCGCGAGACTTTCGCCACCAGCGGCCCGCGGATCGTGGTGCGCGTGTTCGCCGGCTGGGACCTGCCGGCCGACGTACACCGGCGAAGCGACTACGCCGCCCTGGGTTATCGGCTGGGCGTGCCGATGGGCGGCGACCTGCCGGCCCATTCCGGGCCGGGCGCGCCGCAACTTTCGATCCGGGCAAGCGCCGATCCTTCGAGCCAGCGCCTCTCGCGCATCCAGGTGATCAAGGGATGGCGCGGCGAGCCCGGCAAGCCGAATGAGGCGGTCTATGACGTGGCCTGCTCCGATCGCCGCGCGCCCGACCCGGCGACGCACCGCTGCCCCGACAACGGCGCGCGCGTCGACCTTTCCGACTGCAGCACGACGCCGGGCAAGGGCGCGGCCGACCTGGCCGTCACCTGGCGCGACCCCGACTTCGACCCGAACCGGCCGGCATTCTACTATGTGCGCGTGCTGGAGACCCCCTCGTGCCGCTGGAGCACCTGGGACGCCCTGCGCGCGCACCGGCCGATTCCGCCGTTCCGCAGCCCGGTGCAGGAGGAGCGGGCCTGGACATCGCCCGTCTGGTACGGCGTGCCCAAGGGTCCCGGCGGATGAGCCGCTGGCGCGCCCGCCGCCTGGCCGGCAATCCGATCGTCCATCCAGGGCTCGACGCGCGGATGGGAACGAGCATCCAGGGTCCCTCGCTGATCCGCGTTCCGGACTGGATCGAGGCGCCGCTGGGCCGCTACTACCTCTATTTCGCCGACCACAAGGGCGACTATATCCGCCTTGCCTACGCCGACGCGCTGGAGGGTCCGTGGACCGTGCACAGGCCCGGTTCGCTGCAGCTGGCGCGGTCCGGCTTTCCGACGGTCGCGCCGCCCGTTCCACCGGACGCCGACCAGATCAGGGTCAACCTGCCGGGCATCGCCCCGGATGGAACGCCGGGCATCCCCAGTCACCTGATCGACGCCACCTGCCCGCACATCGCCTCGCCCGACGTCCATGTGGACACCGAGCGGCGGCGCATCGTGATGTACTACCACGGCCTGGTCAGCTACCGCGTCCAGCGCAGCCGGGTGGTGACGTCGGCGGACGGGATCGATTTCGGCGCCCCATCGGACATCGTCGGACCGGCCTACTTCCGCGTTTTCCGCCACGGCGGCTTCACCTATGCCATGACCATGCCGGGGATCTTCCACCGCTCCGCCGACGGCTTCGCGGATTTCAAGACGGGCCCCCGGCTGTTCGCGCCCGACCAGCGGCATTCGGCCCTCCTGAAGCGCGGCGACAGCCTGCATGTGTTCTGGACCCGGGTCGGCGAGGCGCCCGAGCGGATCTACTGTTCCCAGATTGACATTTCCGGCGCCTGGGATGAATGGCGCGCCGGCGAGGCCAGCGAGGTGCTGCGACCCGAATTCGACTGGGAGGGCGCGAACGAGCCTCTCGAACCGTCCTGGCGCAGCGCGGTCTCCGTCCCGGTGAACCAGCTTCGCGACCCCGCGATTTTCGAGGAGGACGGGCGAACCTTCCTGCTCTACGCCGGCGCGGGCGAGAGCAACATAGGCATCGCCGAACTCGGCCTCGAAGGCTAACCCGTCGGCGCTGGGCAGGCCTTGGCAGGCTTTCGGCCAGGCCGCGGAATCCATTGGCCGAAAGTCGCATCGGGGATGGGTAGGGTGTGCAGTCCGGTCCCATCGGAACGGGCGATCTTTAGCCGCGGCGGGCCGTCGTCGCCCCAGGACGACCACAGTACCAGGCAGGCATCGCCCCATGACGAAATGCCCTCCTCATTGCCGTTATCCCGGGCCGACAGCCGGGCCAGACCCGTGCCATCGACGTTGATCCTCAGGATGTCGGCCGAGCTGACCGGCCGCGACTTGAGCAGCGCCCGGTCGGTTACCCGCATGAACGACACCGACCGGCCATCCGGCGACCAGTCGGGATCGAAGTCACCCACCGACCACATGCCGCGCATCTGTGCGCCCAGCGGGCCGCCGTCGGTGATCAGGCGCGCGGCCGTTCCGTCGACGCGGAATATGGCGATCTGGTTCTTGTGTGGCTTGCCGGGAGGAATGTCGCCGTTGTGATAGGCGCCCGCCAGCCAGCGCCCGTCCGGGGAGATGTCGATGTCGGAGATCCAGCGCTTGTCGCCCGGCATCCCCAGCCGGCGGTTCAGGTCGGCGGTGAGTAGCTGCGGCGGTCCGCCGGAGATTGGCCAACGGTAGACGTCCGACACCCGGTCGCTCAGCACGGTGTAGTAGACGGATCGGCCGTCAGGGGACCAGGCGACGCCGCCGTATCCCCCATCGACGCCCTCGAGCACCCGGCGTTCGGTATGATGCTTCAAGTCGATCAGCCACAGCTCCTTGAAGTCGGCGTAGGTGAGCTTGCCGTCGTGGTTGGTATCGCCGCGGCTCCAGCGGTTGGTGAAAATGAGGGTCCGGTCGGGCGAGACCTCGAAGTGATTGTGGTTGAAACCGCTGTAGGTCAGACGCGCTACATGCGTGCCGTCGGCCCGCGCCGCATAGAGCTCTCGGACGGGAAAACCCCAGGCGTCCTTTTCGCCCGCCATGGCTGAGGCGAACACGATCTCCGCTTCGGCCGGCAGAGAGCCCACCTTCAGCGCTGCGCCCATCAGGGGCAGAGCTCCCGCCAAGGTCTCCTGGGCCCGCGCCGACGCGGGCGCCAGCAATACCGCGGCAACCGCCGCCAGCCCCACCCCGAACCGTCTCATCGCCCTCTCCCTGCCACCGATTGTTGCCGGTCAGCAAAGCGGCGTTTTTGACCGTGGTCAAGTTTCATCGATTGAATCGACGGCGCTAGGCGAAGGTTCGCTGGACCGCCCAGGTCGCGGCCACGGCGGCGATAGCGAGCGAGGCGGGAACCACCACGCGGCGACGATACCAGGGCTGGCGCAGCGTCCAGCCGAACAGGGCGAAGCAGCCTGCGAGCACGCTCAGTTGGCCCGCCTCGATCCCCAGGTTGAAGGCTGCGAGCGACAGCGCCTCCTGGCCGCGAGGCAGGCCCAGGTCCCTCAGCACGCTGGCGAATCCCAACCCATGCAGCAGACCGAAGCCGAACACCACGAAGGGCCGCCAAGGGGCGAGCTGTTCGGTCCGCACGTTATCCAGCGCCACGACGGCGATGGAGACGGCGATCATCACCTCCACCAACTTCGACGGCAGAGCCACCAGGCCGAACACCGCGAGCGCAAGGGTGACGGAATGCGCGAGCGTGAAGGCGGTGACCTGGGCGGCGAGCGGCTTCCAGCGCGGGATCAGGAGGAACAGCGAGACCACGAACAGGATATGGTCGGGGCCGGCCGGCAGAATATGGCCGAAGCCCAGTCTCAGGTATTCGCGGAATGTGGCGAACGGAGATGGGCGCAAACCCGCGCCCAGCGCGATCGGCCGGCCAGGCTCAGCGGGAGTCAGCGCCTGGGTCTGCGGCGGCCTGCCTGGCAAGTCGATCTTGAGAAGGACGGAGCCGAGTTCCGGCGGGAAGGTGAGCGCCAGGGTGCGCGCTCCGGGCGGCAGACGCCCCGCGAGCACCACCGGCGCGGAGGGCGCCGCGGTCTGGGCGGTCATCGCGGCGTCCGCGCGGATCGCGGCGACCGGGGGGAAAGCGGGCGCCGGCACATCCAGCGGCCGGCCATTCGCCGCGAGCCGGAAGGCGGCGCGCAAGTAGCCGGCCATCAGCTGCGTCCGGCCCGCCACCTCGGCGTCGGACAGCTTGGCGAACGCCGCCTGGTTCTCGACGCTCAGGTGGCCCTGCGGCAAGCCGGTCACCAGGGCGGCAGTGTGGCAGCGCAGTTCCAGTCGATAGGCACCGTCCGCGCGGACAATCAGCGTCGCCAACGAATAGGGCAGGTTATGCGCGGCCGCCGCACCCGCCGAAGCCAGCGTCAGCAGCAGCGCGACCAGCAGGCCTGTCGCGCGGCGCCGCCCCGGCTTCAAGGCTCGTACCAGATCGGCGAGGACCAGGCCCGCTCCTCCTGCACCGGCGCCGGAATCGGCGGGATCGGGCGGCCAAGCCGCAGCGCATCGTAGGCGCTCCAGCGGCAGCTCGGGTTCTCGAACACACGCAAATAGTAGAAGGCCGGCGCCCGGGGATCGAAGTCTGGGTCGCGCCAGACCGTGCGCAGTTCCGCGGCCCCCTTCTTCGGCGTGATCGAGCAATCATTCAGATCGACGCTCGCGCCATTGGAGGGACAGCGGTGGGTTTTGGCGTCCGGCGTCAGGCCGTCGGAGCAGACGACGTCATAGATGGCCTCGTGCGTCGCCTTGCCATCGCTCCAGCCCTTGACGACCTGGATGCGCTGCAGCCGCGCGCTCTGCGGATCGGCCTCGCCCCACACCAGAAAGCTGGGCGCCCCGCCGCGGCCGGGCTTGGGCAGGTCACCGCCCATTGGCACGCCCAGCTTATAGCCCTCCGCCACCCAGTCGGCGCGGCGGACGAGGTCCGCCGTCAGGCCCCAACCGCCGAACAGGCGCACCTTGATGCGCGGCCCGCTGGTGCCGAATGTCTCGCGTCGCTTCATGGCGTCGAACAGGGCGTTGCGGGTGTTCTCCGGCGCCCAAATCCCGGCGAGGCCACCGGGGTTGCGCCCGATCTGGGCGGTCAGCCGCCGCTCCGGACTGCCGTCCGCCATACCGATCGAACCGACGTAAGTCTTCTCGTCCACCGCGCCGGGGATGGCGTTGTGGTTGTCGGTTGAAGCGACGAAGCCGAGCTTGAAGGGGTTGAAGCCAAGCTTGTCCTTGAGCAGCAGGCCGTTATTCAGGGCGTTCCTGACCCAGGAGCCGTCGCCGTAGCACTGGGCCTTTCGCTCGGCTGTACAGGGCGGGTAGGGCAGAGCGTTGAAGCCGCACTCTTCGTCGGTCGTGCCGAAGCCCACGCCGCATTCCGAGCCGCCCTTGATCTGGAAGATCTCGGTTAGATGCTCGTACTTGGCGCGGCGCCTCCAGTCGTCGACGTCGTAGGGCGTGTGGTCCTGGGTCTCGAGAGCGAAGCTCATGCCCCACGACAGGTTGGCGTTGTGCGGGATGGCCATCACCTCGCAGTTGCCGGTGCAGGAGGCGTCCAGCCACTTCCAGAGTTCGACGTTGCGCCGCGCGTCGAGCGCGCTCTCGGCGTGGTCAGGCACGTCGGAATTGCGGAATATGACGTTGCGGTGCAGGTGCCCGCCGGCCGCACCACTTCCGGGCAGGGTCCCGGAATATTCGTAGGCGATGAAGGCGGTGAAGACGCCGGGCTTGTTCTGGCTGTCGGCGAGCTCTCGGATATGCGCCCAGGTGCGTTTGGCAGCCTCCCGGCAGGCCTCGATCTTGCCGCCCGGGCACTGCGCCGCGCTGCGCATCCCGTTCTCCCCGCCCTGCTGGAACAGCACCTGCAGGCTGTTGTCGCCCTTGTTGAGGGTCTTGCACCAGTCGGAGTCGGACATCAGGCCGTGGCCTTCGATGCAGAGGTCCCAGGTGTGGTAGCTCTCCGAGTGGTCGGTGATCGCCACGAAATCCAGCGGCCGGGTGAGCTTGACGTGCTCCCCACCCGCCACCTGCACCTCGGCGCCCTGCGCGAAGCGGTAGGCGTCCTCCTGGGTCAGCATGTTTTTGCGCAGGAAACTGTCGACCGAGATCTTGGTGTGGACGTGCAGGTCCCCGAAGTAGGCGTTGTTCAGCGGGTTGTCTTTCGGCCTGACGTCGACCGCCACGGCCGTGGCGGCCTGCAGCGGGTGAGCCCGCCCGCCCCAATGCAGGCCGGTGAACGCAGCCGCGGCAATTCCGCCGGCGAGCAACAGTGTCAGTGGCCAACGGATCATCAGCTAGCCTCCTACGCGCCAGCCGTCTTAATGCGCCGGGACCGGCTTGCAGGCGCCGGGCGGGTTCGGCGGAATCCACTGAACATGGCTCACCTCGCCCTTGAAGCGGACTTCCTTGCGGTCCGAGCCATCCGGGTTGGCGATCTCGATGTGACTGGGCTCGTCGTCCATCCAGACCGACCACACCACCTGGCAATGTGGGCCACCGTAGGAGGAGATGCCCGCCTGGTTCTGGTTGTTCTTTGGCGACAGCAGAGTGAGGCCGGTTCCGTCCAGGTTCTGGCGCATCATGTCCGAAGTGCTGGCGCCACGCTTCAACATGCGCGCGGTCGTCGCCCGCTGGAAGGATATCGACTTGCCGTCGGCCGAGAAGGCCGGGTCGAAGTCGCCCGCCGGCCACATGCCGTACTGGCCCGCTGGCATCGGCCCGCCGTCGGTCACGAACCGGGCCTCGGTCCCATCCAGCTTGTAGATGATGATCCGCACCTTGCGCGGGTTCTTCGGGTCTTCCCGGTTGCCGTTCGAATAGAGCATCCCCAGCCACTTGCCATCCGGCGAGGCGTCAATGTCGGAGACCCAGTGCACGTCACCCGGCATGTGCAGCAGCGTGTTCACATTGTCGGTGATCGAGACCATCTTGCCGCCGGCGATCGGCCAGCGCTGGATGTTGCTGCCCTGGCCCTGCCGGATCGAGAAGTAGACGAACTTAGAGTCCGGCGACCAGGCGACGCCACCGTAGCCGCCGTCCACGCCCTCAACCACCCTGCGCTCGGTGAGCGTCTTTAGATCGATCAGCCAGAGCTCCTTGAAATCGCGATAGTCGATCTTGCCGTCGCCGGTCGTGTCGCCGCGGCTGTAGCGGTTGGTGAAGATCCAGCGGCGATCCGGGGATACCCCGAAATGGTTGTGGGAAAAGCCCGCGTGGGTGATCTGGGTCAGGTGCGACCCGTCGGCCCGCGACACGTAGAGCTCCCGCGCCGGGAAGCCCCAGGGGTCCTTCGTTCCGGCCATGGACGACGCGAAGATGATCTCGGCGTCGGCCGGGATCGCCGTCACCTGCGCTGAGGGGGCGGCAGACGCAGCGAGCCCCGGCGTTCCCGCGGCCAATGCAAAAGCTCCTGCCGCGGCGGCGAGCACCTTCAGCGCGCTTCGGATCATTACAGTCCTCCCATGGCCAGCTTCGGGGCCTGTCGAAGGCTAGGCGTGAAATTGACCGCGGTCAATTATGAGTTGGCGGGAAGCCGTCAGGCTAGCCGCAGACGCACCACGTCGGCGACCGGGTGGCGTGGCGCGTCGGGCCAGGTCAGGGTGAGGCCGCCGTCCGCCGACCCGCCGATCGCCAGAGGCTTGCCGGTCCCCAGCAGCACGGCTTCTCGAGCGGCGTTCCGGCCAGGAACCCTCAAGGGTTCCCCCGCCGCCGGGCGGTCGAAAACCAGAAGATAGAGGTAGCGCTCCTTGCGCGTCGCCATCCCCCAGGGCGCCTCGACGCCGCCGGCGTGGGTCCCGTAGATCGCCTCGCCATTGATCCCCATCCAGGTGCCGATCTCGGCTAGCCTATGCAACTCCTCCGGCGGCAACTCGCCGTCGGGATTGGGGCCGACGCCGAGCAGGAGGTTGCCGCCGCGGCTAGCCACTTCGCAGAGGGCGCGGATCAACTTGGCAGTGGATTTGTAACTGGCGTTGGCGCCCTGCCACCAGAATCCCCCGACCTCGCGGCGCCCCGGCCCGGTGACCGTGATGGCGGCCTCCCACGGTCCTGGCGGCGGGATCGCCGGAACGCTCTGTTCGGGCGACACATAGTCGGCATAGGGCTGTACGCCCCGCTCGTTCATGATCAGTTCGGGCGCCAGCGTCCGTACCCGCGCGATCAACCGGGTCATTGCGTCGGCCACCACCGGATCGGCGTAGGGCCGCCGGATAGAGTTGGGCATGTCGCTCGGATCGCTGACGACGATGGGCCAGGCGATGTCCCACCACATCAGGTCCACCTTGCCGTAGCGGGTTAGCAGTTCTTCGACCTGAGCTGTTTCAAAGGCCACCCAGCGCCGCCAGGCGGCGGGGTCGGAATGCACTGCGGCCGGATCATAGTCCGGATGGCCGAAGGAAAAACGCCGCCCGTCCGGTTGGCTCCAGTCGATGTGGGAATAGTAGTGGCCGTAGGCCAGGCCCTCGGCGCGCATGGCCGAGGCGACCTGGCCCACCAGGTCGGGATCTCGCCAGCGGCTGACTGGGCAGTCGGCTCCGGCCACAGAAAACGCCGTCGTGCGCGTGGCCCAGTTGCAGAAGCCGTCATGGTGCTTGGTGGTGAAATAGGCGTAGCGCATGCCGGCCTGCCGAGCCGCGCGCGCCCAAACCGACGGGTCGAACTTCGTCGGATTGAAAGTGCGGTTGAGGTGAGTCCAGTCGCCCCGCTCAGCAGCGGGCAAGCGCACCATATCCCAGATTTTCGCGTGACCCGTCTGAGCCCAGGGCCCGAAGTGGACGAACAACCCGAACTTCCAGTCATTGAACGTCTCCAGACGGTGAGCGCTCGCCCGCGGAAGCCCCGGCATTCCTGCCTCCTGCATCGACCGCGACTGTCGTTCGCCCGATTGATTTGAAGCACAAAATAGACTGAAGTCAATTTCTGACGGAACCGCCTGCCGGTGGACCGACGGAAAGGGCCAACGGTCTTCAAGGGAGAGGTCGATGAGTGACATGCTCGCACGTTTCGAAGCCGTCCTCGGTCCAGGGGCCGTCCTGACCGGCGAGGCTGCCGCGGAGAAGGCGGTCAGCCGCATTACGCGGCTCGGCAAGCCAATTGCGGTGCTGCTGCCGTCGACCGCCGATCAGGTCTCCGCCACGATGCGGGTTGCGCACGAGCTGGGCGTTGCGGTGAGCCCTTGGGGCGGAAAAACAGGCCTCGTAGATGGCGCGTTTGCAGACAACGCAGTCGCATTGTCACTCGAACGGATGAACCGGATCGAGGAGATCGATACCGCGGCGGGCGTGATGGTCGTGGAGGCTGGCTGTATCCTGCAGACGGCTTGCGAGGCGGCCGAGGCGGAGGGGCTTTTCCTGCCGCTCGATCTGGGATCCCGCGGCTCGGCCACCATCGGTGGGAACATTTCAACGAACGCCGGCGGCAACCGCGTCCTGCGCTACGGGATGATGGGAGACATGGTGCTGGGCCTTGAGGTCGTTCTCGCCGGCGGGACGATCGTCTCGTCGCTTAACAGATTGATCAAGAACAACGCCGGCTACGATCTGAAGCGGCTGTTTATCGGAACGGAGGGCACGCTAGGCGTCGTGACCCGCGCTGTGTTGCGCCTACGTCGTGCGCCCGTCAGCCAAAACGCAGCGGTCGTTGGGCTGGCTGGTTTCGCTGAAGTCTGCGAGCTCCTTCGCCGCCTGGAGGCCGGACTTGGTGGGTGCCTTTCGGCATTCGAGGTGATGTGGCCGGAATTCTACGATGTGGTGACCACATCGCCTGCCGTGGGCCGTCCGGTGCTGGTCGGCCGCCACGCCTACTACGTGCTGATCGAATCCCTTGGCGGCGACGACGAGGACGACGCGAACCGCTTCGAACGGGTTCTTGGCGAAACCCTGGAGGCCGGCGTTGTTGAGGACGCCGCCATCGCGAAGTCTCAGGCCGAGTGCGATCGCATGTGGGCGCTGCGCGATGACGCGGGACAGACTGTGCGGGAACTCCCGATCGCAGCCTTCGACGTCAGCCTGGGGCTGAGCGACATGGAGGCTTTCGTCGCAGCCGCACGCCGCGACCTTGCCGTTCGCTGGCCAGATATCCACCTCACCGTCTTCGGCCATGTGGCTGACGGTAACCTGCACCTGATCGTCGCCTTGAGGGATCGGCAGCGGCGCCACGACGTTGAGAACCTCATCTACGGCCTCGTGCGCGATCGGGGCGGCTCGGTCTCAGCAGAACACGGCATCGGCCTTCAGAAGCGCGCTTACCTCTCGTGGACCCGAAACGACAACGAGATCGCCCTAATGCGGAACCTCAAAAGGGCGCTGGACCCAAGCGGAATCCTGAACCCTGGCAAGATTTTCGATCAAGGCCAACCTGGCTGACGGCCGGCGCGGAGGCGTCTTCGCCGTTGGTATGCCGCGGGAGACCCAAATCCCGACGCAAATTCAGGCTCCGACCGCCAAATGCGAACGACCATGCGGTCTCGAAACCAAGATCTTCGCAAGGTGCGGGGTGCTGGCAGGACTCGAACTTCCGAAAGGAATTGGTCGAAATTCGTTCTAGATACCAACAATTATACCAACAGGGCTCCGCCCCTTATCGGCAGCGACCACCGACCCGCTGATCTTTTTTCAGCTGCTCCGGCCCGTCCTCGATTCCTCATCACGCTAGTGGATTGATCGGGACATAAGAGTCCGGGTTGGGATTCCCGACGGCGTGGCGTCGTGCGAGTCTGCGGGATGCGTACTGGCGTCACCGTCCACTTGAGCCCGACCGATCGTAAGCGCCTGCAGGCGATCGTCGATGACCGCAACAGTCTGCAGAAGCATGTGTGGCGCGCCCGGATCGTGCTGTGGACGGCCGACGGGTTGGGCACGGCGGCGATCATGCGCACGGCCGGGGTTAGCAAGACGGCGGTCTGGCGCTGTCAGGCGCGGTTCATGGAGGAGGGCCTCAAAATCCGGCGCGTCTACCAATTCCACCACTCGGGCGCTCCCGCCCCTATAGCCGGGCCACGGGCCTTCGCCAACTCGCGGGGCGACGGCCTTGCGATGCGTCAATGTGCGGCCGGGCGATTTGGGTTCAGAGCTTGTAAATCGACTCCTGCGAACGTAAGTGATAATCAATCGCAACTGATCCGCCGATGGACCCCGATCCCGTGCACGACATGATCCCGGAAACAGCCAAGGTCGAGATCGCCCCGGCGGGTGTCGAGGGCGCTGTGCGGCTGAGCGAGGCCAAGCCCGGCGACCGCGGCGTCATCGTCGACGTCCGGGCCGAGCGCCACGCGGGCGATCACGGGGTGGACGTGGGCGAGCTGCAGCGCCGCCTCTTGGAATTCGGCTTCGTCGAGGGCGCGCGGATCGAGGTCATGTTCGAGGGCGCGATCTGGCGCGACCCGATCGCGGTCAGGGTGGACGACATGCGTATCGGCCTCAGGCGCCGCGACGCCGAGGACGTCTGGGTCCTGCTGGACGCCAGATGAGTGACGCCGCCCTGCCGATGGCGCGTATCGCCCTGGTCGGCAATCCCAACTCCGGCAAGACGGCGCTGTTCAATGCGCTCACCGGCAGCCGCCAGAAGGTGGCCAACTACGCCGGCGTCACCGTCGAGCGGAAGGAAGGCCAGATCTCCGCGCCGAGCGGGCGTACGATCTCCGTCCTCGACCTGCCGGGCACCTATTCCCTGCGCGCGCGCAGCCCCGATGAAGTGGTCACCCGCGATGCGGTGATGGGCAAGCTCGCGGGCGAAGACCCGCCGGACGTGCTGGTCTGCGTGGCCGACGCCACCAACCTCAGGCTCGTGCTGCGGCTGATCCTGGAGCTGAAGGCGGTTGGCCGGCCGATGGTGCTGGCGCTCAACATGTACGACATCGCCCAGCGGCAGGGCCTGCGGATCGACCTGGAGGGCCTCAGCCGCGACATCGGCTGCCCGATCGTCACCACGGTGGCCACCCGCAAGCGCGGCATCGAGGACCTGGTGGCGCAGGTGGACGGCCTGATCGCGGCCGGGACGCTCCGCGCCGCCAACACCTGGCGCGAACCGGACGCGGGCCAGATCCGCGACGCCCACCGTGAAGCGCAGCGCATCCTGAAGGCCAATGTCCGCGCGCCGGAACGGCCCGACACCTTCACCGGCAAGGTGGACTCCGTGCTGCTGCACCCGGTGGCCGGCCTGCTGATCCTGCTCACCCTGCTCTTCGTGATGTTCCAGGCGGTGTTCACCTGGTCCAAGGCCGTCGGTGACCTCATGAGCGACGGGTTCGCGGGCCTCGGCGCGTTCATTTCGGCGCACCTGCCGGCGGGCTTGCTCACCAGCTTCCTGACCGACGGGGTGATCTCCGGCGTCGGCTCGGTGCTGGTCTTCCTCCCGCAGATCCTGGTGCTGTTCTTCTTCATCATCCTGCTCGAGGACTTCGGGTACATGGCCCGCGCGGCCTTCCTGATGGACCGGATCATGGGCGGGGCGGGCCTGCACGGCCGGGCCTTCATCCCGCTGCTCTCGAGCTTCGCCTGTGCGATCCCGGGGATCATGGCTACGCGGGTGATCGACAACAAACGCGACCGGCTGACCACCATCATGGTCGCGCCCCTGATGACCTGTTCGGCGCGGATTCCGGTCTACACCCTGATCATCTCGGCCTTCATTCCGAACCGCCCGGTGCTCGGGGTCCTGAACCTGCCGGGGCTCGTCATGTTCGGCCTCTATGCGGCGGGTATCCTGAGCGCGCTCGGCGTCTCCTTCATCACGCGCCGCGTATTCTGGCGCGGCGCCGTGGAGCCGTTCCTGATGGAACTGCCGGCCTACAAGCTGCCGGATCCGGTGAACGTGGCGCGCAGCCTCTTCCTGCGCGGGAAGATCTTCCTGACACGGGCCGGCACGATCATCTTCCCGATCATGATCCTGGTCTGGTTCCTGTCGTCGTTCCCGGGGGCCCCGGCGGGCGCGACGGATCCGGCGATCAACTACAGCCTGGCCGGGCGCATCGGTCACTTCATCCAGCCGGCGCTGGGCCCCATCGGCTTCAACTGGCAGATGACCGTGGCCCTGATCCCCGGCTTCGCGGCCCGCGAGGTGGCTGTCGCGGCGCTGGGCACCGTCTACGCCATCGGCGCCGCCGACGCAGCGCCTGGCGCGCTCGCCGCCACCCTGCAGCACCACTGGTCGATCGCCACGGGGCTTTCGTTCCTGGCCTGGTACGTCTTCGCCCCGCAGTGCGCGTCCACCTTCGGGGTGGTGAAGCGCGAGACCAATTCCTGGTTCTGGCCCGGCGTGATGCTGGTCTACATGACGAGCCTGGCCTATCTGGCCGCATTCATCGTCTACCAGGTCGCGCGCGCCTCCGGATTGGGCTGAGTCCGGCTAAACCCAGGCGTGCGAAATTTACCAAGAATTCAACCTGCTCTTTAACCGGGCGCTAAACGAGGCAGGCGCAGGTTTCCTCCAGGATGGAGAAAACGCCTGTGAACACCTCTGAAGCAACTCCGAGCAAAAAGCCGGTGCGCGGAACCCAGACCCTAGCCAAGCGTGTTCGAGAAGCCTTGCTCATGCTCGGCGGCGAAGCGCACCGCGCGATGGTGATCGAAACCGTGGCCAAGAAGCTCGGGCACGACACCCGACAGATCCCCGAAGACCTGCAGGCGGCGCTGATCTGCTCCTTCGAGGAGAACTGGCGCGACGAGCGCCGGCGCGCCGCCTACGGCTTCCACCTGCCGTTCGGCGAAGGCTCGCACCGCTGGGGCGTGGTTCGGGAACCGACCTACGCCCACTAGTTAGCCTGGCCCGCCGTCTCCCGCGAGCTGTCCCGCCGCCGCCTGCAGGCGCGTGAGCAGCCGCTTCAGCAGGGCCACCTCGTCCGGCGCCAGGCCCGCGATCAGGGCCGCCTCGTAGGCGAGCGCCAGGGGCGCGATCTCCACATGCAGGCGTGCGCCCTCCTGGGTCAGGGCCAGGACATGGCTGCGCCCATCGGCCTGGTGGTCGGAGCGGCCCACCAGATGGCGCTTCAAGAGTTCCTGGGCGGCCCGGCTCACGGTCACCTTGTCCATCACCGTGCGCGCGACGATCTGGCCCTGGGTCAGGCCGCCGTCCTCGGCCAGCACGCAGATCACCCTCCACTGCGGGACGGAGAGGCCGAAGCGGTCCTGGTAGGACCGGGCGATCAGGCCGGAGACGGCGTTGGAGGCGACCGACAGGCGGTAGGGCAGGTAGGCGTCGAGCCGAAGCTCGCCGTCCTGCGTTCGCCGAGAATCGCCGTCCGGGCTCATGCGGCGGCCACCAC
>PLEH01000252.1 GCA_003136395.1 Phenylobacterium sp.
GGCGACGCCTACTGGAGCCTCGCCAACCTGAAGCTCTACCGCTTCACCGACGAAGAAATCGCCGCCATGCGCGCCGAGGAGGCGTCGCCCACTACGCGGCTCGCGGACCGATACCACCTCTGTTTCGCGCTCGGCAAAGCGCTTGAGGATCGGGGAGAGATGGCGGGATCATGGCTCTATTATGAGCGCGGCAACGCCCTGAAGCGCTCGGAGAGCGTCTACCGGCCGGAGCATTTCGAGACCAACACCCGCCTGCAGAAAGAGGTCTGCGCGAAGGCGTTCTTCGAGGCTCGTAGGGGATGGGGCGCGCTGGCGGGCGATCCGATCTTTGTGCTTGGTCTGCCGCGATCGGGGTCGACCCTCATCGAGCAGATCCTGGCCTCCCACAGCCAGGTCGAGGGCACCCAGGAACTCGCCAATGTCCAGCGGGCTGTCCTCGACATCCAGGGCCACGATCCGGACGATGACAATCCGCGCTACCCGGCGGCGATGGCGGACATGAGCGCCGAGGATGTCCACGCCCTGGGCGAGCGCTACCTCGCGGAGACGCAGGTCTACCGCACCGGGCGGCCGCTCTTCATCGACAAGATGCCGAACAACTTCCGCCACATCGGCCTGATCCACCTGATGCTGCCCAACGCGCGGATCATCGACGCGCGGCGCGAGCCGATGGCCTGCTGCTTCTCGAACCTCAAGCAGCTGTTCGCCCAGGGGCAGGAGTTCACCTACAGCGCCGAAGACATCGCCCGCTACTACCGCACCTACCTCGATCTGATGGCCCACTGGGACAAGGCTCTGCCCGGCCGCGTGCTGCGGGTGCATCACGAAGACGTCGTGGACGACCTGGAGGGCAGTGTACGGCGGATGCTGGACCATTACGGCCTGCCATTTGAACCCGCCTGCGTCGACTTCCACAGGACCGAGCGCAGCGTGCGCACGCCCAGTTCCGAGCAGGTGCGCCAGCCGATCTTCCGCGACAGTCTGGACCAGTGGAAGGCCTACGAGCCCTGGCTGGGATCCCTGAAGGCCGCGTTGGGCGACGCCGTGGATCGCTACCGCGACTGAATAAGGCCCGGCAGGTCGGCGACGCTGTCGATCACCGCGTCGGCGCCGGCGGCCATCAGCGACGCCCGCGCCGCGGCGAGACGGCGGTCCCGTTCGGCGTGGTCCAGCGCCTGGAAGGCTTCGCGGGACAGGCCGATCGCGTTGCCCGAGGCCGCGATCCCCACCGTGAAACAGCCGGCCGCCCGGCCTTCCGCGATCCCAGACTCAGAATCGTCCACCTTGACCACCCGGCTCAGCGGCCAGACGCCAAGCTCGGCGCAGGCCTTGTAGATCATCAGCGGCGAAGGCCGGCCCTGCGGGGTCTCGCCGGCGCAGACGACGTGGTCGGGGACGTAGCCCTGCGCCGCGGCCCGCGCGAGCACCGGGCCCATCATCTCGCGAGTGTAGCCGGTGGACGAGCCGATCCGCAGGCCCCGCTCGCGCAGCGCGTTCACCGTCGCCACCGCCCCCGGGATAAGCTCCGACGCCACCGCCGCGGCGTCGCGCATCAGCGGGCCGAGATCCTCCATCAGGGCGTCGACATCGACCTCGGTGGGCCCACGACCCTGCGCGGCTTTCCAGTCGTGGGCCACGTCCGGCCGCGCCAGCAGGGCGCGCACGTGATCGACCTTGGCGATGCCCATGTCGGCCCGCGCGGCGGCCTCGGCCAGGACGACGCCGCGCCGCGCGAAGGCCTGCACATAGGCCCCGATCGGGGCGCAGCAGCCGAAGTCGACCATCGTCCCCGCCCAGTCGAAGATCACCAGGTCGTACGCTCGCCCGTCGGTCATTTCATGGTCCCTTCGCCCATCAGGTCGGCGACAACCTCTTCGCCCAGTGCGAAGCCCGTCGAGGCGCCGGCCCCCGTCGTGACCATCACCAGCCGGACGCCCGCCGTCGGCGTGTCGACCAGCACCGTGCGGTCCTGCGCCGAGGCGTAGGTTCCGGTCCACCGCTCGACCACCGGTGGAACCGCCGGGCCGAACACTGCGGCGAACTCGTCCAGGATCAGGCCGTCGACGGCCTGGCGCGAAAAGGGATCGGGCGTGGCCGCGTAGTGGTGGCTGTCACCTACCACCAGGCTGCCGTCGGCGCTCTGCACCACGATGAGATGGACGCCGTCGGCCAAGTGCTGCGGCTGCTCGGCGTTCAGGCGTGCGACGAGCGCGGCGGCCTGCGGCAGCGCCGCATAGCCGGCGTATCGGGCCAGACCGAGGTCGGACATCACTGCCGCCGCCAGCCGGTATCCGGGATCGGCCAGCCTAAGCATCTGCAGCTTGCAGCGGGTCACTCCGGCCGCCGCCGCCACCTCTGGGAACAGGCTGTGGAGATCGTCCCCCGGGCACACGGCCACGGCGTCGGCCTCGATCACGCCGCGGGTCGTGCTCACGCTGCCGGTCTCGACGGCGAGCGCGGCCGCGCCCCACAGAAAGCGCACCCCGTGACGCTCCGCCAGCCAGGCGGTCAGACGCGGGATCGCCTGTCGCGATTCCACGCGCAGATCATGCGGGCTCCAGAGCGCCCCGCGCAGCTCCTGCCCGGCCAGGTGCGGATGGTCGCGCCGCACCTCGCCGGACGCCAGCAGTCGGCACCCCTCGCCCATCTCGGTTTCGAGGAAGGCCTGCAGCACCTCGACGGCCTCGTCGCGCCGCGCAGTCACCACCAGGCCCCGGTGGAGGATGGGAATTCCGGCCTGGGGCGCCACCTCATCCCAGATGTCGCGCGAACGCCGCGCACGGGCCCACATCTCGCCGCGGGCTTGGCCGGTCACGGTCACGAAGCCGAAATTGCGGATCGAGGCCCCATTGGCCTGGGCGTCGCGGTCGATCACCGCCACCCGCTTGCCGCGCCGCGCAGCCGCCAAGGCGCAGGCCAGCCCAACGATGCCGGCGCCCACCACGGCGAGGTCGTACGATTCGGTCGGCAAGCGCTTCCCCTGTTCCGCGCGTCGATCCTCCCGCCTAGCGCAGCAACATGACAGCTCGACCATGCCGGCGTCACCAGACCGTCACCGATCTCTCCAATGGTCCCTCAGACCGCGCAATTCCGCGTGGGGGCATCCAAGGAGGCGCGCCTTGGCCGATAGTCTGAGAGAGCGACTGGCGCGGGCCAATCCGGTCCTGTTCACCGCCGTGGCCGGACTGGCGGGTTTCTGCGCCTATTTCTCGATGTATGCGTTCAGGAAGCCGTTCGCCGCGGCGACCTTCGAGGCCGTGCCGGGCTGGACCTTCACCTTGGACTACAAGATCGCCCTCGTCCTGGCCCAGGTCGCGGGCTACGCGCTCTCGAAGCTTATCGGCATCAAGGTCGTCTCCGAGCTCAGTCCGGCCAAGCGGGGAGCGACCATCCTGCTGTTGATCGGCCTGTCATGGCTGGCGCTGGTCGCCTTCGCCGTCATCCCCGCGCCCTGGAACGTGGCGGCGCTGTTCCTCAACGGCCTGCCGCTCGGCATGATCTGGGGCCTGGTGTTCGGCTACATGGAGGGCCGGCGGGTGTCGGAGGCTCTGGGCGCCATCCTCTGCGCCAGCTTCATCCTGTCCTCCGGCGTCGTGAAATCCGTCGGCGCTTGGCTGATGAACTCGGCCCACGTCGACCGGTTCTGGATGCCCGCGGCGGCCGGGGCGGTATTCTTTCCGCTGTTGCTGGCCTCGGTCTGGCTCCTGGGCCAGCTGCCGCCGCCCAGCCCCGCCGACGAGGCCCTGCGGGTCCGCCGCGCGCCGATGGACGCCGCCGAGCGCGGAGCCTTCCTGGCGCTCTATTGGCCTGGCGTAGCTCTGCTTACCGTCGCCTATGTCCTGCTGACCGCCTTCCGCGACTTCCGCGACAACTTCGCAGCCGAGATCTGGACGGCGCTCGGCTACGGCAAGGAGTCCGGGGTTTTCACCCAGAGCGAGCTGCCGGTCGCGGCCATCGCGCTCGTGGCCCTAGCCGCCGTGATGGCGGTGCGCGACAATCTGAAAGCCCTGATGGTGATCCACGCGATCATCGTCGCGGGCTTCCTGCTTCTGGGCGGCTGCGCCTGGGCGTTCCAGGCGCACCTGATCTCGCCTCTGGCCTTCATGATCCTGGCGGGCGCAGGACTCTACATGGCCTACACGCCGTTCAACGCCATGCTGTTCGACCGCCTCGTGGCGTTCAGCGGCCGGGTGGCGACGGCGGGGTTCCTGATCTACGTGGCCGACGCCTCCGGCTACCTGGGCAGCGCCGCCTTGCTGGTCTGGCGCAACTTCGGCGCGGTCAAGATGGACTGGCTGCGGTTTTTCATCCTCAGCGCCTATGCGACCAGCGTGGTCGGCGCCGTGCTTTCGGCGGTCGCCGCGGTCTATTTCCTGAGACAGGGCCGAACTGTCCCTCGCCTTGACGACGCTCGCCTGAAGGCGGACGTCGCGAACGTCGCCTGAGATTCACACAGCGGGCTTCCAAGCTTCACGCGGGTCGATGGACGTCACCTTCGATCGTGCCCACGGCCGACCATCGGCTAACTTCGTCGGCTGAATATCACTCGGTCCGAGCCCGCGATCAGGCGCGCGTCATAGCCCGCGGCTGTCCAGGCGTGCCGCTGCGCCTCGCGGGGATCCTGTTCGGATCCAATCCACCATTGCGCCGCCTCGGCGCGCTTCGGCAGCATGGCTCCGATGACGCGCTCGATCTCAGGAAAGGTCATCTCGACCCGGACGGCCTGCTTGCGCCGCAGGTAGTTGTGGAGGGGGTCGTACTTTGCCATCGCCCAACCCTGCGGAAACGAGCGGTTCGGGCAAGGAAAAACTAGCCCGGCGGCGAATTCGGCGACGCGCGCGGCCCTGCCCTCTGCGGCGCCGCTGCGCGAGGAACTGTCACGATCCGTGACGACAATGAAGCCCGGCGGTGCGTGGGGAGATATTCATGAGACAGACCGCCCGATGGGCCGCAGCAACCGTCAGCGTTTTCGGGTTATTCGGCTCCTCTGCCAGCGAGGCGGCGGAGCCACACAATGTCATCCTCTTCGTGGCCGACGGGCTGCGCTCCAGGGTGGTGAGCGCCGAGACCGCACCAGCCTTGGCTGAAGTACGTTCCCAAGGTGTCGATTTTCAAAACAGCCATTCGATCTACCCGACCGTTACTACGCCCAACGCTTCGGTGATCGCGACTGGCCATCTGGTCGGCGACACTGGCGATTTCGGAAACACGATTTATGTCGGCCGCGCCTTGCCGCCGCCCTACGCTGGCGCGGCGGCCGGCATTGAAGACGACACAATTCTCGGGCTGATGAACGAGCAGTTCGGCGGCAACTACCTTGGTCATACCAGCCTGCTGCAAGCTGCACGCGCCAAGGGCTACGCCACGGCGGCGCTGGGTAAGCTCGGCCCCACCGCGATCCAGGACGTCACCGCCCGCGACGGCACGGGGTCAATCATCATCGACGATGACACAGGCTCCGTGGACGAAGTGGTGAAACTCTCGCCGCAGGTCGCCGCCGCCATCAAGGCCGCCGGCTTGCCGATCGAGGCGCCCGACCGGGGGCTGAATTCCTCGGGCGGCGCCTACAATATGCCGGGCGTACAGGTCGCCAATGTCGAGCAGCAGGACTGGTTCGTCGCGGTGGCGACCCGGGTTTTGTTGCCGCGCTTCAAGGCTGAGGGGCGTCCGTTCGTCCTGGTCTTCTGGTCGCGGGATCCCGATGGGACGCAGCACAATCAGGGCGACAGCCTTAACACCTTGACGCCGGGAATCAACGGCGTCACCTCCATGGCGTCGATCCGTAACGCGTCGAACGATCTGGCTGCGCTGCGTGCTTCCCTAAAGGCGCTCGACCTCGACGAGACAACCGATGTGGTCGTTACCGCCGACCACGGGTTCTCGACACTATCGCGGGAGAGCGAGACCAGCATTTCCGCGAAGTTGCACTATCGCGATGTGAAGCCCGGCCTGATGCCGCAGGGGTTTCTCGCCATCGACATGGCGAAGGCCCTTGGGCTTTCGCTCTTCGACATCGCCGGGCCGGCCATCGAGCCTCGAAAGGGCTTCTACCCGAAGCATGCCAGCATCCTGGGCCAGAATCCTGGCCACCCGCAGGTCGTTATCACACCGAACGGCGGCACGGACCTGATCTACCTTCCTGGTCCAGACGCGCGCGTCCTGGCCGAACGCATCGTTTCGTTCCTCGCGACGGAAGACTACACGGGAGCGATTTTCGTGCGTGACGATTTGGGCGCCATTGCGGGGTCGCTGCCAACCAGCGAAGTCGGCCTCGCGGGATCGGCGCGAACGCCAGCCCCCGCGATCATGGTGGGCTTCAGGAGTTTTTCGACGGGGTGCGCAGATCCCGAGCTTTGTGGCGTCGAGAACGCCGACACGGAACAGCAGCAGGGCCAGGGCACACACGGGTCGTTCGGTCGGCAGGACACTCATAATTTCATGGCCGCCGTCGGGCCGGATTTCAAATCCGGCTACATGGATCTCGCGCCGGTGAGCAACGCCGACCTCGCTGTTACGATCGCCCAAATCCTTGGACTTGATCTCGGACCCCCCGGCCACTCAGGTCGTGTACTCGGCGAAGCCCTGAGCGCACATGCGTCCGAACCGCCGGATGTCCGCCTGGTGACCCTGCGCTCGCAACCGGCCGCAAATGGTTTCACGACCGTGCTGCAGCGCCAGGAGACGGCCGAAGAACGCTACCTCGATGCGGCCGGGGATCCGCGCCGCACCGTGGGCCTCAAGCCATAGGCTTCAACGGCCTCGCGAGGGGATCTTCAACGTCAGCTGGCGAGGGCCAGGCTGGCGGGGTCCGCGCGGAAACAGCCTGCAAGACTGCCATCCCGAAGATAAATCTGAACGTCGGCCGCCTTACCTACCTTCGCGCAGCTCTCCGCAAGGGATCGAGCCGCTCGCTCAGCTTCCGCGCCGCTCCGAAACGTCAGCCCATTCGCAAACGCATCGCATTCAATGAGCCAGCCCAGACCGGTCGGGCGGACGGTGATGAGGCATCCCATGAGGAGGCTCCGTGTTTCGCGGCCTCGTAGCGGACGTTCATGACGCCGACGCGACGGACGCACGCGCGCGCGCCTCGCCTCAACCGCAGTCTCTTCAGTCAGTTGAGCGTCCGACACCTTGGTGCTCGGCACGGGCAAAGCGCGGGGCCGCGAGCCTCCTTATCCGCGACTAGGGCCGTATCGCTCATCGTTCTTCCACGACCTCGCGGAACAGCTCCCGAAGCTTGGTCTCAGCCGCGTCGAGCGCTTCCTGCCCCAGCGCGGTCGCCCGGTAGACGCGCCGGTGCGTGCGTCCAACCTGCACCTGGGTCGACTTGAGATAGCCGCGGCGCTCCATGGCGTGGAGCATTGGATAGAGCGTGCCGGCACTCAGCCGATAGCCATGCCGAGCCAACTCCTCGATCATCCATTGCCCATAGACGTCTTCCTTTACCGCGTGGTGCAGAACGTGGAGCCGCACGAAACCTGAGAGCAGGTCCTGGTGCTCCAGGGCGCCGGAGGGCGCGGTTCTTTTGTCTCTGGAGGTCACTCTCGGCTTTCGATAGCGGAATTCGATAGGTAGGATCATAGCGCTTAGGACGCAGACTGGAACAGCGGATGAGGTCAGGCATGTTGGATCGAAGGTGCCTCCTTCAGGTCGCGGGCGCGGCTGCTGTCGCCGCGGGGCCACTCGCCGCCTGCGCCAAGCATGTGTCGACACTGGCCGCGGACTACACTCTCCGCATCGCCGACACGAACGTCGAACTGGCGCCCGGCGTTGTCGTATCCACCACCACCTACAACGGTCAGTTTCCGGGCCCCTTGCTCCGATTGACAGAAGGCCGCCCGGTCGTGGTCGACATCCACAACGACACTGCAAGGCCAGAGCAGCTTCACTGGCATGGCCAGAAGATCCCGATCGACGCCGATGGGGCGGCCGAGGAAGGAACGCCCTACATTCCCGCCCGCGGCTTAAGGCGCGTCAGCTTCACGCCGGGACCAGCCGGCTTCCGGTTCTACCACACCCACCTGAACGCCGGCTCGGACATGACGATCGGCCAGTACGGCGGCCAGGTCGGGCCCGTCTATATCGCGCCCAACCACGAGCCGGGCCGCTACGACCGCGAGGTCTTCCTGACCCTGAAAGAGTTCGGGCCGACCTTGAGCCAGGGCGGCGATATGGCCATGGATTTTCTGCATCCGGGTGAGCCCGACCAGGCCACGAAAAACACTGGCGAGCGCGCGATGAAGGCGTCGCTGGCGAAGGGCGCACCCCATGGCTACGAGGTCGGCTACAAATATTTCACCGTCAACGGGCGGATGCTCGGCCATGGAGAGCCGATCCGGGTCAAGGCTGGCGAGCGGGTGCTGCTGCATGTGCTGAATGGCAGCGCCACGGAAATCCGCAGCCTCGCCCTGCCGGGTCATAGCTTCCAGGTAGTCGCCCTGGACGGCAACCCGGTCCCGACGCCGACGGAGGTTCCGGTGCTATGGATCGGCACGGCCGAGCGGGTCTCGGCCATCGTCGAGATGAACCATCCGGGCGTCTGGATCCTCGGGGACCTGGCCGACGACGACCGGGGCCACGGCATGGGCGTGGTAGTCGAGTACGCCGATCAAACCGGCCAGCCACGATGGTCGGCGCCGCCGAAGTCGAAGTGGGACTATACCCAGTTCGGCCGATCGGGCGCGGCGGCCCCGGCGCCGGACGAGGTCATCGACATGACCTTCGCCAAGAACAATGCGGCGCTGAACGGCTACAACCAGTGGACCATCAACGGCGTCGCTTTCGATGACATGCGGATGACCCCGATGTTCAAGCTGCATCAGGGCCGCCGCTACCGGCTGCGGATGAGCAACGCCAGCGACGACATCCACCCCGTCCACCTGCACCGCCACAGCTTCGAGCTGACCCGCGTCGCCGGCCAACCGACCTCCGGGGTGCTGAAGGACGTGGTCATGCTGGGCGGCTATCAGAAGATGGAGGTGGACTTCGTCGCCGATAATCCGGGCCGGACGCTGTTCCATTGCCACCAGCAGCTTCACATGGATTTCGGCTTCATGTGTTTGTTCGACTACGCCTAGTCCGCCTTGGCGCAGAGCCCACCGAGGAGAGGTCTCCATGCTGAAGATCGTCGTAGTTTTGGCCTTGATCGGTGCGCCGACGTTCAGCTTTGCAGCCGGCGATCACCAGCCCGGCTGGGAACCCCTTGCAGACTGCGCCGCCGCCTACCGCGCCAATTCGCAGATCCCCGATCCGAATCGCGCCCCATCCATGAAGGCGAGCGTCGCCGACGAAGCCGACGAGTACGCCGCGGCGGCCGTCCGGCGCCTTCGGCAACAGACCAAGGTCTCCGAAGGCAAGGCTGGCCGGTCCGTGCACGCCTATGTGGCCAAACGCGTTCCGGAATTCGCCCGGCAGCCGCGATCCGACGTCGAGCATTTCATCGAAGCCTGTCCCCAGGTTGGCGGTTAGCCGTTGTGTCCCGGGACAACAAACGGGAGCGGCCATGATGTTCGTGCTCAAGACGAGAGGACGGCAGGGCCAGGTTTTCGCGGCGGTTTTAATCGGCCTGGCCGCCTTCGGAGCGGCGCATGCGGAGGACCTTTCGGGTCCGGCCCTCGTCAAGGCGCTGCAGCACGGCGGCTACGTGGTCGTCATGCGCCATGCCAGCTCGCCCCAGGCGCCGCCTACCGCCGCCGAGGCCCGACCTGACAAACCCAATCGGGAGCGGCTGACCGCGGCTTCCTCCCCCGAAGGCTTTCGGACGCCGACCCTCGAGGCCAGCCCATGCCTTGCGCGGGGCCGCCATCCGAAACCCTCAACAGTAGCCGACGTTGGCGCCGATCCCCCAAGCGGACCTATTGAGCTTCGCTCAGGGTGGACAGCCGACACCTCCTGGGACAAGAGCGGATGGTAGGCTCGTGGCGTCAGGCCGTTTCGCCTGTGCATACCTGCTGTCCGATATGGCGGGGTCGATGACCGCACGGGCGGACGGTCCAATAGCGCGCCGCGTTCCGCCCTCGTAGGACTTCAGCGCAACTGTGGAATTGAGGCCGACGTGCTGCGTCTGATCTTCACCGCCGTCCTCCTTGTGATCTGTGCGACCGCCGGCGCCGCGAGCGCCGAAGGCGTCGCGCTGACGTTCGACGACCTGCCGACGATGGCGCTGACCGGCGATGCTCCCTACGCCGCCGCCACAACCAACGCTCTGCTGAACGGTCTGCGGCGGCATCACCTGCCGGCCACGGGCTTCGTCATCGGGGAAAAACTGGAGGGCGATGGAGGCGTCGCGCAGACCAGACTGGCGGACGCGTGGCTGGCCGCGGGAATGGGCCTCGGCAACCACACCTTCTCCCATGCCTCGCTCAACAGGACGCCAGTCGCGAGCTACATCGCGGAGGTGAGCCGCACGGACGGGATCCTCAGGCCCTTGCTCGCGGCGCGCCATCGGCCTCTAGACTGGTTCCGCCATCCCTATCTCGAAACCGGCCTGACCCTGGACGCGCGGCGCACCTTCGAAGCCTGGCTCAGCGGCCATGGCTATCGCGTCGCGCCGGTGACGATGGAGAACTCCGACTGGGTGTTCGCCTTGCCCTATGACGACGCCATCCTGCGCCAAGACACCGCCGGCGCGGCGAGGATCAAGCGGGCCTATCTCGACTACGCCACCAAGGCGGTCGTCTCGTATCGCACGGCCGTCCTGCAGCTCCTGGGCAGGAGACCTTCGTTCGTCTTCCTGCTCCACGCGACCCGACTGAATGCGGACAGCATGGACCAGCTGGCCGACATTCTGCGTCGTAACGATCTGCAGCCGGTCACTCTGGATCGCGCCATGAGAGACCCCGCCTACAAGATCGCCGACACCTATGCGGGACCGGATGGCGATGAGTGGCTGAGCCGTTAGTCGCGCACCCTGCACAAGGAGCTGCCCTGGGATAGCTTCCCGGAGCCTCCGGCGGACATTGTGGCCGAAAACGATCGACTGGACACCAATCCCTGACGCCGGGCTCATTGAAGAGTCCGGGTCGGAAAGACCGCTCCGGGTCTATGGATCGAAGCCAGAAGGCCGTTGATGATCCATGCCACGGCGAGCGGACACCGCGATAGTCGCCTCAGGGTGGTGAGCGGACATTGCATGCTAGTCTAGCGCGCGGACCGAACGCT
>PLEH01000121.1 GCA_003136395.1 Phenylobacterium sp.
TTGTCCTCGGCGCACATCTGCAGGAAGCGTTCGAGGCGGGCGGAGGAGTGCTCCGGACCCTGGCCCTCGTAGCCGTGCGGCAGGAGCATCACCAGGCCGCTCATCCGGAGCCACTTACGCTCGCCCGAGGAGATGAACTGGTCGATGACCACCTGGGCGCCGTTGGTGAAGTCGCCGAACTGGGCTTCCCACATGTCCAGCGTATTGGGGTCGGTGAGCGAGAAGCCGTACTCGAAGCCCAGCACCGCCTCTTCCGACAGCGCCGAGTTCAGCGCCTCGAAGTGCGCCTGCTGCGGACCCAGGTTGCGCAGAGGGAAATAGGTCTCCTCGGTCAACTGGTCGACGATGCCGGAGTGGCGCTGGGTGAAGGTGCCGCGGATCGAGTCCTGGCCGGAGAGCCGCACCGGATAGCCCTGGTCGAGCAGGGTCGCAAAGGCCAGCGCCTCGCCCGTGGACCAGTCCAGGCCTTCGCCCTTTTCGATGGCTTCCCGGCGGCCCGCGATGACGCGCTCGACGGTCTTGTGGACCGCGATCCGCTCGGGGATGGTGGTGATCTTGCGGCCGAGGTCGAGCAGCTTCTGCTTCGGCACCCCGGTGACGCCGCTCTCCTCCGCGCCCGGCAGGCGCAGGCCCGACCACTTGCCGTCCAGCCAGTCGGCCTTGTCGGCGTGGAAGGACTTTCCGGCGTCGAACTCGGCGTCGAGGAACTTGTCGAACTCGGCGATCCAGCCGTCGACCTCGGCCTGCGTCGCCGTGCCCTCGCCCACCAGGCGGGCGGCATAGAGGTCGCGCACCGTCGGGTGCTCCTTGATCTTGGCGTACATCAAGGGCTGGGTCATCGTCGGGTCGTCGCCCTCGTTGTGGCCGAAGCGGCGGTAGCAGAACATGTCGACCACCACGTCCTTGCCGAACTGCTGGCGGTACTCGATGGCGACCTTGGTGGCGAACACCACGGCCTCCGGATCGTCGCCGTTGGCGTGGAAGATCGGCGCCTCGACCATAAGGGCAACGTCGGACGGATAGGGCGAGGAGCGGCTGTTCTTGGGGCTGGTCGTAAACCCGATCTGGTTGTTGACGATGAAGTGGACCGAGCCGCCGACGCCATAGCCGCGCAGTTGCGAGAGCGCGAAGCACTCGGCCACCACGCCCTGGCCCGCGAAGGCCGCGTCGCCGTGCATCAGGAGCGGCAGCACATGGCCGCGACCGACGGTGGCGTTGGTCCTGAGTTCGAAAGCCTGCTTGGCGCGGGCCTTGCCGATCACCACCGGGTTGACGATTTCCAGGTGGCTGGGGTTGGCGGTCAACGACAGGTGGACGGAGTTGCCGTCGAACGCGCGGTCCGACGAGGCGCCCAGGTGGTACTTCACGTCGCCCGAACCCTCGACGTCGGACGGCAGGGACGAGCCGCCCTGGAACTCGTGGAAAATGACCTGGTAGGGCTTTCCCATCACCGCGGCGAGCACGTTCAGGCGCCCGCGGTGCGGCATGCCGATGATGATGTCCTTCACACCGAGCGCGCCGCCGCGCTTGATGATCTGCTCCAGCGCCGGCACCAGGCTTTCCCCGCCGTCGAGGCCGAAGCGCTTGGTGCCCGGGAAGCGGCGGTGGAGGAACTTCTCGAAGCCCTCGGTCTCGATCAGCTTCTTCAGGATGGCGACCTTGCCTTCCTTGGTGAAGACGATCTCCTTGTCGCGGCCCTCGATGCGGGCCTGCAGCCAGCCCTTCTCCCTGGGATCGGAGATGTGCATGTACTGCACGCCGACATTGCCGCAGTAGGTCCTCCGCAGGATCGCCAGGATCTCGCGGATCGTGGATGTCTCCAGGCCCAGCACGAAATCCAGGAAGATCGAGCGGTCGAAGTCGGCCTCCGAGAAGCCGTAGGTGGCGGGATCCAGCTCCGAGGCGTCGCCGGGCGTCGTGGCGAGGCCCAGGGGGTCGAGCCTGGCGTTGAGATGGCCGCGCATCCGATAGGCGCGGATCATCATGATGGCGCGCAGGCTGTCCAAGGTCGCGGCGCGCACGGCGTCGGAGGAGACGGCGGCGGCCATTTCGGAGACCGGCCCAGCCGCGCGTTCGGCGATCTTGGCCCCCAGCTTGGCCTCGACCGCGGGCCACAGGCCATCGATGGCCGACAGCCAGTCGGGACGGGCGGGCGGCGCGGCGCGCTGGATCCAGGTGGGCTCGGCGGCGGCGCGGGCGACATCGCCGGCGGAGTCATGCAGGGAGGCGAAGAAGGCGCGCCAGGACGGATCGACCGAACTGGGGTCGGCCGACCACCTCGCATAGAGGTCTTCCACGAAGGCCGCGTTGCCGCCGTAGAGGAAGGAGGTCTCAGCCAAGACCTCGTTGATCAGACCCGCGTCGTCCGCCATGTCGTCCGCTTTCCCAGAGCCGGGACCGCCGAGCTTCTAGGGAAAGGAGCCGAGCGCGGACCGCTCTACGTCTAAATTACCGGCCCCGGCGGTTTTCAGCCGAAGGCGTCCGAAAACCGCCTACCCTTACTCGCGCGATTTCCAGTTCGGAAATCGCTACCCGCCTTTGAGGACCTCAAGCAGGGTGGTGCCTAAAGCCGCCGGAGATGGAGAAACGCGGATGCCCGCGGCTTCCATCGCGGCGATCTTGTCATCGGCCCCGCCCTTGCCGCCGGAGATGATCGCGCCCGCGTGACCCATACGCCGGCCAGGCGGCGCGGTGCGTCCCGCGATAAAGCCGACCATAGGCTTCTTGGTTGGTGAATTCTTGATGAACTCGGCCGCGTCTTCCTCGCCCGAGCCGCCGATCTCGCCGATCATGATGATCGATTCCGTCTCCAGGTCCTTCAGGAAGAGGTCGAGCATGGCGATGAACTCGGTGCCCTTCACCGGGTCGCCGCCGATGCCGACGGCCGTCGATTGGCCGAGGCCCACCTGAGTGGTCTGGAACACGGCCTCATAGGTAAGGGTGCCCGAGCGGGAGACAACGCCCACCGAGCCCTTCTTGAAGATGTTTCCCGGCATGATGCCTATTTTGCATTCATTCGGGGTGAGCACGCCGGGGCAATTGGGCCCGATCAGCCTGGATTTCGAGCCGTCCAGCGCGCGCCGGACCCTGACCATGTCGGCCACCGGGATGCCCTCGGTGATGCAGATGATCAGGCCGATCTCCGCGTCGATGGCTTCCAGGATCGAGTCCGCCGCGAAGGCTGGCGGGACGTAGATCGCCGAGGCGTCCGCGCCCTCCTGGCGAACGGCCTCGGCGACGGTGTTGAACACCGGCAGGCCGATGTGGGTCGTGCCGCCTTTGCCCGGGGTCACGCCGCCCACCATCTTCGTCCCGTAGGCGATGGCCTGTTCGGAGTGGAAGGTGCCTTGCGCCCCCGTGATGCCCTGGCAGATCACGCGGGTGGCTTTGTTGATCAGGATCGACATGAGTTAAGCAGCGCCCCGCACGGCCTTGACGATCTTTTCCGCGCCATCGGAAAGGTCGTTGGCGGCGATGACGTTCAGACCGCTCTCGTTGATGATCTTCTTGCCGAGCTCGGCGTTGGTGCCTTCCAGGCGCACCACCAGCGGCACGTTCAGGCCCACCTGCTTGACCGCGGCGACCACGCCCTGGGCCAGGATATCGCAGCGGGCGATGCCGCCGAAGATATTGACCAGGATACCCTTCACGTTGGGGTCCGAGATGATGATCTTGAAGGCCGCGGTGACCTTGGCCTCGTCGGCGCCGCCGCCCACGTCCAGGAAGTTGGCGGGCTCGNNGCGCCGTTGACCATGCAGCCGATCTCGCCGTCGAGCGCGATATAGGAGAGGTCGTACTTGGAGGCCTCGATCTCCTTGGGGTCCTCCTCGCTCTCGTCGCGCAGCGCCTTGATGTCGGGGTGGCGGAAGAGGGCGTTGTCGTCGAAGGAGACCTTGGCGTCGAGGACGCGCAGCTGGTCATCCGCGGTGACGATCAGCGGGTTCACTTCCAGCATCGCCATGTCCTTGGCGACGAAGGCCTCGTAGAGCTGTCCGATCAGCTTGCCGGCCTGTTTGGCGAGGTCGCCCTTCAGATCCAGCGCCGCGGCGAGTTTCAGGCCGTGGAAGCCGCGCACGCCGGTCACCGGGTCGATGCCGAAGGTGATGATCTTTTCCGGCGTCGAGTGGGCGACTTCCTCGATGTCCATGCCGCCCTCGGTGGAAGCGACCACCGAGACGCGGGAGGTTTCGCGGTCGACCAGCAGCGAGAGGTAGAGCTCTCGGGCGATGGCCGCGCCTTCCTCGATATATAGGCGGTTCACCTGCTTGCCCTTGGGGCCGGTCTGGTGGGTCACCAGCACGCGGCCCAGCATCTCCGCGGCGTTGGTCCTGACCTCTTCGACAGACTTCACGACCCGGACCCCGCCCTTGGCGTCGGGGCCGAGGCCCTCGAAGCGGCCCTTGCCGCGCCCGCCGGCGTGGATCTGCGACTTCACCACGAAGACCGGACCCCCCAGCTTCTCGGCGGCCTGGACGGCCTCGTCGACCGTGAAGGCGGCGAAGCCCTTGGGGACCGCCACGCCGAATTCAGCGAGGACAGCCTTGGCTTGGTGTTCGTGGATGTTCATGAGGCTCGGGGATTAGCGGGTTCGCCGGCTCGGCGAGTGGCCGGGGTTATAGGCGCCGCTCCCGCCGCTGACAACCGGGGCGCCTGACAACCGTCAGCCGGCGCCTTCGAAGGCGGCGGACGCGCGGCGTTCGAGCTTGCCCCAGACGACGCGCGCGCCGTGCAGGGCGGCGTAGATCGACTTGACCACCACATAGTACATCAGCTGGCGGTAGCCGAAGCGCTGGACCGGCATCCAGACGAGGTCGCCCCAGGGCGCGCGGCGCTCCAGCGCCATGCCGAGCGCGCCGGCCGAGAGGTCCAGGAAGATGAAGGCCGCCCAGTAGAACAAGGGGCGGGTCAGGTCGTCCGGCGACCACTCGGTAGAGTGATTGGTGAAGCCGTAGATTGCCGAGATCAGGCTCCAGATCACCGCCAGGTCGATCAGGGGCGCCACCGCCGTCAGCACGATCTGGAAAAGCCAGATCTGCGGCAAGGCGATGAAACCCAGGACCGGGCGCCTGACATCGAACAGCGCCGCGCGGTGCTTGTAGACGCATTGCAGGGTCCCGAACGACCAGCGGAACCGCTGTTTCAGCAGGCCGCCCACCGTCTCCGGCGCCTCGGTATAGGCGCGGGCCTCCGGATCGAACTCCACCCGCCAGCCCGCGCGCTGCATGGCGATGGTCAGGTCCTGGTCTTCGGCCAGCGTGTCGTCCGGATAGCCGCCGAGGGTTTCCAGGGCCGCGCGCCGCCAGGCGCCGACCGCGCCAGGCACCACGGTCACCGCGCCCAGCGCCGCCAACGCCCGGCGCTCAAGGTTCTGGGCGGTGACATATTCCAGCGCCTGCCAGCGGGTGATCAGGTTGCGGCGGTTGCCCACCAGCGCATTGCCGGCCACCGCGCCCACCTTGGGGTCTTCGAACCAGCGGGCGAGCTTGGCGAGCGTGTCGGACGGGAAGAGGGTGTCGGCGTCCAGCGCCACCACCACGTCGCCGCGGGCCTTGGCGAGGCCCCGGTTCAGCGCGCGCGCCTTGCCGCCGTTGTCGAAGCTCATCAGCGTCACGCGCGGCTCGTCGGCGAAGGCCTTGCGGACCACCTCGGCGGTGCGGTCGGCCGAGCCGTCGTCGAGCACCAGCACCTCCAGCCGCGACCAGTTGGAGGCCAGGATCCGGCGCACCGAGCTTTCGATCACCTTCTCCTCGTTGAAACAGGGGATCAGCACGCTGATCAGCGGGCCGGTGACCGGGTCGGGCATGGGCGGGGTGCGGCGGGTGATCGTGAAGCGGTGGACCAGCGCCAGGACCCCCAGGATCAGGAGCCTGGCCACCCCCAGGATGATGGCCACGATGAACAGGGTCTGCAGGGCGACCTGCATGCCGTGGAAGAAGCCGAAGCCCACCCGGTCGAGCAGGAGCTCCACGGAGTTGCGGCTGGTGGGCGGCAGCACCTCGGCGGGTGTCATGCCCGCAAGGTCGCCGATGGTCACCAGCTTGTAGCCGTGGGCGCGCAGGGTATCGATCAGGTCGGGCAGCGTCTCCACGGTGCGGCTGCGGTCGCCGCCACTGTCGTGCAGCAGGATCACCTGGCCCGGCCGGTCGCCCGGATGGGCCAGGCGGTCGAGCACGGTGTCGATGATCCGCTTGTGAGTGGTGGCGTCGGGGTGGTCCCAGTCGTCGGGGTCGATCCGCAGGCCGACGCTCAGGTAACCCTGCTCCTGGCCGATCAAGAGGCGCGCGACCTCGCTCGGCGTCGACGGTTCGGCGTCGCCGAAATAGGGCGCCCGGAAGAGCCGCATGGAGCGACCGGTGATGGTCTCGAAGAGGCGCTGGGTGGCCGAGAGCTCAACCGCGGCCTGGGCGGCCGACACCTTGGAGAGGTCCGGATGGGTCCAGGTGTGGTTGCCGACGTTGTGGCCCTCGTCCACCTCGCGCTGCACCAGACCGGGTTTGGCGGACATGTTCTTGCCGATCACGAAAAACGTCGCCTTGGCGTGCTTGGCCTTGAGGATGTCGAGGATCTTCGGCGTCCAGCGCCCGTCCGGCCCGTCGTCGAAGGTGATCGCCACCCAGCCCGGATGGAAGCCGTAGCGCTGGACGGCATAGGAGGTCGGCATCACCTCGTAGTTCTCGCCACTTATCAGGCCGGTGTCGGAATCGATTTCCAGCGACCGGCGGCCGGGCGTCGGGATCGCATCCACGTGCAGGATCTCGCCCTTGCCGTCGGTGAGGTCGACATCGGCGCCGGGTTTGAGCAACTCCAGACCGTCCGGCTTGCCCTGGCCGTACTCGTGACGCAGCACCTGCCAGTCAAGCTGGTCCTCGCCGCCCATCCGCCAGATGGCGTAGCCGAGCGGGCGGAAGCCGTCGGCCACCTTGATCTGGTTGAACAGGGTCGGCGCATCGAGGAACCAGACGGCGTGCTTCAGGCCCGCGTCGTCCTGGTAGCCGAAGGTCGGATTGAGCGAGTTTTCGTCCATCTCGACCTGGACTTCGGCGTCGTGCGCCTTCTGGGTCGCCTCATTGAAGAGGATCGTTTCGGCGTGGGCCGGGTTGTTCGGGCCCTTGAGGGTCCAGTCGTAGCCGTGGGCCCCCATGGCCACGATGGTCTTGGCCGGGTCCAGGGTCGCCATGCGCTTGGCGATGGTGGTCTCGAACCAGTCCTGCGCCGCGACTGGCCCGGGATCGCCGCCGCCCCAGTGCTGGTCATAAGCCATGAGCAGGATGGCGTCTGCCGCGTCCTGCAAGGGCTTATAGGGGTAGGCGTCGTCCGCGAAGGGCGTGGTGACCCAGACCTCCCGGCCAAGCGGCTTCAGGGCCGCGCGCGCCTGGGCGATGAAGCCGGGATAGGCCCGGGCGCCGGCCGGCGACAGCTCCTCGAAATCGAAGACATAGCCCGCGTAGCCGCGCTTCTGGGCCTGGGCGACCAAGTTGTTGATCAGGCCGAGCCGGGCGGCGGGATTCAGCAACAGAGCGCTCGCCAGCGGCCCGTCAAAGCTGCCGCCGACGGCGCCCTTGTAGTTGTAGACGCCGGGCAGGATCGACGGCGGCTTCTTGGCCGCGGCGATGATGGCGCGCGCCTGGGGATCGGAGGTGATGCTGAGCGCGCCGTCCGCCGACGCCAGCCTGACCCACTGCGGCGAGACCACATCCAGCTGGTCGATATGGTTGGCGAGCGATTCCCGGGAGCTCTCGTCCCACGAGACGTAGAAGGCGACCGCCAGGGGCCGGGAGGGCCCGCCCGCCGCAGCGGCGGCGCGCGGGTGTGGGATGCGGTTCCACTGTCCCCTGCCCTTCAGCTTGCGGGCGTTCTCCACGTGCAGGGCCGAAATCCCGCCGGGGTCCTTCAGGTTGACGACGGGAAGCCGGGGCGCAAAGGCCAGGGTCGCGAAGAAGGCCGCCACCAGCAGCGCCATGAACGAGGCCACCAGCCCGCCCATGAACCGCACGCGCCGGGCCCTGCGCCCTGTTGGATCGTGGAAGACGAGATCGGCCATGAAGAGCGGGCGGGCGCCAAGGTGAATCGATGGCTGTTATGCCCCGCCACGGTGACCGAAGCTAGGCGGCGCCCAAGGCGCCGGCGAAGAGGGCGCCGACAGAAAGGGGGGGCCCAAGCGTTTGAGAAACCGGCGACATCCTCTATCTGCGGGGGTTGGCGGCCTTTGGGGTCCGCCGGTGGACGAGCCGCGGAGCGACCGGCTGATGGCCTCGATGCCGAAGATCCTGCGCTGGGGGCCCTACGACGACTGGAAGGGCTGGCTGCGCGGGCTGGTGATCACCCTCGTCGGCGCGACCTTCTTCGCCTATGCCGGCGCGTTCAATTCGAGCCGGGTCGCCGCGCCCGTGCGGTTCACCTACTGGTTCGGCCTGATGATCCTGGGCTGGCTGTGGGGCGCCTTCGTCAGCCGCAGGTTCTTCGCCCGGTTCGGGCAACCAAAACACCTCTGGCTGCGGATCCTGGCTGCATCCGTCGTGCTGTCGATCCCCTACTCCGTGGTCGTGGCCCTGGCCTCCCACCTCGCGTGGGGCTCCAATTTCGACAACCTCCCCAACATCGTCGATGTCCTGGTCTCGGTGACTTCCGTCTCGGTGATCATGGTCACCATCAATGTGCTGGTGGCCCGGCAGATAAGCGCGGTCACCTCCGCCGGAACCCAGCCGGCGAAGTTCCTGGAGCGCCTGCCCCTGAAGCTGCGCGGGGGCGAGGTCTGGGCGGTGGAGGCCGAGGACCATTACCTGCGCCTGCACACCTCCAAGGGCCAGGACCTGATCCTGATGCGGCTCTCCGACGCCATAGACGAGCTGGAAGGGATCGAGGGCGCGCGGGTGCACCGCTCCTGGTGGGTGGCGCGCGCGGCGATCACCGAGGCGGTCCGGGGCGACGGCCGCGCCACCCTGACGCTGAAGGATGGAGCCGAGGTGCCGGTGAGCCGCACCTATGCGCGGCTGCTGCGTGAGCGAAGCTGGATCTGACGCCTCAACCGCCAAATCCAGTTTGGATTTGGCCAGTTGTTATTTGCGGGAATCGCTGCGCGATACCCTGCCTCGCGCCCGCCACTGTTCGCGGGTCTGGCCCCAGGCCTCGACCGGCATGTCCTCAAAGGGCGCCGGGAGCCTGGTCGGGCCCAGGCGCGTCGAGCCAAGCCGTCTGGCGACCGCCTGGGAGGCGAGGTTGTCGGGCTCGATGGTGTGGATCGCCTCGCTCCAGTCCAGGACGTCGAAGACATAGTCCATGCAGGCGCTCGCGCCCTCCGTCGCGTAGCCCTTGCCCCAGACCTCGCGCGAAAGGCCCCAGCCGACCTCGGTTCCCGGCCAGTCCTGCGGCTGCCAGGGCCCCAGCCGGCCCACCCAGCGGCCGGTGGATTTCTCGATCACCGAGAACATGGAGAAGCCGCGGATCGTCCAGGCGCCCGTGACCTGGCAGATACCGCGCCAGGCGACGGAGCGGGCCTGGACTCCGCCCAGATGGCGCATGGTCTCATCGTCGGCGGCGAAGGCTGCCCAGGGCTCGAAGTCCTCCGCGGCGGGCGCACGGAGTATGAGGCGATCTGTCTCAAGAGTTGGCGCTGGCGCGAACATCGATTTTCTGGCTCTACTTAGCGTTGGGAGAGAGAGCGGTGTGGGGGCTGCAGCTTAGCCGTGGGCGCGGCAGGCCGGCCAGCACATCGTTTGTCGAGGGATCCGCTTAGGGGCAGGATCTCGAATGACACCTGACGACAAATCCACAGACAAGGGTTCCAGGGGCAACGGTCCGAGGGGCCTGGAACCGCACGGCGTCGGGCCGGACGAGTTCAGCGTCTTCATGCCGGAGCGGCCGAGGCGGCCGAGGCGGCCGGGCCTGGGCGCGCGGCACATCCTGTTCGCGGGCGTAGCCGGGGCCTGCGTCTTGGGCGTCGGCCTTGGCCTTTGGGCCCGACCGGCGATGAGCGAGCGGCAGGCGGCCGCCGCCCAGCCGGCCGATGCGCCCAAGCCGCAGACGACGGCCGCGGCGCGCAAGCTCGAGATCGTGGTCGACGACCGCCCCGCCCCCATCGGGGCTCCGATCGACGTCCTGCCGGCCAGGACTCCGCCCGCGCGACCGATCGCACCGCCGAAGGCGCTGCCCTGGCCCGAGCCGGCGCCCGCGCCAGTCGCCCTGCCGCCGGGTCTGATGAAGGCCCGGGCCGTGGCGCCCCAGCCCGCGCCCGCGGCGCCGATCCCCAAGGCCGTCCCGCCGATCCCGCGAGCCGACAGGCCGAGGCTGGCGCCCCTGGTGGTGGCCGCCCTGGCCGCGCCCAGGCCGGTGGTCGCCAAGCCCAGACCCGCGCCGCTCGCGCCGGTCCATCTCGCCAAGGCCGCGCCGAGCCCCAAGGCGCCAGTCGCCGTTAAGCCGGCCAGGGCGCGCAAGGTCGAACTGGCCCGGGCCGCAGCGGCGAAGGCCGCGGCCCACAAGCTGGACCTCGCCCAGGCGGCGAAGGCGGCCAAGGCCGCGCGGGCCCAGCAGATCCAGCTGGCCAGGGCCGAGGCCAAGGGGCGCGCCGAAGCCCGCGCCGAGGCCAAGGCGGAAGCCCTGGCCTTCGCCAGGGAGGACGCGCGCAAGCGGGCGCGGCTCGCCAGCCTCGCCCACGCCTTCCAGCGTCTCTTGCCGCATCAGGCGAAGCCCGCGCCGGTCGAAGTGGCCAAGCTCGACCGCAGGCACGCCCACCGGACGCGCCACGAGCCGCAGGTCGAGCGCGCCTCGCTGAAAACCCATCGGGCGCAGCACCTGGCCCCGCCGACGCGCGTTCACTCGGCGCCCGCGGCGCCCAGCCGCGCGTCCGGGCTGATGAAGGTCTCGGCGCCGCGCTGCGCCAACCGCGATCCCGGCCAGGCCCTTGTCTGCGCCGACCCCAGTCTGGGCGCCGCCGACCGCCAGCTCAGCCGCGCCTATCAGGACGCCCGCAACGCCGGCGTGCCCGACGTGCAGCTGGAGCGCCAGCAGCAGCGCTGGCTCGCCGCGCGCTCAGCCGCGGCGCGCGAAGCGCCCTGGGCCGTGCATGATGTCTACCTGGCCCGCATCGCCGAGCTCAACGGCCAGGCGCGCGAAGCGCATGGCGACGGGTACTGAGAATACTCGCCTCTCCCCCGGCGAAGCCGAGAGGGAGAGGGTAGGGAGAGGGTCGGCTGGGGGCCGTCAGTCTCTCCCGTTGGTGGGGCGAGGACCAGCAGCGGCGCCGTTCATGGGTCATGGCTGAACCATCGGCGGATCACCACTGGACGTGCCGCCCCTCTCCCTACCCTCTCCCCTCGGACTTCGTC
>PLEH01000174.1 GCA_003136395.1 Phenylobacterium sp.
CGACGTCCATGTTCAGGCCCATGCCGATGGCGTCGGTGGCCACCAGGAAGTCCACCTCACCGGACTGGTAGAGCGCCACCTGGGCGTTGCGGGTGCGGGGCGAGAGACTGCCCATGACCACCGCCGCGCCGCCGCGCTGGCGGCGGATCAGTTCGGCGATGGCGTAGACCTGGTCGGCGCTGAAGGCCACGACGGCGGACCGGCGCGGCAGGCGGGTGAGCTTCTTCGGCCCGGCGTAGGTCAGTGCGCTGAATCGCTCGCGGGTGACGATCTCCGCGTGGGGCAGCAGGCGCCGCACCAGGGGCCCCATGGTTCCCGCGCCCAGCAGCATGGTCTCGGCGGTTCCCCGCGCGTGCAGCAGGCGGTGGGTGAAGACGTGGCCGCGCTCGGGGTCGGCGCAGAGCTGGATCTCGTCCACCGCCAGGAATTCGACCTCGCGCGACAGCGGCATGGCCTCGACGGTGCAGACGAAATAGTGCGGCCGCGGCGGGACGATCTTCTCCTCGCCGGTGATCAGGGCCACGGCGCGCGCGCCCCTCAGCTTGACGATCCGGTCGTAGATCTCGCGGGCCAGCAGCCGCAGCGGCAGGCCGATCATGCCCGAGGCGTGGCCCAGCATCCGCTCCACCGCCAGGTGCGTCTTGCCGGTGTTGGTGGGACCCAGCACCGCCACCAGTCTCGGCGGCGCCGCGCCTGATGGCCGGTCGCTCATGATCTGAATTTGGGGGCGCGAAGAGAGTCGGGCAAGCCTCGCTAGCTGCGGCGAAGCTGCGCAGGCGCCAGCCGGAAGCCCAGAGGCAGCAGCTGATCGATGGTCTGGCGCCCCTCGTCGCCCTCGGACCCGAGGCTGACCACCTCGCACCACTCGGCGGCGAGCTCGAAGATCTTCTGGCGGCAGCCGCCGCAGGGCCAGACCAGGCCCGGCAGGGAGGTGGTCACAAAGACCCGCGTGAGCTTCGTCGAGCCCCCGGTCACCGCCGCCCCTATGGCGCTGGCCTCGGCGCACTGGCCGAGCGGATAGGCCGCGTTCTCCACATTGACGCCGTAGGTCACCCGCCCGTCCTCGCTCTCGACGGCGCAGGCCACGTGGACGCCGGAATAGGGCGCGTGCGCGTGGCGCAACAGCCGTCGCAGTTCGGCGGCGATCGCAGGGGTGTCGGTCATGGGGGAGGTGTCCGCAGGCAAACTTGAAGGGACGGATGAGTCTAGGGTCGGGCCTCCGGCGCGTCCACCTCGCTGAGAAGCGCCAGCAGGTCGGGGACGCAGAGGGCGGAGTTGTGGGCCGCGAGCTCGGCCATCTGCGGATAGGTGAGGTGGCTCTCCGCCCCGGCCAGGTCGGAAAGGGTGCGGATCACATAGAGAGGCGCGCCCCAGGCGTGCGCCACTTGGTTCACGGCGCCGGATTCCATGTCGATGGCCTGGGCGCCGAAGCGGTCGTGCAGGTGGCTCCGCGTCTCGGCGCAATTCAGGAAGTAGTCCGCGGTGACGATGCCGCCCAGGCGCACGGGCGCCTCGATCTGGGTCCGCAGGACCTCGGCCAGGCGCGTGAGCGTCGCGGCCACCCCCGCCGGGACCGGCGTCAGCGCTTCAAGCTCGGGCGCGCCGAGGGGGACCAGGCCCGACGCCGTCGACGTCAGCCGGCCGCCGGCCATCACCCCGAAGTCATGGATCGCCATGGCGTCGGCCAGCAGCACCGCCCCCACCGGCAGCGCCGGATCGAGCCCACCCGCCACGCCGCTGAAGACCAGCCGGCTCACGCCGAACATGCTCAGGAGCAAGGTGGCGGCCGCGGCGGCGTTGACCTTGCCGATCCCCGCCTGGGCCAGCACGAGCGACTGGGCCCCATGCCGCCCCCGCCAGACCCGCGTCGGCCCATGGCGCTCGGGCTCGGCGTCCACGTCCAGGCGCGCGCGCAAGGCGGCGATCTCTTCGACGGTGGCGCAGAGGATCCCGAACATGGCCGAAATCTAGGTCAGTCCAGCGTCCGCCGATACCGGGCCATCGCCAGCGCCGTGACGACGCAGACAAAAGCCGCGAGCGCGGCCAGTTCGCGCCACTGATCGCCAAGCTCCTGGCCCTTCAGCATCGCGCCTCGCACCAGCCGCAGGAAGTGGGTGACCGGGATCATCTCGCCGAGCGCCCGGGCCCAGGCGGGCATGCCGGCGAAGGGAAACGCGAAGCCCGAGAGCAGGATCGAAGGCAGCATGTAGAAGACGCTCATCTGCATCGCCTGGAGCTGCGAGCGCGCCACGGTGGAGATCAGGAACCCCAGCGCCAGCGACCCCACGATGAACAGGCCCACCCCGAGCGAGAGACCCGTCCAGCCGCCCTGCATCGGCACGTCGAACAGGAGCCTGGCCAGGATCAGGATGATCGCCGTCTGAATCAGGCCCACCAGCACGTAGGGCGCGAGCTTGCCGGCCATCACCTCGATCGGCTGGACGGGCGTGGCCAGCAGGCTCTCCATGGTCCCATGTTCGATTTCGCGGGTGACGCTGAGCGAGGTCATCATGACCATGGTCATGGACAGGATGACGCCCAGGAGGCCGGGCACGATGTTGTAGGCGGTGATCGACTCCGGATTGAACCGGTTGTGGAGCACGACCTCGAACGGCGGGGCGGCCATGGCGCGGGGGCCAAGCGCGCCCTTCAGATCGTGCGCCAGGGCCTGCTGCGGCAGGGACGCCAGCGCCGCCACCGCGCCGCCGGTCGCCGAGGGATCGGAGGCGTCGACCTCGATCAGGATCTGGGCGTGGTCGCCGCGCACCACGCGCCGGGTGAAGTCGCCGGGAATTGTGATCGCGAACTGGGCTTCGCCCCGGCGCACCAGGGTGTCGAGCTCCGCGGGCGTGCGCACCTGCGCGGTGAGCTGGAAATAGGCGCTGTTGCGTAGCGCGGCGACGATCGAGCGGGCGAACCGCGAGTCCTCCTGCACCAGCACCGCGGTGGGCAGTTGCCGCGGCTGGAAGTTGATCGCATAGCCGAAGAGCGTCAGCTGCAGCACCGGGATGAGGAGCATGATCGCGAAGGTCAGTCGGTCGCGGGCGAGCTGCTTGAACTCCTTGATCATCACCGCGGCGACCCGGCTGGCCGAGAACCCGCTCATCCTGCTGCGCTCCTGAAGGAGCTACGCAGGACAGGTCCTTCGAAGCCTTGGCGAAGAAGGGTCATGCGTAGTTGTCCTGCGCCTGGCCCATCAGCTTGATGAACACGTCCTCGAGCGTCGGCTCGACCTCGGTCCACTTGAAGGGCGGCTTGCGCCAGGGCGCGATGGCGGCCTCCAGCGCCTTGCGGTCGGTCCCGCTCACGTGCACCGCCGCGCCGAAGGGCGCCACGGTCTCGACGCCCGGCCGGCCCGCCAGCTCGTGGACGAGCTTGCCCACGTCGGGGCCTTCGCCGTGGAAGGTCACCAGATGAGCGCCGGCGACCACGTCCTCGACCGTGCCCCGGGCGATCAGCTTGCCGTAACTGATGTAGGCGATCTCGTGGCAGCGCTCGGCCTCGTCCATGTAGTGGGTCGAGACCAGCACGGTCAGGCCGCGGCCGGCCAGGTCGTGGATCTCGTCCCAGAAGTCGCGGCGGGCCTTGGGATCGACGCCGGCGGTGGGCTCGTCGAGCAGCAGGAGCTGCGGGTCGTGCAGGGTGGCCGAGGCGAGCGCCAGCCGCTGTTTCCAGCCCCCGGACAGGTCGCCCGCCAGCTGGTCGCGGCGATTGGTCAGGCCCAGCCGCTCCAGCGCCTGGTCCACCCGCCCGGCCCGCCGGTCAAGGCCGTAGACCCGGGCGGTGAACTCCAGGTTCTCGGCGATGGTCAGGTCCTCATAGAGCGAGAACCTCTGGGTCATGTAGCCGGTCTGGCGCTTGATCTGCTCGGACTGGGCGAGGATGTCGAAGCCCAGGCAGGTCCCCGTCCCGGAGTCCGGGGTCAGCAGGCCGCAGAGCATTCGGAGCGTCGTGGTCTTGCCCGAGCCGTTCGGGCCGAGGAAGCCGCAGATGCGGCCGCCGGCCACCTGGATCGAAAAATCCTGCACGACGTGCTTGTCGCCGAAGCTCTTGTTCAGCCCCTTCACGTCGATCGCCAGGGACGCCGCGCCTGTCACCTGAGCGGCTCCACATCCACCGGTTGGCCGGGATTGAGCCGGACCGAGGGCTGGGCCTCGATCAGATAGACCAGCCGGTCACGGGCCTCGCGGCTGTAGATCACCGGCGGGGTGAACTCCGGGCGCGGCGAGATGTAGGCGATCTTCGCCGTAAGCCCCCTGGCGCAGCCGTCACAGGAGAAGCGCACCACGGCCCCCACGCGGTAGGCGCTGAGCGCGGCCTCCGGCACGAAGAACCGGACCTTGATCCGCGCGTCGGGCAGCAGGGAGAGGATCGGCTGATTGGCCGGCGCCCATTCGCCCTGCTGGAAGAAGACGTCCTCGACCCTGGCGGCCGACGGCGCGGCGGGGGCCACGTCGGAGAGGCGGGCGGCCGCGCCGGTCAGGCCGGCCAGGGCCTCGCTCACCCTGGCGTCGGCGGCGCGGATCTGGTCCGCGCGGGCTCCAAGCGTCGCCACATCGCGCTGCTTCTTCGCGGCCTTCACCGCTGCCTCGGCGGCCTGCGCATTGGCGTTGGCGTCGTCCAGCGCCGCCTTGGAATCGAAGCCCCTGGCCTCCAGCGTCGAGACCCGGCGCAGCGCCGCCTCGGCGTCGCGGGACTTGGCCTCGGCGGCGGCGATATTGGCGTCCAGCACCGCCAGCTCCAGCGGCCGTCCGCCCTTGCGGGCGTCCACGGCCTGGGCCTGCGCGCCCGCCACCTGGGCCTGGGCCTGGTTGCGGGCGGCCAGCGGCTGCTGCGGATCGACCACGAACAGCCGCGCGCCGGGCGCCACGTCCTGGCCGCGGACGACGTACATGGCCTTGACCGTGCCTGCGACCGGCGCGGCCAGGTAGAGCGGCTCGCCCTCTATGTAGCCGCTCAGCACCGTCGGCCGGCCGAGCCGCGGGACGACGAAAAGGGCGGCGATCGCGGTCACCGCGGCCAGCAGCAGGACAACGACGAGCAGTCTCTGGCGGGTCATGCCGCGACCTCCCGGTTCTTCAGGCCCTCGATCATGGTCTCCGCGTGCTGGAGGGCCAGCGCGGGCAGGTCGAAAGGCTGAGCGCCCACGGGCGCGAAGGTCTCGCGCCAGATCACCCCCACCAGCATCGGGGCGATCAGTTCGAGCGCGTACATGCGCGGATCGCCGGGTCTCACCTCGCCGCGGCCCTGGGCGGCCCGGATGGCGTCGGTCATGGCGCCCAGGATGTGCGCCACCAGATCGTCGTGCCAGACCCGGGCGAGCTCGGGGAAATTGCCCGCCTCGGCGATCACCATCTTCAGCACCCCGCCGACCGGCAGAGTCTCCATCAGGACGCCCGCCCGCCCGGCCACCAGGCGCAGCAGGTCGGAAAGCGGTCCGGGGTGAGCGGCGATGACCGCGCGGATCATCTGCACGTTCGGCGCGATGGCCTGGGCCACCACGGCGCGGAAGATCTCCTCCTTGGTCTCAAAATAGAGATAGAGAGCGCCCTTCGAGACCCCGGCCCGCCGGGCGATGTCATCGAGCTTGGCCGCGGCGAACCCGCGCTCGGCGAAGACCGCCAGGGCGGCCTCGACGATCTCGCCGGGGCGGGCCGCCTTGCGGCGGCGGAACTTCGGCTCGCCGGGGTCGAGCATCGCGTCCTCACGTAATAACTGACCGGTTAGTTATTAATACAATTTCACGCGGTGATCAATTCTCGCCTCACCGCTCATCCCGGCGAAGGCCGGGACCCAGATGGGATGACTCAGACGTGGGCTCGAACAGCTCAGCGACAAACCAACCCACATCGGCGCCTGGCGATCTGGGTCCCGGCCTTCGCCGGGATGAGCGGGATTAATGGAGGCGGCCTATTGGCCGGAACACGGGCGAAACGAATCAGGACCGAATCAGCGACTCCGCTTGATTCAGCCTTTGTTCACCGCAACATATTGTATCTCAACGGCCTTCGGACACAAGTCTAGGCCGTGGTTCCACGCAGTTTCTGGGCCAGGACGGCGTATTCGGCGGCCTGCTCGGTCTGTCCCAGGGTCTTGTAGAAGACCGACAGATTGTGGGCGGCCATGTGGCCGCCGCGCCCGGCGACGGCGCCGTCCAAGTCCGGACGCTCGCCGATCCTCAGGCATCGCTTCCAGGCGGACTCTACGATCGGCAGCAGATCGGCCATCGCCCTCCCCGGCTCGCGGGCGGCCGCCTCGAGGTAGAGGTCGCCGACAACGAAGTAGAAGTCCGGAGACTCCAGCCAGTTGTCGACCTCCGCATCCGCCAGCGACAGGGCTTCGTCAAGCCGGCCGTCCGCCTTCAGGGCGATCATCGCGCGCACCACCAGCGCATGGCGGTAGCCGGCGTCGGCTGGCGCCAGGCGCAGCGCCTCGGTGAAGCAGAACGCCGCCTGGGGCGCGCGCCCGCGCGCCTGATGCTCCTTGGCGATCTGGAGCCAGAGGTAGGGATCCTGCGGCGCGGCCTCGAGCTCGCGCATCAGCAGCGTCTCGTTGCGCCCGCCCTTCCGCGCCAGGTTCTCGGTCGTATAGCCGTCGTGGCCGATGACCAGGGGCAGCCGGACGGAGCACAGGCTGCTGATCGGCTGTTCGTGGATCCGGCCCGCATAGCCGACGCCGGCCGGCAGCACTCGGCCGATCCAGGCCTGGCCGGTCCCCTCTGCGCCGGGCTGGTCCTGCAGGCTTGCGATTCTGACCTCGCCCAGGAAGCCGCCGCGGCCCGCAGGCAGGGTCTGCGGTCCGAGAGCCTCCGCGCCGTCGGCGATCCATTCGTCGGCGTCGAGCACCAGGTTCCAGTCGGCGTCAGAGTGGGCCAGCGCCGCGTTGCGCGCGGCGGCGAAGTCGTCGCTCCACGCGAAATCGTGGACTTCAGCCCCGCAGGCCCGGGCGATCTCGCGGGTGGCGTCCCTGGAGCCGGTGTCCAGCACGATCATCCGCTCGACGTACGGGCGCGCGCTGTCCAGAGTCCTGCCGATCGCGCGCGCTTCGTCGCGCGCGATCATCACCAAGGCCAGCCGGGTCACCGCGAACTCCTCTGCCGCCTCCATGTCTAGACGTCTTCGCGTCTAGATAGTGTAAAGGAACGCCCATCGACCGCCCGCGCCAAGTTGGAAACTTCGCCGTAAGACCGGCGCCATCGCCCGCCTTACCTTGACGCGGAGCCTCGCCTTCGCCTATATCGCCCGCTCTCGCGCGGGCCCGGCCCGCCGCGTCCCTGTTCTCGCGAAGGTTTTCGTCCCATGTCGCGTCGTTGCGAACTCACCGGTGTCGGCCCGATGGTCGGCCACAATGTGAGCCACTCGAACATCAAGACCAAGCGCCGCTTCCTGCCCGCCTTGTCGCCCGCCACCCTGCAGTCCGAGGCGCTGGGCCAGTCCTATCGCCTGCGCATCACCAATGCGGCGCTCAGGACCCTGGATTTCCGCGGCGGTCTCGACGCTTTCCTGCTGAAGGCCAGCGACGAGGAGCTGTCGCCCAAGGCCCAGAAGATCAAGCGCCAGCTGAAGGCCAAGCTCTCCGAGCAAGCCGCCGCAGCCTGAGACGTTTCAAGGACTGTCGTTCCGGAAGGGGCCGCTGGAGACAGCGGCCCTTTTCTCTAGGTGTCGGGAGGCCTGCTCACCGGGGCAGGGTTGATCCCGACCACATCGTCGTCGCCGAAGACGATGATCTGCGGCCGCTGCTTGATCGGCAGGGCCATGAGCGCCGCGATCAGCGCGGCGCGTTCGGCCGCGGTCATCTGCTCCGCCCGGATCGGCTCGCCGACGGGGCCGCCGGCCGGTACGCGCTCGTCTGACATGCTGACACCCATGATCTGTGAAACGCAGATCAGGCCAGCGGGATGCGTCCATCCCGCGGAATTACGCCGCGGGCTTCAACACCCCGTCGAACAGGGCCACCAGCTCGCGCCAGTGCCGCTCGGCGGCCTCCTTGTTGTAGACCGGCATGTCGGTGGGGACCCAGCCATGGCGGGCGCCCTTCCAGATGGAGACTTGGGCATCGACACCCGCAGCCTTCAACGCCGCATCCAGCCGCGCGCACTGGGCCTCGTCGAAGCCGCGGTCCTCGTCCGCCCCGGCGACCAGGATCTTGGCCTTCATCGCAGGCGCCAGCAGGTGCGGGCTGTCCTCGGCGTCGGTGGCCTGGGCGCCGCCGTGGAAGGAGGCCGCCACGGCGATCCGGTCGGGGAAGGTCCCGGCCGCCCGCAGCGCGATGCCGCCGCCCATGCAGTAGCCGGTGACGCCGACCTTGTCGGCCTTGGCCAGGGGTTGGGTCTTCAGCCAGTCGAGACAGGCGCCGGTGTCGGCCATCTGCCGCTTGGCGTCCGTCGAGCCGCGCAGTTTCTGGAACACGGCCACGGCCTCGGGATCGCCCGCGCGCGCGGCCACGATGTTCGGCGGGTCATAGGGCCCGGCGCGCCAAAAGATGTCCGGCAGCAGCACATAGTAGCCGGCCTGGGCCAGCCGCTCGCCCATCTCGAACATGGCCGGGCGGATCGCGGGCGCGTCCATGTAGAGGATCGCGGCCGGCCACGGGCCGGAGCCGGCGTCCGGCGTGAAAACGAAGGCGCGGGCGTCACCCTCGGGCGTGGGGATCGAGACGTCGGTCTTCATGAAATCACCTCGGTGGGCTCACTCGCGGGGCATCTTCCAATCGAACGCCAGCAGCAGCGTGCGCTGGGAGTTTGAAAAATTGTCGTCGGAAATCAGGTAGAAGCGGACGGCGCCGTCCGGGGCGGGCCCATTCTTGGCGGGTACGGCGGCCAGGCCTTCGAAATTGTCCACGGTCAGCGGCCCGCGCAGGGTCATCATGTCAATGACATCGCCGGTCGCGTCGGTGATCTCGAGCTGGATGACGCTCTTAGTGATTGGGTTGAAGGCGCGCAGCAGCCAGGCGGTGCGGCCCTGCGGCAGCCGCCGCGCGGCCACGAGGCCGAAGCCGACGGCGAGACCCACCTTCGGGCCCTCGACGCAGGGGCCCGCCAGGGTGCAGGCCCAGGTCCGCCCGGTGGTCTCGCCGCCGGCGAAATAGGCGTCCGGACCGCGTGCCGGATCGGGCGCCAGCGCCTCCATGCCCTCGTTGTAGGGGAACTTCACCGCGGGCGAGGGGACAGCGCGCGGCGGCCCGCCGTCCTTCGGATAGAGCCAGATGCGGTCGCGGCGCTCGAAGCTGATCAGCAGGTCGCCGTTGGCCATCAGCGCCAGGCCTTCGGAATCGCGGTTGTCCTTGCCCTGCAGCGGCTTGCCGTCGAGGCCGGCCAGGGCGGTCAGCCGGGCGTCGCTGAGCCCCGCCAGCCGGCCCGCTGCGTCCAGCACGACGCGCGCCTTGAGCAGATCGCCCTCGTCGCCGACCGAGACCAGCGCACCGTCCGGCTGCACCTCCAGGTCGGAGAGCCCGTGCAGGCGGGAGGTCTGGGCGGAGGTGAGCTTGAGCCCGCCTGCGTAGACGAAGTCTCCCACGCGGTCCTGCTTCGGGTCGGCCGGATTGAGCGGCAGGGCCTCGGCCTTGATGGTGATCCCCGACCCGCCCGGAACCGGGGCCTTGGGCGGTTCAGCCACCGGCCCCCCGCACGCGGCCAGGATCAATCCGGCCAGCGCCGCGAAAGCGGGGACCCAGGCTTTTTTCGTCGCGGCGATGAAACGGGCGATGGCCGTCGAGAGGGCAGATTCAGAAACGCCAAAACACCTGGGTCCCCGCTTTCGCGGGGATGAGCGGGTGTTTGGGATCAAGCCACCGCCCTCCGCACTTCCTTGAAGGTGGAGCGCTTGGCGGGCCCCGAGGGCCCCTGCGTATTGGGCGGCGGCTGCAGGAGCCCCGCGTTCTTGCGGGTCATCCGCCGGGGCTCCTCCTCGAAGAGCTCGGCCAGCTGGTCGGTGATGGCGCCGGCCAGCTGCTCCACGTCGACGATGGTCACGGCGCGGCGGTAATAGCGGGTGACGTCGTGGCCGATGCCGATGGCGATCAGCTGCACGGGGCTCTTGGCCTCGATCTCGCCGATCACCTCGCGCAGGTGGCGCTCCAGGTAGTGGCCGGAGTTCACGCTGAGCGTGGAATCGTCCACCGGCGCCCCGTCGGAGATCACCATCAGGATGCGCCGCGACTCCTGCCGGCCGATCAGCCGCTGGTGCGCCCACAGCAGGGCCTCGCCGTCGATGTTCTCCTTCAGGAGCCCCTCGCGCATCATCAGGCCGAGGTTGCGCCGGGCGCGGCGCCAGGGGGCGTCGGCGGCCTTGTAGATGATGTGGCGCAGGTCGTTCAGCCGGCCGGGCTGCGGCGGCTTGCCGGCCTTCAGCCAGTCCTCCCGCGCCGAGCCGCCCTTCCACGCGCGGGTCGTGAACCCGAGAATCTCCGTCTTGACCCCGCAGCGCTCCAGCGTGCGGGCCAGAATGTCGGCGCAGACGGCCGCCACCATGATCGGGCGCCCCCGCATCGACCCGGAATTGTCGATCAGGATCGAGACCACCGTGTCGCGGAACTCGGTGTCCTTCTCTTCCTTGAAGGAGAGCGGCGCGGTCGGGTCGACGATGACCCGGGTGAGCCGCGCCACGTCGAGGATGCCCTCCTCGAGGTCGAAGGACCACGAGCGGTTCTGCTGGGCGAGCAGCTTGCGTTGCAGCCGGTTGGCCAGGCGCGAGACCACGTTGGAGAGGCTCGCCAGCTGCTGGTCGAGATAGGCCCTGAGCCGCGTCAGCTCCTCGGCGTCGCACAGCTCCTCGGCGGCCACCACCTCGTCGTGGGCGGTGGTGAAGACCTTGTAGGTGACGATCCTGCCCTCGCCCTTCAGGTCCGGGCGGGCCGGCTGGTCGCCCTCGCCCATGTCGGGGGGCTCGTCGCTATCCTCGGCGTTTTCGTCGTCCTCAGCCTGCATCATCTGGCTGTCGGCGTCCTCGCTCTCGCGGTGCGAGGCCTCGCTGTCGTCCATGGTGGACTGCTGCGGCGACTTGCCCTCGCCGTCGCCTTCGTTCTCGTCGCTGGCCTCGGGCTCGCCGTCCTCGCCGCCGTCCTCGTCGTTGTCCGGCTGGTCGGGCGCGTCGGAGAGGTCGTCGCCCATCTTCAGGTCGCGGATGATGGCGCGTGCGATCCGGGCGAACGCCTTCTGGTCGGCCACCGCCTCGGTCAGCCGGTCGAGGTCGGGTCCCGCCTTGGCCTCGATCTCGTCGCGGAACAGGTTGACCAGGGGCTGGGCCATGGCCGGCGGCTTGTCGCCGGTCAGCCGCTCGCGGACCATCAGCTGGACCACATCGGCAAGCGGCGGGTTGGCCAGCGCCTCGATCTGGTTGAACGCCCGCTTGGCCCAGGCCTGCTCGTGGACGGCCTTCAGGTTCTCGCGCACCCCGCCGAGCGCGTTGGCGCCGATGGCCTCGAGCCTGGCCTGCTCGATGCCGTCATAGATCGGCTGACCCTGCACCGAGGCCGGCCGGGTCTTGGCGTGGGCCGCGGCGTCATGGTGGGCGATGCGCAGCGCCATCTGGTCGGCGAAGCCGCGGATGCGCGCGGCGTCGACGCTGGTCAGGTCCCTGGGCGGATGCGGCAGCACCGCGCGGTTGCCGGAAAGCTGCGGGCCCTCGCCGGAATAGACGATCTCCAGGTCCGCGGACTCGGCCAGCGACCGCGTCGCATTGACCAGCGCGCGCTTGAAGGGCTCCAGCGGACTTTCGGGGTTCTTCGCCATCGTGGGGCTCGTCTTAGATCAGCTAACCTCCCCCGCAAAGCGGCGGGAGGCAGGGAACGCCGCGGCCAAGCTCGCGTTTGCCTGCCAGGTCCCGCTGGACGCGGGCGTTTGATGGAGAGAGAGCATGCTCAAGTGGGCAATCGTATTCGCGGTGGTCGCCCTGATCGCCGGCGCCCTGGGCTTCGGCGGCATCGCCGGAGCGGCGGCCGGCGTGGCCAAGATCCTGTTCTTCCTGTTCGCGGTCGGCTTCGTGATCTTCCTGGCGCTGGGCGTCATGGCGGGCCGCAAGATCACCGGGAACTAGCGATTTCCCTCCCCTTTATGGGGAGGGTGGCGACGCCGTAGGTGGAGACGGGTGGGGAAGTGCGGGCCAGAGCTCTGACTCAGCACTCCGGCCCACACGTCCCCACCCTGGCCGCTTGCGCGGCCTGTCCCTCCCCGGAACGGGGAGGGGAACTGCGCTGTGCTACTTCTTCTTCGCCAGCCAGGCCTTCGACTCCGCGCCCACGATATCCACCAGGTTGCCCATGGCGAGGTTGGCGTCGATCAGGTGCAGGCCCCAGGCGGGGTTGACCTGGCCGTTCGCCATCACGTCGCCGGCGATGTCGTCGAGCCTGGGGTCGGCCGGATTTCCCGCCACATGGACCTCCAGGTAGGAGAAGCCGTTCTTTTCGACGCACTGGCCGGAGAGCAGGCCCGGGACCGAGACGAAGGGGGTGGCCGGATTGGGCTTGCCCTTCACCCACTCGATTCTGCGGTTGCCCGAGTCGGCGATCTGGGCGCCGTTGGAGAGGTAGGCGTGGAACTCGCCCTTGCCGCCGGGAGCCAGGTTCGCCGGATTGGCGCAGGCCGCGATCTGGGCGTCCGTGGGCGCCTTGCCGAACAGGCTGTTGGCGGGCGGCGGGATGGTGTCGCGGAAGCTCGCATAGGCGATCACGCAGCCGGTCTGGCTGGCCGATTTGCACAGCGGGATCGCCTTGAAGAGGCCGGTGTCCTTGCCCCGGTCGAGCGGCAGGCGGGTGCCCATCAGGATCGCCGAGACGATCCTGGCCTGCGCGGGCTTGCCGTCGATCTCCTTGGAGATCAGCTGGGTCAGGACGCCCGAGCCCTGGGAGTGGCCGATCAGGACGACGCCGCGGCCCTTGTTCTCGTGGGCCAGGTAGGAGTTCCAGGCGTCCAGCACGTCGCCATAGCCCACGCCCCGCGTCGCCGGATCGGCGGACCCCTGCATCGGCTTGCCGCCCATCTGGGCCCGGAGCGCCGTCAGCGTGAACTGGCGGTACATCGGCGCATAGATCCGGCACTTCGCCCCGAACCGCGCGAGCTGCGACTTGACGACGTTCAGCTCCTCCGGCCCCGGGATCATGTCGGAGACCACGCCCGGATCGTTGGAAACCGTCGGATAGACGTAGAAGCAGTCGATGGGCGCCTTGGGGTCGGGCTTGAAGGTCTCGGTCGTCTCCGAGCCGTCGGCCCTGACCACGGTCGTCGTCAGGTCGATGGCGCAGGCGTCGCCCGGCTTGCCGGTCCAGCACAGCCAACTTGCCTTGTTGGCGTAGTCGTTCTTCGGCAGCGGCGTCTGGGCGTAGGCGCCAAATCCCGCCATCACCCCGCTCATCGCCAGCACCGCGCCCAGCCCGAGCGCGCCCAGCAGTTTCCTGGTCATGAAGTTCTCCCTCTTATCGTTGGTCAGCCTTGCCTAGAGGATCGCGCGAGGGGCCGGCGCGGTCCAGCCGCAAAGTTGCTCCCCATCGGGGGAGCTGTCAGCGAAGCTGACTGAGGGGGTCCTCCTAGGTTTGAGCGGACGTTGGCCTTCCGCCAGAAAGCGGACTCTCCCAGAGTCCGCTATGGGTGATGGGGTG
>PLEH01000315.1 GCA_003136395.1 Phenylobacterium sp.
CGGCAGACGGTTCAGAAGGCCGGAAATCTTGCGCTCCAATTCGGCGCGCCGGTACGGCTTCGGCAGGAAGTCGTCGCCGCCGTGGCCGCCGTGGCCGCGCAGAAAAGCGTCCTCGTTGTGGCCGGACGTCAGCAAGATGCGCATGGCCGGCGCGATCGCCCGCGCGCGCTGGGCCAACTCACGGCCGTTGATTCCCTCCGGCATGACGACATCGGTCATCAGGAGATCGAACGCCTGATCCGAGGAGATCAACTGGAGCGCCTCCGCCCCATTGGAGGCGGTGGTGACGGTGTGACCCAGGACGCGAAGTTGCCGCCCGACCTGAGACCGCAGCAGATCGTCGTCCTCCACTACAAGCACGCGCCCCTTGGCCGGCATGGTGGAGGCCTCCTCGGCGGGCGGCATCTGCTTCAGCTCGTCTAGGGTCTCCGGAAGATGGAGTTCGATCCGGGTCCCCGACCCCAGCTGCGAGTCGATCTGCAATCGTCCGCCCGACTGGTTCGCAAAGCCGTAGACCATGCTCAGGCCCAGACCGGATCCCTCCCCGACGGCCTTCGTGGTGAAGAACGGCTCGGTCGCATGCTCCCGGGTGTCGTCCGACATCCCGTGCCCGCTATCTTCGACGATAAAGCGGACGAACGCATTGCCGCCGGCCTTGGCGCGCCGTCGAGACGGCGCGGCGCCTCCGCTTCGGGCCGCGCGAAGCGTCAGCTTGCCCCCATCAGGCATGGCGTCGCGCGCATTGATGCAGAGGTTGAGGAGCGCTGTCGTCAGCTGGGTCCGATCCGCCATGCACCGAAGACCTTGGGGACCTTCTTCCACCGCGACCTCGATGTCTTCGGTGAACGTCTGCCCCACCATCTGCCGAATGCTTTCGAGCACCTCGTTGCAGCCCAGCACCTGCGGCGCGAGCGGCTGATTGCGGGAGAAGGCTAGCAGCCGCGCGATGAGTTCTGCTCCTCGGTCGGCCGCCTCGAGCGCGAGCCTGGCCTGGGCGCGGAGATCGGGGCGGTCGTCCAAGCCGTCCGCCAGCGCCTCGGTGCTCCCAATTATGACGGTCAGCAGGTTATTGAAGTCGTGGGCTACGCCGCCCGTCAACCGCCCCACCGCCTCCATCTTCTGAGCTTGGCGCAGCCGCTCCTCCGCGGCGATCTGCATGCGCATGTCGCGGGCCACCGCGAAGATCATCTGGTGGCCCTCGGACCACATTGCCGACCACATCATCGGGATGGGCGAGCCTTGCTTGGACAGACAGCGGTTCATCAGGCCGTCGCTGACACTCCCGCTCCTGATCTGGATCGCGTGCGCCAATGCGGCTTCGCGGTCGTCGGGGTGGACCAGCCTCAGGAATTCGACGCCTGCCAGTTCGCCCGGGCCGTACCCCCAGATCTCTTCCGCGCGCCGGTTGATCTGCACGATCCGCCCGTCGCGGCCGATCGTGCAGATGATGTCATGGGAATTGTCGAGGATAGCCTGGGTGGTCGCGAGCGCGGCGCTCATCTCAACCTGCCCCCGGATCAGCACCTCGTGCCGCTCGGTGGTGTCTTGGCAGGTGCCGATCGCGCGGGTGATCGCCCCGCCGGCGTCGGCGATGGCCTGCCACCGTTCTTCGACGTGCTTTACGCGGCCGTCCGGAAGGAGCACGCGGTGATGGATTGAGCAGACGTCCAGGCTGGCCAGGGACTGCGATAACGCCGTGTCGAACGCGTCACGATCCTCGGGGTGGACGAGCTCCAGGATGTCCGCGTGTCGCGGACGGAAGGTAGCAACGTCCTTCTCGAATATCCTGAAGGTTTCATCGGACCATTTCACCTGGAGCGTTGTGAGGTCGGCCTCCCAGTTGCCGATCTTGGCCACCGCCTGAACCCTTACGAGGCGCGCCCGTTCGGCCTCAAGTTCCTGCGTCAGGACCTGCTGCCGGCGGTAGGCGGCGATCCGCTCGCTCACATCTCGCGCAACGCCGTAGACCATCTGATTGATCTCGCGGGATCGCCATTCAAGGTGGACATAATGTCCGTCGCGATGCCGGTAACGGTTGATGAAGTTGTCGGGGATCGCGGCCGGTTCGGCATCGACCTGCACCATCTGAGCCTGGGTCTCGGCGACATCGTCGGGATGGATCAGCGACAGTAGCGCGACCCCCTGAAGGTCCTCGGGACGATAGCCCAGGACGGTCTGCCAGGCCGGGTTGACCCTGACGAAGCGTCCCGCGCGGTCGCGAATGCAGAGCAGGTCGAGCGAGACGTCAAAAAAGGATTCAAGCTGAAGGGTCATGGTCTGTCCAAGGTGGTCCCGCTGGGCGTGGCGCGTCCTGTTCCGAGCGCCTCGCCAGCGTCCGGACGCTGGAAGACCCGGTCAGCGCAGTCGGGACACCCCCCGTGGCGCGTCCTCACGTCGGCGGGACCGCCCAAGCGATAGTAATCCTCGGCCGCGGTCCACCCGGTAGGCGCTTGAACCGGCCAAGCGACCCGATGGAAGAAGCTTGAAATCCTCACGATCGGCAGGCCTGCGTCCAGCCGGACATGCTCGACGATGCTTTGAGGATCGAACAGGCTCACCCGGGGGCGCGACACCGCCGACAGCAGTTGCGACTGATACAGCACCGCGGGCGGCGCCAAGGGTTCGTGCGGGGCGGTGATCGACATCCGCAGGAGCCGCCGGACATCTGGCGCGTCGCAGCGCATCTCGAATGCGACGAACGGCCGTTCGCCCCCGAGCACCGCGCGGTGCAGCGCCTGATAGGCGCAGCGCACCTCGGCGCCGTGTATCGCGTCGAAGAGACATTGGCCAATGATCGCTCTGACGCCACCGCTGGGCGCCCCGTAGCGGCGCAAGGATCCGCTCCAGGCGGGCTCGCCCACCTCAAGGATGCGCCCGTCGCCGTCGACCAGATAGGCGACACCATCGAGGGCATTGAGAAACGCTTGGCGCAAGGTGGTCACAGAGGCCTCGCGCTTCAACCGCCGGTGGCCTTCGAAAACAGGTCAGCAGGCCCCAGACGCAACACGGCCTCAGGGTATCCCACTTCGGCGGACAGAAGCGGGCCGCCGACGTGTGTGAAGCCCGACGCCCATGCCGCCAGCATCAGGCTGCGGGACGGAAGGTCGTAGCCGACGCACGAGAGCGCGACCTCCGCGGCCCGGCGCGCGAAACCGCCCAGGCGCAGCTGGGCGCTCCTGTCGGCGGGATCCAGATGACCGCATTCAAGGGTGACTCCGCTCAGGCCGCAGCGTCGCCAGGGCCGCACGTCCGCGGTCTCTGAGGGCGCCCGGGCCAGCACGGCGCGGCAGTGCGGGCTCAGCATGGTCGCCACCTCTGTGAGCCGGCTCTGCGGCAGACCTTCGGAGATTTCTACGACCTCCAGGATGAGGAATCGCCTCACCTGGGGGGCCAGGTCCCGCAGGCCGTTCAGAATGCGAAAGCGGGATGCGCTGTAGGAGAGGGCGTTCAACGCGATCGGCACGTGCAGCGCCACCTGCACCCCCCGCTCCGCGATCAACTCGGCTGCGAAGGCGATCGTGGCGAGGGCTGCCTCGCCCGCCATGTTGGGCGACAGATCGTCTGAGACCATGTGCTGCGGCACGCCGACGGCTGCCAAGGTGGTGGACGGCCGGAGCAGGAAGGAGGCGACAACCTTCGCGGCCACGTTCCACGTGGGCTCCGGCGAGATGGTGAGATCCAGTTCCAGATCGGGAGGCGACGTCAGCCGCACGCGACGGTTCGGCACCCAATGGAGATCCTCGGACGGGGGAATGGCCAAAGGTCGGCCACCGGCGCGTGCGGTGCCCGCCTGCGCCGCGCCCGCGCCGCGCTCAGGTTCGAGGACGTCGTCCAGCATCGCGCCCAGAACGGCCTGCAAGCCCAGGGCGCCGTCGATGAATGACGTCACCTGGAACAAGGTCACGTCCTCCCGGGCTGCCTTGCCCAGGAAGAAGGCCAGCGTCTCCTTGAGGACGTTCGCGCTGGCGCTCAGCGCCGTGGTGCGTGAGACGCTCGGTTGAACGGTGACGAATTCCGCTTCGTTCAAGGACACCAGCATGTCGCCGGGCTGCGAGAGCCGGCTGAACGTGCGCTCGACGAAGGCCTCCACCTGTTCGCGTTTCTTGGGCCAGCGGTCGCCTGATCGCTGCCGGATGGCGTCCACACTGATGATGTTCACGGCGCCCGCGGCGATGGCCGACTGCACCTTTTCAAGCACGTCCCGAAGGGAGGCCGAGGCGATCCGATCCATCCGCGTCACCCTGGTGGCTGAGCGTCGGGCGCGGCGGCGAGCAGCACGCCCCCTTCCTCGGCGAGGCGGGCAATCGTCTCCAACTCCTGGCGAAGCTGTTCGCCACAGGGTTGGTCCATGGCCAGTTCCGCCGCGCCGAGGATTTTTCCGAAAAGGTTGTTCAGCTGATGTCGCTGCATATCTGATATCTGACCGGTGACGGTCACGCCGGTTGTGCGACTCGCCGACGGCCGAGCAACTGCGCCGCCAGTTTGATCAGGTCGCTCGGCCGGAAAGGCTTTGCGAGAACGCCATCAGCCCCTACGTGTCGAGCCAGGTCCAGGAAGTCTGCAGGACCGACCCGGTAGCCGCCGGAGATCGCCAGGATCCGCACGGACGGGCTGGCCTTCTTCAGGGCGACGATGGTCTCGATGCCTTCCCGGTTCGGCATGATGATGTCGGTGACGACCAGATCCGTTGGGGCCGCAAGGAAGCGCGCCAATCCGGCTTGGCCGTCCGGGGCAGCCTGAACCTCATACCCGGCGCTCACGAACGCCCCGGTCATTTGGCGCAGCAATTCCACGTCGTCGTCGATGAGCAGGACTCGGGAACTGGCCATTGCATATTCGCTAACCATCAGAACAGCCTCTGATCTAGTCTCACGGAGTGCGAGCCGAACCCTACAGTAAGTGAGACGCATTAAGTTAATATAAGTATATGATCTAAACTCTTACGATGAACAAACATTAACCGGTTGTGCTGGCGCCCAACATTTGCAGACAGTCGCCCCTGTCGCCGGGATTCTTTCCACGAGGAATACATTGGAGAGCGGTAGGTCGAAGCATGGCCTTACCACCGGAGGCGAAGAAGCGTTGGCCGGTGACACGTTGAGCCGATTAGCCGGCCTCCTGCATGTCCATGTGGATCGACGTGTCCCCTTTGGCGAGACGAACGGCAGCCCGTGTCGATCAGGCGCTGCTCGATCGCTACGCCAAGCATCTGCGCGGCGGGGACCGTCGCCCCGTGATCAACGCCCAGCTGTTGCAAGTTATCTTCGACCTGCAGGCCTATCGCGATCATCTGCCCACCTTAGGTTTGACGTTCGCGCCCTGGCCAGGACGCTCGGCGTCCATGGTTGCCGGCTACGTCTTTTCGGGCCCGGGAACCGCACGCCGCGCATTCCCGAGGCGGTCATGGCCCCGCTGCTCGCCTGGTCGCTTCGTTATGTCGAACGGTTCGCCCCGGTCATGATCGCGATGTAAGGCGACAGGCTCGCAATCAGGATCTGAGGCGATCGATAGTAGCGCATGAGCACATTGATCGTGGACGCGCCCATCAGGGCGAAGGCGAACAGGCGCTCGCCGACGTCGCCCGTGACGATCAGAGCCAGGGCTGCAGCGGCGTAGAGTGTGGTCGAGGCAAACCGCAGGGCCGGCGCCCACAGGCTGGTCGGCCCCGGCGCCCCGACCGGGTCAGCGACCGTCCTCAGAACCTTCTGCTCGGCGATGGCTACCGCACACACCGCCAAGGTCCAGGCCAGGACCGCCGGCCACGGCAGCGTGCCGAGAGCCATCAGCGCCACCATGGCCATCCCGAGTCCTTGCAGGATGAAGTTGCGCCCGACCTGGATCGCGAAGGCGACCTGGTGTGGGTAAGCCTCCAAAGGCCCCCACCGAGACGCGGGTCGAAAAGACATCGCCGAATTGTCCCCTAGATCGTCCCAGGCTAGGCGGCAGCCCGCCTGGGTTCGGTTAACATCGCCGTCAGGCTAAGCGCGTAGGTCGATGAGTCGCGGGGCGACGGTTGGCGGGCTGATCTGCACCTCGTCGCCGAGCCTCAGTTGCTTGGCCGCGGACGCCAAGGTCTGGGCGGCTTGCAGCGACACCGGAAGCGTCATCGGCTGCCAGCCGCCCGACCCCAGAAAGCGCAGTTGAACGGTCACCATGACGCGCCTCCGCTCTTGGTCAGGCAGCGGCGAGTTGCGAGAGGACTGCGGCTCGGCGAGCCACCGTGTCTTGCCAGGCGATCGCGCCTAAGATGGCGCCTTCAGCCGCGGCGATCGTCACCGGCTTGGCCAGCGTGCCGTTGAAGCGGTTGGGGACATCGCTTTGATCCGTGGACCAAGCCAGGACAAATTGGTCGTGAGCCAAACAGTGCACCACATCGTCTCCGCCGAGACCGGGCATGTGCCGGTCAAGGCAGATCAGATCGAAGTGCTCGACACTGGAGGCCGCCAACGCCTCGAGCCCATCCTGGGCGGTCGCGACCGTGCATCCCAGGTGCGCGAAGACTTCGGCCAGGACGAGCCGGTTGATCGCGTGGTCGTCGACCACGAGGACACGCAGATTGCTGGACAAAGACACCTCCCACCGCTTGCGGTTTCTTTGGCCGCTTCGGAAGGTGGCAACCTAGGAGCGTTTGGTGGCAGGCCACAACTTGTGGATAGCCCCTAAGGGCTATTACGTAGCTTCACCCGACGACGGCGGACCGCAGCCCAGTACAATCGCGATCGAGTCTCCGTGGTTGAACGCGGCGCTGGCCCTTCGGCCACCAAGCGGACCTCCCAAAGGTCCACAAAGAGTCGGGAGCCGCCAAGACCTACTTGCCGCAAAGAGGACGCAAGAACGCCGGCGGGTCCCGTCGATTGAAGCGTTTTCGCACAGCCTGCCCCGCAACGCCAAAAGTCGGAGGGGGAGGGAGGACTGGAAGGCGCGGCCCCGCTTTGGGGGTCGCTGACCGACTATGGAGGGTGCGATGTCCGCATCCCAGGATCTTCTCGCCGTTGAATATGAACCTTCCACCGACTGGACGCCGGCGACGCCTGCGCGCCGGCTTGGCGCAACGGAGACCGTGGCAGGTCGTCTGCAGCGCTGTGGGCCCTCAGCGCTGTTGGACGCCGAGGCGCTTGCCCTGCTGGCGGGCTGCGGCGAAGGTGAGATCGAAGGGCTGATCGTCGCGTTTGGGTCGCTGACGGAGGTGCTCGCCCAACCGCAAGCCGACCTAGTCCGCCATGTCCCGGCCAAGGTAGCCGCACGGATCGTCCTGGCGCATGACCTCTCGCGCCGGTTCCTGGCGGGGCCGCTCCGGCGCCGAGACGTGCTGTCCTCATGGTCCTCTGTGCTCGCCTACCTGCGCGGCGTCCTGACCGGCGTGGGCCGGGAGCAATTCCGCGTTCTGTTCCTCGACAAGCGCAACCAGCTGATCGCCGACGAGGTGCTGGGCTACGGCACGGTCGACCATGCGCCGGTCTATCCGCGCGAGGTTGTGCGGCGCGCCTTGGAGCTGAACGCGTCCGCGATGGTCATCGCCCACAACCATCCCAGCGGAGACCCGACGCCATCGCCTGCTGACATTGAGATGACCCGCAAAGTCGTCGACGCGGCGCGAGCCTTGGGTCTGGCGGTCCATGACCACGTCATCGTCGGCGGC
>PLEH01000071.1:0-23783 GCA_003136395.1 Phenylobacterium sp.
TTTTCGGGGCAGACACTAAGAGCGCCGCGAACGAGGCGATGACGCATGCGATAGCCAAGGTCGTCGTGGGGTCTGTCGTGGCGGCGGTCCAGACCACCTGGCCCTTAGTCACAACGAACGTCACGAAGACTGCACCCCAGACGAAGAGCTTCCACAACTCTGGCCGCCTTGGCGCTGGACGATGTTCTGACATGGAATGCTCCGATCACCCCGACGTTAGGCTCGCGCGCGCCAATAGCGATCCAATTCGGCGGACCGGCGCTGGCGTGCTCTTGCGTCCAGTCTGCGACATGGGGCTAAGGACCATGGTCGATCACCCCCAACAAGCGGACACTCTGGAGGTCCGCTGAGGGGGTTAGCGGACACTGGCTCCGCGCCGAAAAGCGGACGTTCGCGGTCGTGGGCGCCGCCGAGGCCATCTGCCAAATTCCGGACCTTCCATGCGGGCCCAAAGCTCCTGGTAGCCAGCGTCACTCTATTTTATATCGAGCAAGAATATTCCCATTCCAGGGCGAACCGCAACGGTGTTCCCAGGTGAATGGAACATGGATGTTGTCTTCGCGACAGGAACAGCGATCAGATATTCTTGACTCATGGACGCCGGCTCAGCGACGACTCCATTGACCCCAAGCATCGCCCCCGGAACCTCGACGGCGGCGTGTTTCTCGCTTCTGAGGTCTTGGGAGACGTGCGCGACGGCTGGCGGCACAATCAATCCCATCCCGCGCGCGCCACCAAACAAGAAGAGCGAGTCGTCGTTGAGGCGATAGCCACCGAGAATATATTGGAGCTGCCTAACTCTGAGTGGACGTGTGTTTATTGCCTCAAAACGACTGTCTAAAATCTCTATTTCAGCTCCGCGATTTGCCTTCGGGAAATCCTGAATGGTCACGTCGTTCCGCGGTTCCCGGGAAGGGAGCAGCAACGCCGACCTGAATAGAGCTCGCCTGGCAACGAGTTGGCCATCGCGATCGATCGCGTCGAGTTCGGAATTCGATCGATCACTGGTCAGGATGTCCATGACCGCGCCACTTGGCGTGGAGGCCACGCTTATGGTCGACGCCCACGGCATGAGTTCCTGTTGCGCGATACGGTCCTGATCGTTCGCGCCCGCTGCCGCCTCGGATCTCTGGCTGGGCGGGAGCGGCGCAAAACGCCTCTCCCACTTCAGTTTGCCCATCTGATCCAGGGCGAAAATCCAGAATGTGGAACCTCCTCGGTCAAGGCAGCCGCCAACGACCACGAGCTCATCGCCCCACATGAAGCAACGGCCCATGGTGTAGACTCCGGGCCCTGGGAGGCCTTTGGGAGTCAGATGGGTCTCACCGAGATATTCGCCTGACTTCCCCAGGTGGGTAAGCACCGCGGACTGCCCTTGGCGCGCGGCCACCGATAAGGATCCGCAGAGAAAGGTGCTGCCGTCAGGCATGCCGACTACTCCGCTGTATTTCGTGGGCGGAGGTATTCGGGAACGCAGTGTCGGATTTGAATACGCTGTCCGATATTCGCCATCCAAAGGGCGGTCGTACCGCCAAAGACTATTGCCGTTGGAATCGATCTTCATGGCCCAGGTTGAAGCCGGACCGGAGACGCCGGTCACCACAAAGCCGCCGTCGGGCGCGAGCGTCGCCGAGGACGGGTCCATGGCAACGCCGCCGGGGCCGGCGATGAACGTCGAACGCCGGATGACGGGTTCGCTCAGATCGCGGTTTGCACAAGCGCCGGCGGCGAAAGTGATTGCCAGCGCCGCGCAGATTCGAACCGTCAGGCCGCAGCTTGCATGAACTGCGGCGCGCCGTCTGTGCTGGCGAATTGCGACGTACTGCAACAGGGCTTCCTTCATCGGTCGTCCCTTTGTTCGCGCACATCGGCTCGCCCGAGAGGCTGGGCTATCATGAGCGGATTGCTACATGCCCTTCGGACACGAACGATCCGCGCGGCGCGTGTCACAGACGGTGACCCCCCGCAGATAAGCCAGCGCTGATCGCGCGGCGTCGGCGGTGACTTCGCTCCGGATCGCGTACTGCACGCTGTAGAGGCTGTCCGATCCGCTGATCACCTTGATCCACATGCTCTCCGGTTTCCCGGTTTGCGGATTCCTTAGGCAGATGAAGGCCCAGATCGCCGCTGGATAGCCGTTCTCCACCTCCGCGCCGAGCTTTTGCGCCGCCCCGCCCGGGCAGACCGTCTTCCAGCCGCTGCTCATTGCAGTCGGCAACCCGTCCGGCGGATCGTTTGACCTGCCGTGGAAAATCTTCTCGGTCACCATCTGCGACCAGGCCTCCACGCTTTCGCCCGCCGGCACGAATTCGGTGGCGGTCAACTGACCCTGGACGCTGTGCCATCCGGCCTTGAACCCCGGAGGGATCGGCAGCAGTACGTTCTCGTCCTGCAGCGCGCCCCCCTGCGCGGAGGAAGCCCACGCCAAACCCGCCGCCACGTACATGAGCAATCTACGCATCACGCCTGCTTTCAAAATCGCCGTCGCCGGAAACGCCCAACCGCCAGTGGGTTGTTCGCGCTGCAGCTGGTCGGGCCTCCTGCGGTTGATGCAGTGACCCTGCGGCATGGCCACAACGTGGCAGGAAATGTCCGCTATGGGTCGAAAGCGGAGGTTGGCGCTCCGCCCGAATGCAGACCTATCGAAAGTCGAAATCCGGGCGAAGCGGAACCTCGTCCCGCTGTGTGCGTGCTACCTCACCGGGGCCGAGCATCGGTCCAGGTCCGAACGCGCTCGTCACGCGCGGTGTCGGTTACGTCAACGAAGTCGGTATCATCAGTTACACAGATTGATACCGGGTCGCCTCTTCGCCATTTCCTCGGATCGATAAAGTCTTGTCCCAGAATGCGGAGCTGACTTCCGGACGCCAGCCGGATCACGAAAGGGGCAGCTTCATCGTTGTCTTTGACGACGCTCAGCACCGTGTCGGCGTGGCAACCTTTGGTCTCGCTTGCGGCGGCTTGGCTCGCCAAGGCTGCGACTAAAATTGAAATCATCATGACGCTGTGGCTCCGTCTTACCCTGACGGTGTCGCAGGATCCGGACAGCAGCAAGCGGCCATCCGCGATGTCCGCAATGGGTCGAAAGCGGTCATTGGCTCATGGCCCGAAAGCGGACCCCGCGAATGTCAGGATCGGGGGAGAGCCGCTCTCGTCCGCCGAAGCGCGGTGGGTTCAGTCTTTAGGGTCGAAGGAAGTCTGCGCCTGAGCCGCAGGGCATCGGCAAAGCCCCCAATCAACAGTATTCGAGCTCAACTTGACGATTCCGCCCGCTCTTACGGCTTGAAAACCAGCGCATAGGCGAGCGCCAGGGAGGCTGCGGCCATGACGGCGAAGGTGATCCAAAGGAGGGTGCGCGACAGCGCTCCGCCCCGGTTGGCGCCCAGGATCTTTGTGCTGCCGTTGATGCGGCCAATGACGAACAGCAGAGGCACGGAGGCAACGCCGTTGAAGACGGCGGCTAACACCAGGGCCTTGATCGGATCGACGCCGACGAAATTCAGCACCAAGCCGACCAGGGTCGAGACGATGATCACCCCGTAGAAGCCGCGTGCGTCCTTGAGCTTGCGCGACAGGCCCTCGTTCCAGCCCATGGCCTCTGAAATAGCGTAGGACGACGACCCGGCCAGGACCGGGATGGCCAACAGCCCAAGACCGACGACGCCGACGGCAAACAGATCCTTGGCCACCTGGCCGGAATTGGGGAACGAGCGCACAAGCGGCTCCAGCGCCTTGGCCGCATCGGCGGCGGTGGCGATGTTGGTCACGCCGTGGGCGAACAGCACAGTCCCCGTGGTCATGATAATGAACCACTGGGCGAGGCTGGATGCGATCATGCCGATAGTAGTGTCGATGCGGATGTTGCGGATGTACCCCTTGGGCAGCTTCGGGCGGCCTCCGCTGTCGGAGGGGATGTGATCTTGCAGCTCTTCCTCCACCTCCTGGGAGGCCTGCCAGAAGAACAGGTAAGGCGAGATGGTCGTGCCGAGGACGCCCACGATGATGAACAGGAAGGCGAAGCTGAACTCGATGTGGGGAATGAAGGTGGCGGCCAGGATCTTGCCCCACGGCTCTGGGGTGAGCAGCGCCGTCGCGGGATAGGCCAGGAGCGCCAGGGTCAACCACTTCAGGCCCCGGGCGTAGGTTCGGTAGGTCAGGAACACCTCCAGGCCCAGCACGACCGCAGCCGTCAGCACGGCCAGTAGGGCAAAGGGGGCGTCGACCACCAGCTTCGCAGACGCCGCCACCGCCCCGATGTCGGCGCCGATGTTGATGCTGTTGGCGACCACCACTAGGAGGACGACGCCCAGCAGCACCGGGCGCGGATAGTATTGCTTGATCACCCCGGCCAGGCCCTTGCCGGTCACGGCTCCGATGCGCCCGCAGGCCTCCTGCACGGCGATCAGCAAGGGAGTCTGGTAGAGCGCCGTCCACAGCTGACCATAGCCGAACTGGGCGCCGGTCTGGGAATAGGTGGCGATGCCCGAGGGATCGTTGTCGGCCGCGCCGCTGATCAGACCTGGGCCCAGGATCTTGAGCCATCCCAGAAGGCCGCCCTTGGCGCGTCGTTTTGGTTCGTCCGCGCTCACAAGCCCCTCCGGCGCCGTCGCTCAAGTCAGCTAGGCCGCCTCCAGTTCTTACGTCTAGGCTGAGCCTGCCCTGGCATGGACGGAACGTCTCCTGTCCACCCAACCCGGGCTACCAGAGAGTCCGCTGTCCGGAAATCGATACCGGCGCGACATAGAGATTCTGTCCGGAATGGTCGGTGACAGTGTTGTCAGCCCAAACAGATTGGGTCCAGCCTTCGGCCCCTCTTCGGTTGTGAGGAGGCCAGCAAACATCGAATCCCCGAGGAGCGGCTCGGAAATTGGGGCGCTGGCTGAACGTCAAAAACCTACCACGAAAGTTTGGGCTGACAATGCCGCCCATACACCTCCGCGCTCGTCGCCGAAGTCAGAAAGCAATCAGTCTCCTATCGCGATTGAGCTAGGGGCGCTGGGGAAACGCAGCCCCTTCGCGCCGGGGAATTTGGACGGCTCGAACACTGGCTGGCCCTCCGTGAGGGGTAAGGCCGCGCGGTGGCTGTCGGCAAACACCACCTCGCCGGCAAGGACGCCCTTGAACTGGACCCACTTTAGCTTCGGCGCGACCAGCTGCAGCGGGCCAGGCGCGAGCTTCTTAACCGCCGACGCGGCCTGGGCGACGGCGGCGGCGAGTTCGCTCGCATCCATCTCCGCCGCCGGTCGGGCCGTAGGTTCGAGCTGCATGAAGATGTGGACCTTCTCCGGGCAGTCGATCTCCACCTGCCCCGCCGCCAACTCCTGCGCCGACGCCGAGTGTAACAGGCGGCCGTCGCGGCCCCGGGGGATAGTCGTGCGCCGGCCGTCCGCAATCAGCGTCAGCGTCGCCGGCGCGCCGAGGGTGGTGGTGACGTAATAGGTAGCCTGGAAGCGCGTCCGGTCCTGCGGCGGAATGCGGGCGAAGGTCTCCAGGTAGGGCCACACCCGTTTGGCGGGAATGGTCCTGACCTCTGCGCGCGCGCCCGCCGCGACCAGGGCGGCGGCTAACGCCAGGAGCGCGCGGCGCCCCAGCGTGGAGGCTCTCATCGCGTGGTCGGACGCCGGATGTTGTACCACGAATCTCTCCCGGTCTAGTCGTTGCTGGATTGAGCGAAATGCACTTCAGCTGGCGCTCAGCCGCCATCGTTTTTCGTCCAACCCTACGGCCAGGAGCCAGAGGAGCAGGGCCAGTTCACCGATGGCGCCTGTGAGGATGTAGGCGCTGCCGGGGAAGACGATGCCCAGCAGGTAGACGGTGCTGTTGGCCAGGTACGCGGCGCCCGCCAGGCCCACCAGCGCGCCCAGCAGGCGCGGGAAGTAGCCGGAGGCCGCCATCATCGCGCCGAGCAACACCAGGTGCAGGCCGAAGAAGATCAGGGCGATGTTGAAGCCGGTTGAATGCATCCGCAGGAAGCTCATGGCTAGGGCCTCGCGCTGGGCCGGCACGAAGCTGGCGGCGAAGGCCGCGCTTTTCAGGACATAGAGCGGCGCGAAGTGGTTGACGGTGTTCAGACCCTCGGCCACGGCGAAGGCCATGCGCAGGGACCCCATGAGCAGGGCAAGGTCTCGCGAAACGGGCCTCAGCAACCGGTAGAGCAGCACGGCCAGGACCACGTCCGTCGCGAGCGACGCCACATCGATCACGCCACCCACCCGGTAGAGACCTTCTGAGGCCAGGATGTTGGCGGCCGTCCGGGCCGGATCGCCGCCCACGACCAGCCTGCCACGCACGAACATCTCGACGAACACCGCGCTCAGGCCGCCGATGGCGAAGACCAGTCCGGCCAGGCGGGCGGTCGCGCGTGGGGAGAGGCTATTCTGCGGCATTCGCGTCCATGGCAGGGGCAAGCGTCGCCTGGCAGGCTAGCGGGCCTGCTGGCGGCGCCCATGACTGCGCGCGCCAAAAGAATGACTTACCGTAACCGGGCGCCGTGCCTCGACATCGACGCTCTCCCATTTCGCATAGACTGGTCGTGGACAGGTGCTTGGTAGGCCGATCGTCCGAGAGTCTGTTCGCCATGCTCGCCCCGTTTCCAACGCCGGCAACAGGCGCGCTCGCACGCTGAGCGTCTTGAACGAAATTGCAGCGGCGCGATCCCGCGCCCCGGACGCGCCGTCGAGAGAGGGTCGCTAGTGGCGGCGCGGGCCTCTAGACTGGGCGCCATGGCGTCAGGTGAATTCAGGATGTTCCGGTGCGCGGCCGCGGGGATGGAGGCTGTGGAGGCGCGCTCGGCCCATGTCTTTCCCCGCCACACCCATGACCGGTACGGCATCGGCGTCATCCAGGCCGGCGGACAAAAGTGGCAGAGCGGGCGCGGCGCGGTGGAGGCCGTCACCGGAGAGATGATCGCCTGCAACCCGGGCGAAATGCATGATGGGTCGCCCCTAGACGAAGGGGGCCGCGCCTGGCGGATGCTCTATTTCGAGCCGGCCCAGCTGGCCGAGGCCCTCGCCGAAGTCACCCCAGGCGGGGTCGGGCGGAGCGAGCTTCCGCGGCCGGTGGTCGCCGACGCGGCCGGGGCCGCCCGCTTTAACCGCCTGTTCGCCACCCTGACCGGCGCGAGCGGCGCGGAGCGTACAGGCCGCGCGGAGGAACTCCTGCTGATGATCCTGGCGCGGCTGATCCGCGACCCCGACGAGACGCCTGCGGCGCGAAGCACGCCGCCGCCCATACTGAGCGCCAAGCGCCTCATCGACGAGGACCCGACCCAGCGCCTGTCGCTCTCCGATCTGGCGCGGGCGTCCGGCCTCACCAGGTTCCAGGTTCTGCGGGGCTTCGCCAAGGCGACGGGGTTCACGCCCCACGGATATCTGGTCCAGCGCCGCATCGGCATGGCCAGGCGCCTGATCGCCGCCGGCACATCGCTGGCCGAAGCCGCCGTGTCGTCGGGCTTCGCCGATCAAAGCCACATGACGCGGACGTTTGTTCGCGCGTTCGGAGTTTCGCCGGGGGTCTACGCCGAGGCCGTCGTTTGAGCCTCTGCAATTCCGTTCAAGACCGACCATCCCCGGTGCGTCTTGCTGTCTCTTCTCGCAAGAAGGACAGGGCGCATATGACCGAGAAGCGACTGACAATCCGCCCGTGCCGGTCGGATGAGACGCACCAAATCCTGGGGATCGTCAATGCGGCGGCCCAGGCCTACCGGGGTCATATCCCGGACGACCGCTGGCATGACCCTTACATGAGCTCCTCGGAGTTGGCGGAGGAGCTGGCCGCGGGCGTCGCCTTCACCGGCTGCGAGGTCGACGGCGTACTCGTGGGCGTCATGGGCATCCAGCCGGTGCGCGACGTCGACCTGATCCGGCATGCCTATGTTCAGCCCTCGATGCAGGGCCATGGCGTCGGCGGCGTCCTGCTAGAGCATCTCAAGGCTGCGGCCGCGCGGCGTCTCTTGGTAGGGACGTGGGCCGCCGCGGAATGGGCGATCCGCTTCTACGAGCGGCACGGTTTCCAGCTGTCCCCGCCGAAGGCGACCCGCGAACTGCTCAAAGCTTACTGGAACATCCCAGAGCGCCAGCTGGAGACCTCGGTCGTCCTGGAAGGCCCTTCTCCAGCATCCGGCGCTTGACGTTTGGGTCACCGACACGAACGAGACGCCATGCCCATCAAAGGCCTCGACGATCTTTGCGAAGTCCGTCAGCGAACGGGTGTCCGCTTACAGCGACCGCGCATTGGACCGCTATCGACCCATAGCGGAACCATTTGATCGCGATAAACTGGCCAGGCGCGCGATAACGTCGCCTGATGGAGAACCCCAGAGCCCACCCGACGCTAACGCGGATAGAGCCGGAGGGTGAACGGCTTCCAGAGGCCGCGCCGGGCCGCAACGACCAGCATGGCCAGCGCGGCGCACAGACAGACCGCAACCGCGGCGGGGCTCGCCTCCGGGCCGAAGGCGCCGCCGGTCAGGATGGCGGGACCGCTGAGCGGAGCGTTCAATATCCCGGCGGCCGGGTGACCTGACACCGCGACGCCAAACACGCCGCCTTCGGCGAAATTCCAACCAAGGTGCAGGCCGATCGGGAACCACAGGTTGCGTGTCACTATGTAGCTGGCCCCCAGCAACACACCGGCCTCAAGGGCGATGGCGCCCGTCGAAATCGCGCTCGCGCCCGGATTGGCCCCGTGCAACAGGCCGAATATCGCCGCCGACGCGAGCAGGGCCACAAGCGTGCCGCAGCTCTCCTCGATGACCCTGTATGCGACGCCTCTGAGCACAAGCTCTTCGCCGATCCCCGAGGCGATCGCCATGCTGAGGGCCGCCGCCACTCCGCCCAGCCCGTTCACGCCGGACCAATGCGCCAGTCCTTGCGCGAACAATACGGCGTACACGGCGCAGAACAACGCCATGCCCAGGCCGGCGCCGGCGACGGCCAACCTGGGGCGAAGCGCGATCTCGCCGGGCCGACGGTGCTCCATAAGGCGCACCAGCCCTGCGTAAGTCAGCAGGGCGAGCGCGCAGGCCGCGCCGGCGCCGCCATAGACGAGCAGGAGCCTTGTGGGGCCGCTCGCGGACTTCACCACCACCGCCGGCAATTGCGGGAGGGCATAGGCCAGCAGCACAAGAATACTCATGACCACGAAGCGAACAGGCGAAGAGCCGAAGACGCCGCGCGGCCCCGCTGGCCGATCATGATCCGACATGCCGAAAATCCCGTCCGCCTTGCCGGTGGCCGGACCCAACGTCCAGCCCCAGCCCTATCCGTCGGAGTCCCTGAACCCTACCGGGCCTGCCGCCTCGTCCCCCAGAGCAGGATCCGGCGCCCGAGAACCCATACCGCAGCGAGATCCAGCACGGCGGCCGGATAGATCCAGTTCCCCAGAAGCTCGCGCCTGACACTCGACCCGTCGCCCGTGCCGACATAGAGACCGCCCCGCGACGTGATCCAAAGGCCGACATGCTCCGGATCGAACGGCTTGGTGACGAGGGCGGCGATCGCCATCAGGGCCAGGATGCTCAAAACCAAAAGCACGAGCAGGGTCAGGGCGGCCGCAGCGCTTCGGTGCGCACGCCGCAGCAGCAACGCCAGCGACGCCAGCGAGCGTTGGCCGGCGAGGGCGCCGGAGACCTCCATCTCATCGACGAAGCGGCGGCCATAGGTTTCGGCCTGACCCAGGGCGGCGAGCGTCTCCCGCACCGAAAGCCCCTGCTCGACGCGGGCCAGCACATGCTCCCGGGTCTCCTCCACGATGTCGTCGCGATCGCGCACCGGCAGGGTCGCCAGCGCCCAGCCCAGGCGACGCAGGTAGGCCTTGAGTTCAGCGTAGGCTTTCTCGTCCACGTCAGGTCTCCAAGAAGGCGTTGAGGGCGCGGGAAATGCGTCGCCATTCGGCCGCCAGCGCCTCGAACTCCGCGCGTCCGGCCTCGGTCAGGGCGTAGTAGCGGCGGGGGCGGCCCCCGGCCGGATCGAGGCGCCATTCGGAGTTGATCGAGCCTGCCTTTTCGAGGCGGTGAAGCAGGGGATAGATCGTTCCCTCCGCAACGTTCAGGCCCGCGTCACGACGAAGACGCTCCAGGATCTCCAGGCCATATTCGGGCCCATCCTTCAGCAGACGCAGGAGCGCCACCTCCATCAGGCCGCGCAGGAACTGCGCATTGCGCGCCTCGACTCGATTTTCCGGAGAAGGGCTCATGAGCGGTTGGGACCGGGAAGCTTCATTTCACCCGCTTTGCGATCCAGTCGGCGACCGTCTGCAGCAGCTCCGGAGCCAAGGTCTCATCGATGCGACTGTATTCCAGCGGCGCACCCGTGTCGGCGTGTTGAAATAAGTGATTGAGCCCCGGCATCTCCACGATCGTGGCATCGCGGTTGCGCGCCAGCGCCGCGCGGATGGGCGGCAGGTCCAGAGCGGGCGGCACCTGCAGGTCCTTGGAGCCGCTCAGCACCAGAATGGGAACGCGAACCCGGCGTAAGGTCGGGGCCGGATCGTAGCTGAGAAAATACTTGACCCATTCGGAGTCGGCGAACTTGACGCGCTGGTCGATCTCAGTGGCGGTGGGCTTGGGATCGACGGTCGCCATGATCTCGCGAACGCGAGCCTTGGCCTCGGCTCTGTCCTTGGCGGTGGCGATGGCGTCGAAGAGACGGCGGTTCAACGCATAGTCCTTGGCAGCGTCCGCCGCCGGCTCCCCTTGGGCCATGTCAATCAGGCGCTGCTGTTCGGCGATCAGGATACGGCCCGGCACGCCAGGGCCGGCCATCAGGACGATGAAGGCGAGGCTGGGGTCGCTGGCCGCCAGCGTGGGCGCGATCAGCCCGCCTTCGGAATGGCCGATCAGCCCCAGCTTGCCGCGGGCGATGTCGGCGCGCCGCTTGAGGTAGCCGATGGCCGCCGCTGCGTCCGACGTGAAATCCGCGCTGGTCGCCGCCTTATAGTCTCCGGTGGACTGGCCCGCGCCGCGCTTGTCGTAGCGCAGGACGGCGAAGCCCCGCCGGGTCAGATGATCGGCCAGAACCAGGAAAACTTTGTGATCGAACACCTCTTCGTCGCGGGCGTTGCGGCCCGATCCGCTGATCAGGACGACCGCCGGGAACGGCCCCGCCCCTTTAGGCAGGGTCAGCGTGCCCGCCAAGCGCACCCCTGGGGGTACGGGGTTGTCGAAGGCGACGATCTCTTCACGGTAGGGAACCGGCGCGGCGGCGATGGCCTCTTCCTGCGGCCGGCGTAGCTTCACAACGGCCGTGCCGGCCGCCGACCGTTCGAGCTTCAACGGCAGGTCGTGACCGGCCTGGGTGAAGGTCCCCGTCAAGGTTCCGCCGTCTGGGGAGAGCACGCCGGTGAAGGCCACCTCGAGCGACGCGATCTTGAAGGTGACGGTGTCTGCCGCGCGGCCCAGGGCGGTGATGGGGAGGGCGACCACCCCCTGATCGGGGATGTCGATGCCGGCCTTGACGCCCTTGTCCTCGCTGCGGACGTGCAGGACGAGGCGGAGTTTCTGAGGACCCAGGTCAAGCGTCCCGCCCCAATCACCGTCAAGGCCTGAAACCGGCGCCAGGAGCGGCGACTTGTCCAGCTTGACGGCCGCCGCCGCGGCCTTGACCACCGGCGCTTCGTCACGCACGAGCGCCAGCGGGAAGGCGTGCCCGGACTGGGTGAAGACGCCGACCCAGGCCTTCTTCCCCTGGTCCCACCGCGCATCGTAGGTCAGGTGCAGGTCGGCCTGCGTGAAGACGAGATGGTCGGCGGTCGCCTCCACCTTTGTGGCCGCGATCACCTGATCCCCCTGGTCGGGGGTTTCCATCACGCCCGTGTAACCGCCAGCCGGCGCCTTGGTGATGATCAGGACGACGTGCAGGTTGACCGGGGACGGCAGCTGACCCGACCAGCGCCCGGCCGCCTCCTCCGCAAACGCAGGCGCCGAGGCCAGCCCCCACACAAACGCTATGGCCAACGCGCCCTGAACGACGCGCGCGAACAGTCCGAGGATACTCATGGCGTTCTCATCTCCACGAAGCCGTCCGAAAAGGTCGGTCGTGCTTCGCAAGTCTTGCTACGCACGTCTACGTATATCGCAAGTTAAAAATCGGTCAGAAGTCGCATCTCCCGGTTTCACGGCCACCTTGTGGACATGGAACAAAGACGGGCCCGGAACAAAGAGAGGACAGCGCGACATTTGTTAGCTGAGCAACGCTAGCGGTCGTTCAGCGCAACGAGCGTCAACGATCGCAAAGCGCCATGAGCAGACCTTGGCTGCGCAGCAGAAAGGTAACGTTCGCAGGGCTGTCACCGCCCCGGTTCAAAACTGTCGGCCTTCCAGCGGCCTAGCGAGCCAATGGCTGACCCGGTAACGGCCCCTGGTTCGAAAAGCGCGCCGAAATTAAATGCCCGGCCATGGCGTGGCCAAACTGGTCTTCGGTCTTGAGCCGGATGAGCTGAGACAGCCTGAGGCCGATTTCCCCTAGGCCCTTTCCATTCGGGAATTCCGATGAAACCTTGCAGCCTCCCAAAGTCCCGTCGGCTTGCTCGTCGCAGAGCACGAACACGATCCAGCGTGAGGGCTCATCGGGGATCGAGGCGCCGGCGTCGATAATCTGCTTCACAGTTGGCTGCGCCACGACCAAGGCGGAGTCTTGATTGGGAAAGCTCAGCATCAAGATCGGCGGATGAACCGGAAGCGGCGGGAGTGCCGGGAGAGCTGGTGACGCAGCAATGCCACGATCCGCTTGGCTGGACGCGGCGCTTGCCAGGACCATGGCGAAACAAAAGGAAAGGGCGCCACTGAGGTACTTCATTGGATAGGCCATGACGACTCCACGCTAAGGCAACTTGCGCGAGCATGTCGTATGGCTTCCGAAAACGGACGTTGGCAACGTCGCCTAAGGGTCAGAAGCGGCCCTTGCGACGGCCGCCAAGGTAACGTCCGCTTTCCCCCCATTGCGGACGTTCAGAAGGTCCGCTTTTGGCGGCGCCAGCTAACGCCGCAATGCCTCCCCCTCCCTCATTTCGCATAAAGCTAGATAGCCGAGGCGTGCCGATCGCCACGCCGCGATTCAGACCCTGCCCAGCCGCTTGATCGCCCCGGCCAGGGGTCGCTCGCCGTCGCAGTAGTCTTCCCAGGCCGTGAGCTTGAGCACGAGGGCCGGCACGGTGCGGACGGAGTATCTAGCGGGATCCAGCCCCCTTTTCACCTGGCTCCAATTGAGCGGCATGGAAACCGGCGCGCCGGGCCGCCCGCGGGGCGACAACGGGGCCACCGCCGTCGCCATACGATCGTTGCGCAGATAGTCCAGAAAGATGCGCCCGGCACGGTCCTTCTTGGCCATGGTGATCAGGTAGCGGTCCGGCGCCTCGGCGGCCATGACCCGGCACACGTCGCGGGCGAAGGCCTTGGCGGTCGGCCAGTCGATCCCCTTGGCCTTCAGCGGCGTGATCACGTGAAGACCCTTGCCGCCCGTGGTCTTGCAGAAGCTCACCAAGCCGAGGTCCTCCAAACGGTCGCGGATTTCCCGCGCCGCCTCGATCACCTCGTCGAAGGCGACGTCGGGTGCGGGATCGAGGTCGAAGACCAGCCGGCCCGGCTGCTCCGGCTTGAACGGCTCACAGTTCCAGGGGTGCAGCTCCAGGGCCCCTGTCTGAGCCGCCGCCGCCAGCGCCTCGACCCGGTCGAACTGGATGTAGGGTTTGCGATCCCCCGAGACCTCGACCTCGGTGATCAGCACGGACTGCCCCTTGGCGCCGTGACGCTGGAAAAACTTCTGCGCGCCGCCGATGCCGTCCGGCATGCGGATCATCGAGCACGGCCGGCCCTTGATGTGCGGCAGCATCCAGTCGCCAACCGCCTCATAGTACCGGGCGAGCTCGAGCTTGGTGACCGGCTTGCCGTCATTGGCGTCGGGCCAGAGGGGCTTGTCCGGATGGCTGATGGTGACGCCCATGACCGCGGCGGACCCGTGCGCCGTCACCGTCTTGGCCGGGACCCGCGCCGGGGTCTCGGCCTCCACCTCGGCGGCGGGCTTGTCCTCGCGCAGGCCCTTGAAGGAGGCCTGCCGGATGGCGCCGTCGCCGGTGAAGCCCGCGTACTCGATCTCGGCCACCAGCTGCGGCCGCACCCAATGGACGCCGGCGGCCGTCTTTGGCGCGCCCTTGCCCCTGAAGGGGCTGACGTCGGTCTCCAGCGCCTTCAGCCGTGGCAGGATCCGCGCAACCGCGTCGCGGCCGAACCCCGTGCCGATCCGGCCCACATGGACCAGCTCGCCGTCCCGATTGACGCCCGCGATCAGCGAGCGGAAGGCCTCGCCCGTCGTGGTCCAGCCGCCGATCACCACCTCGTGGCCCTGCCGGCACTTGGACTTGCCCCAGCTTTCGCTGCGGCCAGACTGATAGGGCGCGTCGAGCCGCTTCGACACGATCCCCTCCAGGTCCATGCGGCAGGCCGACTGCAGCACGGCGTCGCCAGCGAGCGTGAAGTGGTCGACGTAGCGGATGGCGCCCGGCGCGTCCTGGACATGGGACTGCAGGCGCGCCTTGCGGTCCGCCAGCGGCAGGGGCCGCAGGTCTTCCGGGCCGGCGAACATCTGGTCGAAGGCGAAGAACAACAGGTCCTTCGTCTTCCCTTCGGAGATGGCCGCCTGTAGCGCCGCGAAGTCCGGGGCGCCGGTGTGGTCGAGCGCCACCACCTCGCCGTCGATGATCCCATCGTCCAGCTTGGCGCCCGCCGCGACAATCTCGGGGAACTTCGCCGACCAGTCGAGGCCCTTGCGGCTCAACAGCGTCGCCGCGCCGCCCAGCGCGCGCAGCTGCATGCGGTACCCGTCGAACTTGATCTCGTGGACCCAGCCCGGGCCTCCCGGCGGTTTCTCCAGCGACCGGGCGAGCTGCGGCTCGATGAAGGCCGGCAGGCGCGTGACGGTCTTGGTCTTGGCCCCCGTCGCCTTCCCCTGGCTCTGCCAGACCGCGCCGGCCTTCGCGCCCTTGGCCGTCATGAAGGGCGTCGCTGCCCTGCCCTTGCCGGCCGCGATGTCGGCCATGGTCCGGCGCGAGGCCACGGAGCGATCGTCGTCGCTAGGACCGCCCGCGCCGCCCTCAACCGCCCCCTCGTCGCGGTGTTTGATCAGCAGCCAGGCGTGCTTGCCCTTGCCGTCGCCCTTCAGCCGCACCAGCACCCACGAGCCGTGCATCCGCTCGCCTTCCATGACGAACTTCAGCTCGCCCCTCTCCAGCGCCCGGCCGATGTTCTCGAACCCCGCCTGCGGCGCCCAGTAGCCGCGGTCCCACAGCATCACCGTCCCGCCGCCGTACTGGCCCTTAGGAATCGTGCCCTCGAAGTCGCCGTAGTCGAGGGGATGGTCCTCCACCTCCATCGCCATGCGCCGAACCGTCGGGTCCGGCGACGGCCCCTTCGGCACGGCCCAGGACCGGAAGGTCCCCTCGTACTCCAGGCGAAGGTCGAAATGCAGGTGGCTGGCGGCATGCTTCTGGATCACGAAGCGCGGGGCCTGCGACGGCAGGACCTTGGCGTCCCGCCCCGACGGCTCGGCGGTCCGGGTGAAATCCCGCATGCCCCGATACTTGGCGAGCTTGGGGTATTTGGCGAGCTTCGTGGCGGCCATGTTCGCTCCCGATGCTCATCAACGAACAGCAGAGCCCCGCGATCCGAGGGGCCGGTGAATCCTTTCCGGCGTCCACGCGTTGCCCCCTCAGGAGATCACGCCATGACCCAGGCCGCCGCGCAAACCCGCCCGTTCCGCGTCCACGCCCGCCACCTGGACAGCCAGCACGCGCGGGTCCTCCAGGAGGCCTCCTTTGAGGCCGCCGCCGTCGCCTATGTGGAAGACCTCCATCCCACCGCCGGCGACGACGACATCAGCGTCATCGTTCGCGACCTGGCCACCGGCCACGAGCACTGTTTCCGCATCGATCTGGACTCCGGCGAAGCCGCCCTCTGCGGCTAGGCCGAACGAATCCAGCGAACACCCGTTGAGTCGGCTGTGAGCGCCCCACGGCGCCGCCTCAAAGGAACCCACATGGCGTATCGTCCGAGCTGGCAAGGCCATTTGAGGCTGTCGCTCGTCACCTGCCCGGTCGGGCTCTACACCGCGACCAATTCCGGCGGCGACGTCCACTTCAACCTGATCAATCCGAAGACCAACAACCGCATCAAGATGATCACGACCGACCCCGACACCGGGCCGGTCGAGCGGTCGCAGCTGGTGAAGGGCTACGAGGTCTCCAAGGGTGAATACATCCTGCTCACCGACGAGGAGATCCGCTCGGTCAAGCTGGAGAGCACCAAGACCATCGACATCGAACGCTTCGTCCCGGGGGACGAGATCGACCGCCTCTACTGGGACAACCCCTACTACATCGCCCCCGACGGCAAGCTGGCCCAGGAGGCCTTCGGCGTCATCCGCACCGCCCTGGAAAAGTCCGGCCAGATCGCACTCGGCCGCATCGTCATGGCCACCCGCGAACGGATCCTGGCGCTCGAGCCGCGCGGCAAGGGAATCCTCGCCTACACTATCCGCTCGGACGCCGAGGTCCGCAAACCCGACGAGATCTTCGAGGGCATCAGCAACGCCAAGCCCGACCCGGCCATGATCGCGATCGCCGAGAAGATTATCGAGCAGAAGGAAGGCCCCTTCGACCCGGCCAAGTTTGTCGACCGCTACGAAACGGCCCTGAAGGCGCTCATCAAGGACAAGATGAAGGGCCACAAGCCCGCCAAGGTCGCCGAGCCCGACGACACCAATGTCGTGGACCTGATGGCCGCCCTCCGCGCCAGCCTGGGCGCCAAGGGCAACACCGCCGCCAAACCGGCCGCGAAGGCGAAGACCCCCCAAAGAGCCGCCGCGAAGCCGAAAGCTCGCAAGGCTAGCTGAATTGGCGGGTCTTCACAGCCGGCCTTCCGGTAGGCGTAGCCATTCAAAGCAGACCAGGAACTTGGCAGTGACAACCCTCGCGAGGGTCCCGCCAGCAGTTACTGATTTCCCATAAGACCCGATGGGGGCGGCCGGAAGTTGAGGGTCGGCGAGCTCTGTCAAACGAAGTTGGCCACGTCTCCAGGCCCGCGGCAGGTCCCGGTAAACGAGGACCTGCGACGACACGCCACCGGCCTCGGTCATGCCTTGCGGCCGCGGGTCGATCCAGGGCGCATTAGACGTGGGCGGCCGTGGCCGCTGCCGCGTGACCGCCGTGTTCGGCGCCTGTTCCTCGTGCGCCGCGTCGGCACGCCATCGAAAGCGCGCGCGCCCAAGCCTAGTATCCCGCCTTGCGGCCCGACGGCGCGCCGTCAACGATCTGGTCGAGATATTCGCTGAGGCCGTAGCCGACCAGGTCGCCGCACCGGTACTCGGTCAGGCCCTCGGTGATGCGGGTTTGCACCTCCTGGCCGTCGCGCGCGGCGCGGCGGTTGCGCAGCGGGATCAACGACAGGACGCGGCCTGTGATCTCATAGGCCTTACCGGCTTCCGTCTTCACCGTGGCGCGCAACGCGGTCTGGTAGTCGTGCTCGTCCCAATCGCTGTCGATGACGCATTCCTCGATCAGGTCGTAGATCCCATCGCGGAAGACCATACCGCCCTGGCGGGCGCCGCCCTTGCCGTCGCCGATCACCGACAGCATCAGACCGAAGTCGCGGCCGAAGTTCATGGGGCACCAGCGGTACCAGTCGATCGCCTGCCAGTGGCGCGGCCCCCACGACTTGTCGCGCAGGCCGAAGCCCGAGACATCGAACCGCTCGTTGCCCACGGTGATGACGCCCTTGGCTGCGCAGTGCTGCTCGTAGTGGGCCTTGGCGAAGGATTTCTCGGGATCGATCTCGAGAGAGGAGCCGTCGGCCTTCACCGTCTCGCCGCCATACATCGGCGAGACCCCCTCATAGTCCAGTTCGACCGTGCAAGGGACGGAGGGGTTGTTGCGGTACGCCGCCTTGGGATCGGCCATTTCGAACGGGCGCTCTAGCAGCAGCACCTTGCCGGAATAGGTCACCTTCAGGCGTTTGAACGGCTCAAGCACATCGACCCGCAGGCCGCCGGCGGCCATTTCGGTGTTCGCGGCGATCGGGGGCCGGGCGAAGGCGAAGGCGATGCGACCGTCCGGCAGGTAGATGCACACGCTGATCTCGGCGTACTGCTCATTGGGTCGGTTGCCGATCCGGAACCAGCCGGCCGCCTTCGACCCGGGGTCGAAGACGTTGAAGTACATACTCTCATTGTAATTCTTGGCGTCACCCGGGTCGTGCGGGAACTCGTCCTGCGGTTCCAAGCGGGTCTTGAGAACGACGGGCGTCTTGGCCATGGCGGATATCCTCTCAACGTCGGACGCCAGCCTAATAGCCCTGACCTAGGGGCCACCAAGCGCCGGCCGCGCCGCGGCTACCTCCGCTCGGGCGTGGTGCTCCACAGGCCCAAAGTGGAAACGTCTCGTCCTCTGACTGCCCGCACCGCCGCCTGGTTTCCCATGGCGGCTCCGCGGCCACGCCCCGACCCTGGTTCGGGCCGAGCGGCGGGGAATATTGCGGGCCACGGTCGCGCGAGTCAGGGCCAGCGATCCACAGCGGGAACTCGCGGCGTTCGCCCAAAGGCTCCTTGGCTTCTGCTCAGATCGAAACCGGACGGCCGTCCGCTAACCGCCGCCTATCTTGGGAATTAGATAGATCTCGCTGTTGGCACGGATCGGAGAGAACCAGGCGTCCTGGTGAATTTCGCCATCGATCGCGATCGCCATCCGCCGGTCCACATAGTCTCCCAGCCCCGGAAACCGGGCTTCGAGTTCGCTGATGAGCCGGCGCACGGTGTCTGCCTCAACGTCGAACTCAGTCAGACCGCCCGTGAACTGGTGGCAATCGGACGGGGCTATGACATGGACCACGCGCCTAGCTCGCTCTGGCGTCCATCACGGCCCGGATCTTGGGCGGCGATAGAGGTAAGTCCGCCATCCGCACGCCGATGGCCGAACGGATGGCGTTCGCCACCGCCGCCAGCGGCGGCACGATCGGGACCTCACCGACGCCCTTGGCGCCGAAGGGGTGACGTGGATTGGCGACCTCAACGAGGATGGTGTCGATCATGGGCAGGTCCGAGGCGACCGGCACGCGGTAGTCCAAGAAGCCCGCATTCTCCATCCGCCCGTCGGAATCGAAGATGTATTCTTCGTTCAGCGCCCATCCGACGCCCTGCGCGACCCCGCCTTGGACCTGACCTTCAACGTAAGAAGGATGGATCGCCTTGCCGACGTCCTGGGCCGCCGTGTAGCGCAACACGGTGACATGACCGGTCTCCGGGTCAATCTCCACGTCGCAGACGTGGACTCCGAAACCCGGCCCGGCGCCCTGAGCGTTCAGGGACACCTGGGCCGAGATCGGCCCGCCGGTCCGCGCGGACTGACCGGCCAGGATTTCCAACGTCATGGGCTTTGGGTCGGCTTTCGCCGGATCCAGACAGACCGCCGCGCCATTGCGCCATTCGACCTTGTCGGCCGGCACCTCCCAGAGCAGGGCCGCCCGGCGCTTGAGGTCCGCCACCACCTTTTCAGCCGCCTGCACCACCGCCATGCCGGTGGCGAAGGTGGTGCGGCTCCCGCCGGTCAGCATGGAGAAGCCGATCGACGCGGTGTCGGCGATCCGCGGGCGGACACGCTGCATAGGCACGCCCAGGGTCTCAGCGGCCATCATGGCCATGGCGGCTCGCGAGCCCCCGATGTCTGGATTGCCGGTCACCACCACGACACTGCCGTCCTCGTTGACGTGCACGGCCGCGGTGCTTTCCCCGCCGACGTTGAACCAAAAGCCCGCGGCCACCCCCCGGCCCTGGTTCGGGCCGAGCGGCAGGGAATATTGCGGGCAGTCTTTGATGGCCGCGAGCGTCTCGAGATAGCCGATGTTCTGGAAGGTCGGACCGTAGGCGGCCTTGACCCCGTTCCGCACGCCGTTCCTCTCGCGCAGGGCGAGGGGATCCATGCCCAGCTTACGGGCCAGATCGTCGACAGCGCTCTCCACTCCAAAGGCCGCGATGGGCGCTCCAGGCGCACGATAGGCCGCGACCTTGGGGCTGTTGGTGACCACGTCCCAGCCGGTGATAAGGAAGTTGGGGATGTCGTAGCAGGCGAGCGCCGTCATGCTGCCCGCGCCCACGGGCGAACCGGGGAAGGCGCCGGCCTGGTATTTCAGCTCCACCTCGGCTGCGGTCATGGTCCCGTCGACCTTGGCGCCGAGCTTCACCAGGATCACCGCGCCGGACGTGGGGCCGGTGGCGCGGAACACCTCTTCACGGGTCATCACCATCTTGACCGGATGACCGCTCTGCCGCGACAGGGCGAGCGCCAGCGGTTCCAGATAGACCGTCGTCTTGCCGCCGAAGCCGCCGCCGATCTCGGCCGGGGTCACCCGGATGTCGGAGATCTCCAGCCCAAGGATCTTGGCGCAGTAGGTGCGGACCATGAACTGGCCCTGGCTTGAGCTCCAGACGTCGCACTGACCGTCCTCCACCCAGGCGGCCACGCAGGCGTGGGGCTCGATATAGCCTTGGTGCACCGCCTGGGTCGTATAGCGGCCCTCGACGATCACATCGGCGGCGGCGAAGCCCTCGGCGAGGTCGCCACGGGTGATCTGGTTGCGCCTGGCCACATTCGAGGCCGACGTCGGTCGAACCTCCAGGCCCTCGGTGAAGAGGTGCGCATGCAGCACGGGCGCGTCCGGCGACATGGCCGCCTCCACGTCGATGACGTGTGGCAGGACCTCGTAGGTGACAGTGATGAGGCGCAGGGCCTCGTCGGCGATGGCCGAGGAGGTGGCGGCCACCGCGGCCACCGCGTGTCCGTCGTAGAGCGCCTTGTCGCGGGCGATCACGTTCATCGCCAGGTCGCGCAGGTTCGAGGCGGCCTCGCCGCCCTCGTGCATCTCCGACGCGAGGTTCGGGAAGTCGGCGCCGGTCACCACGGCCTTCACCCCTGGCAAGGCGCGAGCCTTGCGGGTGTCGATGGAGACGATCTTGGCGTGCGCGTGCGGGCTGCGCAGGATCTTGCCCACCAGCTGTCCCGGCATGTTGAAATCGGCGCCGAACGCCGCACGGCCGGTGACCTTGTCTGCCCCGTCCGGGCGGATCGGGCGGGTGCCGACAACCTTGAGGTCCGGTTGAACGCCGGGTCCGTCCAGAACGTCGCTCATCACACCTTCACCTGTCGCAGTTCCGCGGCCGCATCCATGACGGCTCGGATCACCTTGTCGTAGCCGGTGCACCGGCACAGATTTCCCGCAAGCCAGTAGCGAGCCTCGGTCTCGGTGGGATCGGGATTGGCGTCCAGCAACGCCTTGGCCGCCATCAGCAGGCCCGGCGTGCAGAAGCCGCATTGCAGAGCGGCGTGCTCGAGGAACTTCTGCTGCAACGGGTGCAGGCGTCCGCCCTGGGCCAGGCCTTCGATGGTGTCCACGCGCCGGCCCTCGGCCTCGGCCGCCAGCATCAGGCACGAGCACACCAGCCGCCCGTCGACGATGACGCTGCACGCGCCACAGTCACCCGAGCCGCAGCCTTCCTTGGAGCCCGTCAGGCTCAGCTCGTCGCGCAGCGCGTCCAGCAGGGTCATCCCCGGATCGGCGAGGAATTCGACGGGATCGCCGTTCACGATCGCCGAGATGTGCGGCTTACTCACGCTCTTGCCCCTGCCCGCTCATAGGCGATGAACGCCGCGCGCCGGGCCAGCACGCCTGCGATCTTGGTCCGATATTCCGCCGTGCCGCGCTTGTCGCTGATGGGGTGGCAGGCCGCGCGGGCGGCGGTGTCAAGCGCCGCAAGGCTCGCCTCGTCCAGCTTGCTTCCCACCAGGGCCGCGCCGGCGTCGGGAACCAGGAGGGCCGTGGGGGCTACGGCCCCTAGCGCGACTTGGGCTTCGATCACCACCCCGGCGGCGTCCAGGGTCAAGTTCACGCCGGCGCCGACCACGGCGATGTCCATCTCGGTGCGCGGGATAAGTCTCAAATAGGCGTCGGACGATCGAGCCGGCCGGGGCGGCAGGCGGATTTCCAGAACGAACTCGCCGGGCGCCAGCGAGGTGCGCCCCGGGGCCGTTCCGATGGCCTCGACCGGGACTTCGCGCCGCCCCGCGGGTCCAACCACCACGCAGACCGCCCGGGCTGCGATCATCGCCGGAACGCTGTCGGCGGCCGGTGAGGCGTTGCACAGGTTTCCCGCTAGGCTGGCGCGGCCCTGGACCTGGGTTGAGCCGATCAGGCTGACGGCTTCCACCAGCCCCGGCCATGCGCGTGAAAGGGCCTCATGCTCGCCAATCATCGCGCCCGGGGTGGCCGCGCCGATCACGAAGCCGCCGGCCTCCTCCCGGATACCGATGGTTCCGGCGATGCGCTTCAGATCCACGATCGTGTCAGGTCGGATGCGGCCCGACCGCAGCTGCACCAAAAGGTCTGTTCCCCCCGCCAGCGCATAGCTCCCTGTCGCGGCGAGGGCTTTCACCGCGTCTTCGACCTTCAACGGCGCAAGATAGTCGAGCTGAGCCAATGGACCTCCCGTTTGTCGGCGCGCGGATCGCCAGGCGCCTGAGTCACCCGCCGCTCACCGGTCCCGCTCCCAGTTCAGAGGAAGATGTTCGACCGCCGCTGATACTCACGATGGGCCCTCGGCGCGCGACCGGTCAAGCGGGACGGACCCGCTCAAACGCGAGTGGAGACTGGTCGTGGGGTGTCTGCCCCCACCCTTCGGGACGCGTCGCGCGCACTACCCGGTGTTTCCAGAATTCCAAGGCGCATCGTGGTACTGTCAGCCCAAAGTTCAGGGCCCGCTTACCGACGCACCCTAGCCGCGTCGGATGACCAATCCCGCCAACCCCTTCCGCTACTTCGACAGCTCACCCGAGGTGATCCGCCTCGTGGTAATGATGTACGTCAAATCTCCGCTGTCGCTGCGCAACGTCGAGGACCTGCTGTTCGAACGTGGCATCGACATCTGCCACGAGGCGGTCCGGCTTTGGTGGAACCGGTTCGGCCCGATGTTCGCGGCCGAGATCCGCAAGAAGCGCGTCGATCGGATGCGGGCTCACACCCACTGGCGTTGGCATCGCCTCGCACTCCACTTCCGACCGGGGCACGATCAACAACGGACTCTGCAGTAGAGATCCAAAAGACAAGCTGATGCGGCTCCCGCCTTGAATCATTTGGCCCCGAGGCTTAGCTACGCATTAGCGCTGCCGCGAAGATCCGCCTGCGCCCCCCTCTGAAACACCACCCGCGCGACACCCCCACTCCTGGGGAGGGCAGCCGCGCGCCCCAAAGGAGGCTTCTACGCTGACCACTCAGTCCTACAGAATGCCGCAGAAGCCTGGCTCGCACCGAAGCTACGTCCGCGATCACGACGTCGTCGTCGAATGGTACGACTTCGGTAAAGGCGCGATCTACGAGTTCGCAAAACTGCTGATCTTCGATCCGGCCGCCCAGGCAGATCTGGTGCGCGAACTCGCCCTCCCGCCCAGGGCCAGTCCCAACCGGATAGCCTCCGCTATTGCGAAGAAGTTTCGATCCTTCTGGGACGTCGAGGACTTCGCCACGGATCGCGGGATCGGGACCCGCATCGAGCGCGACTTCAATCCCTAGCTGACATCCGGCAACGGACCGGCCGAGATCCCCCGCCCCTCCCCCGTTTCGCATGACGCTACATAGTCGAGGCGCGGTCCATTCGGTCCGCTAGGGTCTGACGAAGATTGTATGGAAGGTCCGCTTCCGGGACTGAACTCGATGACCGTTTTCGACCCAAAGCAGATGGGGTGGATGGCTCCCGCTC
>PLEH01000071.1:23827-24321 GCA_003136395.1 Phenylobacterium sp.
TCGGGATGGAAGCGTGCGGGACATCGCACTTCTGGGCGCGGGAGCTGACGAAGCTCGGCCATGAAGTCCGATTGATGCCGCCGGCGTACGTGAAACCGTACGTGAAGCGCGGCAAGACCGACGCAGGCGACGCCGAGGCGATCTGCGAGGCGGTGACCCGTCCGACGATGCGCTTCGTGGCGGCGAAGTCGGAGCCGCAACAGGCGGCGCTGGCGTTGCACCGGACGCGCGATCTGCTGGTCAAGCAGCGCACCCAGCTGGTCAACATGATCCGGGGCTTGCTCGCCGAGTTTGGGATCGAGATGGCGCGGGGCCTGCACCATGCGCTCGAGCTCGCCGCCCGCATCGCCCGAGGCGCGGCGCCGGATGTGCCCGAGCTGGCCGTGCGGATCATCACCGGCCTGGCGGGTCAGATCGGCGATCTGCAGGTCCGGCTGAGCGCGCTGGAGAAAGAGCTGCTGGCGTGGCATCGCACAAGCGAGCTGTCGCAGCGG
>PLEH01000226.1:0-635 GCA_003136395.1 Phenylobacterium sp.
GAGCCAGGCCGATCCGCTCACCCGCATCTTTCGCAGGCTCTTCGGCGCGGCCATCATCATGCGCCTCATTGGTGCGATGCGGATTGTGTTCGGAGCGCTGATGCTCGTCTCGGCCATTCGCCGCCTCCTTTCGAGCTGAGGCGAGACCCCCTTCGCCCCTCGAAACGTAACGGGAACATGCTATAGGCGCAGGATGGCCGACAGCGCGGTTCCCGCCGCCGATCTCCTGCCGCCGAGGTTCGCCGACTGGTTCGCCCAGCGGGGCTGGAGCCCGCGCGCCCATCAGCTGGCGATGATCGAACGCGCCCGGGCCGGCCGCGACGCCCTGCTGATCGCGCCCACCGGCGNNTCTCGCCGCTGAAGGCGCTGGCCGTGGACGTAGAGCGGAACCTCAACGCGCCGATCCTGCAGATGGGCCTGCCCGTTGTCGCCGAGAGCCGCACGGGCGACACCGGCCTATCGCGCCGCCAGCGCCAGAGGGTGAAGCCGCCGGACATCCTCTTGACCACGCCGGAGCAGCTCGCCCTGCTCTGCGCCTGGGAGGGCGCCAGGCTCTATTTCGAGAGCCTGGAGTGCGTGATCCTCGACGAGATCCACACCCTGCACGCCTCAAAGCGCGGCGACCTGCTGGCGCT
>PLEH01000226.1:677-34265 GCA_003136395.1 Phenylobacterium sp.
CCCCCTCCGGCGCTTCGCGCCACCTCCCCCCAAGGGGAGGCACTGAAAGCATCGACCTGGTCCGCGGCCCCGCCGGCGCCGAACCGATCGTCGAGGTGCTGTTGTCGGAGGGCAAGGTGCCGTGGGCCGGCCACACCGCCCAGCACGCCATGCAGGAGGTCTATGACGTCATCAAGACCTCGAAAACCGCGCTGGTCTTCGTCAACACCCGCTTCCAGGCCGAGTTCGCGTTCCAAGAGCTGTGGCGGCTGAACGAGGACAGCCTGCCGATCGCGCTCCACCACGGCAGCCTCGCCGCCGAGCAGCGGCGCAAGGTCGAGGCAGCCATGGCGCGGGGCGAGCTGCGCGCGGTGGTCTGCACCTCCACCCTCGATCTCGGCATCGACTGGGGCGACGTGGACCTGGTGATCCAGCTTGCGAGCCCCAAGGGCGCCTCGCGAATGGTGCAGCGGATCGGACGCGCCAACCACCGGCTGGACGAGCCGTCGCGGGCCCTCTTCGTCCCGGCCAACCGCTTCGAGATGCTGGAGTGCCAAGCCGCCCGCGAGGCCATCGCCGAGAACAAGCTGGACGGCGACCCGCCCCGGGTCGGCGCGCTGGACGTGCTGGCCCAGCACGTCATGGGCTGCGCCTGCTCCGAGCCCTTCGACCTCCTGGCGCTTTTCGACGAAGTCCGGAGCGCCGGCCCCTACCGCGACCTGATCTGGGAGGACTTCGAGCAGGTCGTCGATTTCGTCTCCACCGGCGGCTATGCGCTCAAGACCTACGACAAGTTCCGCCGCATCGTAAAAGGCCAGGACGGCCTGTGGCGGGTGCGCAACGCCGAGACCGCCCAGCGCCATCGCCTGAACGTGGGCGCCATCGTCTCGCCCGCCATGCTCTCGGTCCGCATCGCCACGCGGCGCGGGGGCGGCGGCCGCAAGGTCGGCGAGATCGAAGAAGGCATGATCGAGATGCTGGAGCCCGGGGAGACCTTCGTCTTCGCCGGCCAGGTCTGGCGGCTGGTGGGGGTCACCAATCTCGACGTTCTGGTGCAGCCCGCGCCGTCGGCCGACCCGAAGATGCCGTCCTGGGGCGGGTCGAAGTTCGCGCTCTCCACCTACCTCGCCAAGCGCGTGCGCCAGTTGATGTACGACCAGGCGCACTGGCAGGTGCTGCCCACCGACGTGCGCGAATGGCTCGAAGCCCAGCGCGACCGCTCCCTCATTCCCGAGGAAGACGAGATGCTGCTCGAGACCTTCCCGCGGGGCCGCCGCAATTTCATGGTCTGCTACCCCTTCGAGGGGCGCCTGGCGCACACCACGCTCGCCATGCTGCTGACGCGGCGGCTGGAGCGGATCGGGGCCGCGCCCCTGGGGTTCGTCTGCAACGACTATGCGTTGGCGGTCTGGGCGCTGACGCCGCTCGACGGCCTCGACTTCGGGTCTCTGTTCGACGAGGACATGCTGGGCGACGACCTGGAAGCCTGGCTCGCTGAAAGCTTCATGATGAAGCGCGCCTTCAAGGGCGCCGCGATCATCGCGGGGCTGATCGAGCGGCGCTTCCCCGGCCAGCAGCAGAAGACGGGACGCCAGATCACCTTTTCCACCGACCTCATCTACGACACGCTTCGCCGCCACCAGCCGGACCACCTGCTGCTGCGCTGCGCGCGGGACGACGCGGCGAGCGGCCTCATCGACGTGGCGCGCCTGGGACAGATGCTGGCGCGGATCAAGGGTCGCATCCGGCACAGCCCGCTGGAGCACCTGTCGCCCTTTTCGGTGCAGATCCTGCTGGAGATCGGCAAGGAGCGCAGCCCCGGCCACACCGGCGAGACCATGATCCTGCGCGAAGCCGCGGACGACCTGATCGCCGAGGCCCTGCAGTGAACGCGCTCGCCCAGAAGACTTTCGCCTACGACTACGCCAACGCCGACTGCGGCGGCCTGCGCACGACCGTCGGAGCTGCCGAGGTTCTGCTGCGCTGCTCGGGCGCCCTGTGGCTCGCCGCCGAGCGAGCCCTGGTGGTCGCCGACCTGCACCTGGAGAAGGGCTCCGCCTACGCCGCGCGCGGACAGATGCTGCCGCCCTACGACACCCGTGAAACCCTGAGCCGCCTGGCCGTCGAGGTCGCGGCGTTGACGCCGGCGGTGGTGATCCTGCTGGGCGACACCTTTCACGACGGCAGGTCGGAGAGCCGGCTCGCGCAGGACGACGCCGAACGCCTGCGCGAGCTCGCCCGCGGCCGCACGCTCGTCTGGGTGATCGGCAACCACGACGCCGACGGCCCCCGCGCGCTGCCGGGCGACGTGGCGGACGAACTGGAGCTCTGTGGCCTGAGCCTGCGCCACGAGCCGCTGGCTGGCCTGCAGCCCGGCGAAGTCTCTGGCCACCTGCACCCGGCGGCCCGCGTGAAGGCCACGCTCGGCAGCGTGCGGCGCCGCTGTTTCGTCTCCGATTCCGAGCGCCTGATCCTGCCGGCGTTCGGGGCCTACACGGGGGGGCTAAATGTGCGGGACAGCGCCTTCGCAGGTCTTTTCGCAAGGCCGCCGATCGTGGGAGCTCTGGGCGTCGGCCGCGTGCACGCGGTCGGGTGGCGCTCGCTCCGGGACGACTAGCCTTGGCTCAGACGTGGCCGGTCTTCATCGCCTGGTCGAGGCAGACGGCGAGCGAGATGCAGGCCGCCGCGGTGACCGCGGTTGAGAGCCTTGGATAGCGGGCCGGGACGTCCGGCCCCTGGTGATCGAACAGCCACTGCACCAGGAAGGCGCCGATGCAGCCGCCGATAATCCAGCCGTCCGGGACGCGATGACGCGCCGCCAGGATCGTCCAGGCCGCCACCGGTGACAGGACCGAGATCAGCAGGCGCTCGGCCCGGGGCTTCGGCCGGCCGCTCTCCAGGCCCCAGCGGACGCCGCCCAGGAAGGCCAGCACGCAGACCGACCAGTTGAGGATGACGGTGAGCGCCGGGCGGGCGATCTCGGGCGGACCCCAGCCATAGGCGGCCGCGGCCAGGGGAAACGGGGCGAGCGCGAAGATGGCGATGATCCAGAGCGCCGGCGGGATGGTGTCGTAGCGGACTGAGACGTGGGGGCCGTCCGTCACCATTCAGTCTCTCCGGAAGGCTGACGAGGCCGCCCAACCGGCCGCCAGCGCAAAGGCCATCGCCGCGAACCCGTAGGACCATGGCCTTTGATGGGCCCAAAGGTAAAGCCCGCGCTCGACCCCGACCTTTTCGACGGTGAGCACTCGGTCCTTCTCCGAAACCGGCTGGCCGTTCTGGAAGAGCAGGATGCGCACGTCGTACTGGCCGATCGGGGCCTCGGCCGGCAGGGCGATCTCGGCCCGGAACAGGCCCTTGTCCACGAAGCGCACGCCGTGATCGGCGACGTCGTAGAGGTGCTCGGCCTCCTTCAGCCGCACGACGGCGTTGCGCCAGTCGAGGTAGTCGGCGCCCAGGCTGGAGACCACCACGTCGCGCACGCCGTAACGGGTCTCGGTGACCTGCTCGGCCGGGGCGTTCATGGCCAGATGATCGACCCCGGCCTGCAGGCGGCGCAGCACCGCGAAGTGAGCGATGTCATCCAGCGGCCGCGTGGAGGCGGCGATGTAGAAGCCCGGCGCGCCCTGGAAGACCACCGGGCGGCTGTTGATCCAGACACCCGCGACCCGGCTCTTGCGCGCGATCCGCACCGGCTGGTCAGGACCACGAACGATGACCACCACGTCGCTGGGCCGCGAGGCGGGATCGAAGACCGCGCCGTAGAGGACAATCTGGTCGCCGCGGAAATCGGAGTTCACCCGCACATTGGTCTGGGTCAGCGCCGCGGAGACGGCCGGCGCACCTGCCGGCGGGTGGGCGAGCGCAGGCGGAAGCGTCGCGGCCATCAGCCGTTCCCCGACATCAGCACGAAGGGGTCGTGCGGCGTGAAAAAGAGGCCAAGTCCCATCCGCAGGCCCACCATCAGGACAATCAAGGCCAGGAGCGCGCGCAGTTCCTCCGCCCGGAACCGCGATGAGGCGCGCGCGCCGAGCTGGGCGCCGATGACCCCGCCCACCAGCAGAAGTGTCGCCAGCAGGATGTCGACGGTCTGGTTGCGGCCGGCCTGCAGCACGCCGGTGAGCGCGGTGGTGATAATGATCTGGAAGAGGCTGGTGCCCACCACGACATTGGCCGGCATCCGCAGCACATAGACCATGGCCGGCACCAGCACGAAGCCGCCGCCCACCCCCATGATCGCCGACAGGACCCCCACGAAGGCGCCGAGCGCGATCGGCGGGATGACGCTGATGTACAGCCGCGAGCGCGGGAAGCGCAGCTTGAGCGGCAGGCCGTAGAGCCAGGGCGGCCGGCGGTCGCGCCGAGGCGCCGGCGGGGCGTTGCTGCGGCGGCGCAGGATCGCCCCCATCGATTCCCAGAACATCAGTCCGCCGATGATCCCCAGGAAGATCAGGTAGGAGAGCGCCACCACCAGGTCGGCCTGGCCCAGCAGCCGCAGCCACCGGAAGAGCTCGACACCAATCACCGCACCGACCACGCCGCCGGCCGCAAGGACCCCGCCCATGCGGAAATCCACGGCGCGCTTGCGGCCATAGGAGATCACGCTCGACATCGACGAGGCCGCCACGTGGTTGGACATGGACGCCACGGCGACGGCCGGCGGGATACCCAGGAACACCAGGACCGGCGTCATCAGGAAGCCGCCGCCGATGCCGAACATGCCGGAGATGAAGCCCACCAAGGCGCCCAGCGCCACCAGCAGCGGCGCATTCACGGACACCTCGGCGATGGGCAGATAGATGTCCAAAGCGCAGCGCCTCGGGTTACGAGCGGGCGGCCCGGACCCCGATCAACGTGAGAAGACGGAGAGCCGGGAAACGGTGGCGGGATCCAGCGACCCTGTGGCCGCCAGACCTTGATCGCGCTGATAGGCGGTGACCGCAAGCTTCAGGTCGCGCGAGTTTGAGCCGTCGGGGCGTCCTTTGTAGTAGCCGAGCCGGCCGAGGATCTTCTGGGCGGCGACCACCGAGGGACCGTAGGCCAGCGTCTGCGGGGTCGGCGCGACGCCGGTCGGCTCGAAGGCGCCGGCCTGGCTCTCGGCGGCGGCCAGCTGCGCGGCCGACAGCTTGGACTCCAGTTCCATGGCGCTGGCCCGAGCCTCGCCGTCCCCTGAGTTGGCGGCGATGGTGAACCACTTGTAGGCCTGGGTGAGGTCGCGCGGCACGCCCGACCCCGACTGGTAGAGCAGGCCCAGATTGTACTGCGAATCCACCACCCCGTGCTGGGCGGCCTTCTTGAACCACTGGGCGGCCGCGGGCGTGTCCTGTGGACCGCCTTCGCCCCGGAAATAGTAGAGGGCCAGGTTGTGCATCGCCGTGGGATCGCCTTCGTCAGCGGCCCGCGCGGTCCAGCGGCGCGCCTCGGCAAGATTCTGCACGACCCCGGCCTGACCGGTCTCGTAGAGTCTGGCCAGAAACATCTGCGCCGGCGGATGGCCGCCCTCGGCAATGGCCTTCAGACGGGTCAGCGCCCCGGGAACCTTCTGTTCGACGGCGGCGGCCACCTTGACGTAGTCGGTCGCGACCGTGTCCTGGACAGGCGTTGCGGCCGCTGGCGCGGCGGCCGATGGCGCCGTTTCGATCGCGGTGACCACGGGCGCGTCGGCGGCCGGTGTCAGAGCGACAGCGGCCCGGGGACCGGCCTCGATCGGCGCGGGCTCGCGAGTCTGATGAGCGGCGCCGGGGCCCTCCATCAGGACCACGCCGGCCGCGCCGACGCTGAGGAAGGCCGCGCCCCCGGCCACCATCAAGGCGGTCTGCCATGTGGAGGTCGGCCGGCCGGGCTTCAGCGCGCCGAAGATGCCGCCAGCGCGCAAGGTGCGCGGACGCCGATCGCCGGCGTGCAGGGTCTTCGCCCGCGGCGCCGCAGCCGCGGCCCGCGCGGCGGCCCGGGCCTGCTCGATAACCTCGCGGGTCGACAGCGATGGTGTCGCCTCGCGGGCGGGCGGCGCGTCCTGGCCGAAGCGGTCGTCGTCCTCGGTCTCGGAGATCGGCGCGAACTCATCCACGGGCGCGAAGGCGTCGACGTGAGCGAAGTCCTCTTCGTTGAAAGCCGGGTTGCCGGGATCCAGCGCGGGTTGGCTGACCGGCTCGGCGCGGGAGAAGAGCTCGGCGCCGAACACCGCGGGCGCGGCCGGCAGCTCGTCGTCGGGGGCGGGTTCGGACCGCGCAAGGATCTGGCTGTGAGCCGGCATTGGCTCCAGCTCCGGCTCAGGTTCCGGCTCTGCCTCGCTCAGCGGCTCCGCGGCCCGCAGCCGCGTGTGAGACTCCTCAAGAAGCCGCGCCGTGCGTTCCTCGCTCTGGCGGATACGCTCGGCCAGATCGCTGGCGGCGCGCTCGTGACGCTGCTCGATCCGCTCGGTGACCTTGGCCACCTGCGCGCCGACATCGTCGATCGCCTGGGCGGCTCTGCGTTCGGATTGGATGATGCGGTCGGTGAGCCGCTCGGTGATCTTTCCGATCTCGGAGCCCAGCCGCTCCAGCGCCTCGGCGTGCAGCTGGTCGGTGCGGCCCAGGCGGTTTTCCACCGCGCCGGCGATGCGGGCGATCTCGCCGCCGACCTGCTCGATAGCCTGGGCGCTGCGCTGTTCGGCGCTCTGGACCCTTCTGTTCAGGGTCTCGGCCATGGTCAGGACCTCGCGGCCCATGGTCTCGATGGCGTGGGCCGAGCGCTGCTCGACGGCGGCCATCTCCTCGGCCATCTGGCCGAGTCGGGCTTCGATCTCGCCCGACCCGGTGGCCGCCAGCCGCTCGGCGATCTCCGTGCGGGCGTCCTCGACGCGGCGGGTCAGCTGGTCGGCGAGCGCCTCCAGCCGGTTGTCCAGCTCGCCGCGCACGCTGCCGTCCGAGGCGTACATCCGCTGATCGAGCTGGACGAGGGAGTTCCGGAGGCTCCCCAGCGCCTCGCCGGTGCGGGCCTCCGCATCGGCCAGCCGCTGAGCCAGGCGCGAGACGACCTCGTCGATCAGGGCGGCGGTGTCCTCCCCCTCCGAGCGGGCCAGGCGTTCTTCCAGGGTGGCGAAGGTCGCGCGGTTGCGGGCCTCATGCTCGAAGACCTCGCCCGCGACGCGGGTGACCGAATCCTCCAGCGCCCGCATGGCCTCGGCCGAACGTGGCCCGGTCATCTCGGCCTCGACCAGCCGCAGGCGCTCTGCGGCGCGCGCCTGCTCGGCCGCAAGTTGCTCGGCCGCAGCGTCGAAGCGCGTGGCGACGGCCATGTGCTCGCGCTCGGCGGTCTCGATGCGCGCCATGGCGTGGCGCACCGAATGCTCGACGCCGGAGATGGCCAGGCCCGTGCGCGTTTCCGAGGCCTCGATGCGGTCGGTCAGACGGTCGAGCGCCACGGCGATCCGGCTCAGGTCGTCGGAACGCCCAGGATCTGGTCTCGCAATGATCGGCGAACTCGACATGTACGACTTCGGCGCCTCGATCGCGGCCCGGAACGGACGCGCACTGAAATGCTCCTCGGAGATGACCTCCTCCGGCATCTCATCTTCTAAGATAACGCGGTTAAGCCATTCCCCAAGAGTCATGCCGGAACGGCGGGCAAGCTCCTTGGCGACCTCACGGGCCTTCGGATCGATACCTTTGACGCTCCAGGGCGCCGCCGCCGTCATCGAATCGCCCCTCCAGGACAGGATCACGCTAGCACCGTGGCTTGGGGTGTAAACGAATGCATAACACCAGATGTAGTGGGAAGGGCCTCTGGCCTGTGGACGGATCGGGCGGCGGCAGGCGGACGGCTTCCGTTCTCCAGGCGGGCCTGCGATACGGCGTCGCACATGGACTTACCGCTCACCTTGATAATCGCCGCGGGCCTTTTGGGCCTTGTGGTGTTCGCCGGCTGGCGCGGCGCCCGGCCGCCCAACCCGCACCGCGGACCACATCTGGTGCCTTGGCGCTTCATCATGCTAGCGGGGGCCGCCTGCCTCCTGCCTCTGCTGGTGCACCTGGCGACCCTGTTGGGCCTCAGGGCGAACGGCTAATTCCCGGGCGGCGCGGCGGGGCAATCCTGCGGATGGCGGTCCCTGATCTGCCGCGCAGTGGTCTCATCTTCTGACAAAGCGTCGCAGACCGTGGCGGCCACGGGCCCGTCGGAGGTCGTAAAGGCAAACTGGTAGGGCAAGGAGGGCAGACCGCTCATGCCCACGAAGGTCTTCCCATTCGGATCCGGACTGAGCGCCAGGCCGTATTCGGCGTTGGGCTCGACGACGCATGCGATCCTGACGGTGCGCCGGTCGTAGCTCAGCAGCATCTGCTGCGGCGATCCGGGACAGGGATTTTGCCGCGGCGGATCGGCCAGGAAGAACCCGTCGCAGGTCATCGGCTGGTCGAAGGTCACGCGGACGATCAGCAGACCTGGCCGCACGACCGCGCCCTTGGCCGGGAAGCTGGAAACCACCTTGGGCCTCGAGGCTCGACTGTCGGGCGAATCCGGATTGAGGCACTTGATCTTCGCGGTGACGGTGAGCTCGGAGACCGTCTTGATGGCGGTCACGATCAGTTCGGAAACCGTGTTGGCTCCCGACGGAGCGGGCTTCGACGCGGCGGCCGCCTGCGCTGGGGGCAGGCCGATGGTCGCGATCGCCAGACCCGCGAGGAGTCTCCGCCAGTCCGTCCGCCGCATCGCCCGCCTCCCCTGCATCGTCGGCGAGGCTAGCGCGCGCGGGGCGTAGGCCGATAGCCCGCCGATGGCCTATGCTGCGCGAAAAGGTCCGTCCGTCGAGGCGACGCGCGGCGCAGCGAAGGGGAGTTTCACGCCATGGCAGCACTCGTCACGACGTCGGACGCGGGGCACGTCCGCACCATCACCCTCAACCGGCCGGAGAAAAAGAACGCGCTCAGCCAGGAGCTGGCCTGGAGCGTGATCGGGGCGGTCGAGGACGCGGCCAGGGACGACAACGTCTGGGTCGTGGCGCTGACCGGCAGCGGCGACGCCTTCTGCGCGGGCCTGGACCTCTCGGGATCCGCGGATTTCTCTCCCCACACGCCGCAGACCGCGCAACTCGACGACATCGGCTGGGTGGGTCAGTTCCTGCTGGCCATCCGCAAGCGCTGCGACAAGCCTGTGGTGGGTGGGGTCAATGGCGTGGCGGTGGGCGCGGGCCTGGGCCTGGCCATGGCCTGCGACGTGCGCCTGATCAGCCGCAGCGCGCGATTGATGGCCGGCTACACCCGCATCGGCGGATCGCCCGACGCCGGCCTGACGGTGACCCTGCCGCAGGCCATGGGCTACGAAAAGGCCATGCGCTTCATGATGGAGAACCGCACCCTGGTGGGCGAGGAGGCGGTGGCCTGGGGCATGGCCGGCGAGGTCGTCGACGACGACGCCATGTCCGCCCGCCTGGCCGCCTATTGCCAGGAGCTGTGCGCCTGGTCGCCGATCACGCTTCGGCTCCTCAAGCGCGGCATGGTCAGGTCCTACGAAACCACGGACCTGGAATCGCAGCTCCGCTACGAGGTTTCCAATATCCGCCGCGCCTTCGCCAGCCAGGACGGCCAGGAGGCGCGCCGCGCCTTCCTCGAGAAGCGCAAGCCGGTCTTCCAGGGGCGCTGAGCCGGCGACCTTACGGCGATTTCACTGGACCCTGGTTCCTCCAGCCCCGACGTTCCGTCGGCTCATAGCAGGGCTGATCAAGGGGTTAAGTGATGCGCGGACTTCTCCTAGGCGCCGTGGGCCTGTCGGCGCTGGCGCTGTCGGCAGGCGCCTCGGCGGCCGCCTATGCCGGCGCGTCGCTCCACTACGATGGCGTCGCGGCCGCCCCCGCTGACGGAGTCCCGCTGAGGACCCCCGCCGTGCTCGACTGCCCGGCGACCCAGGGCGCGCTGACCCGCACCGCCCAGGCGGCTGACGGCAAGAGCTGCGACTACCGGGGCGCGGTCGGCGAGACCGTTCGCCTCAGGCTGGTGGCCCTCGACGGCCGCTCGGCGACCGACGCCATGGCCCCCACCAAGGCCGAACTGCACGCCCTGGTGCCCCTCTACAACCGGCCGGTCCCGGCGGTGGACAAGGACGAACCAGGCGATCGCGCCGACATCGATCTGCCCTTCTTCCACGTCCACACCCGGGGCGACCACGCCGAGGTGAGGATGTTCGGCGTCAAGGTCCACGCCGAGGGCGAGAACGCCGACGTCAATGTAGGCCATGGCAACAAGCACACGGCGGTCCACGCCGGCGCCGGTGGAGCGGAAGTCGTGGCCGAGGATGTCGGACGGTCCAACGCCTCCCTGGTCTATGTGCTGGCGTCCGACCGGCGCATGAGCTCCGGCTACTGCACGGTCGGCTATGTGGCGAAGGGTCCGGCCAAGGGGCCGCTGGTGGTCGGCGAATTCCGCGATACCCGAAAACGCCACGGCCACGACGACGGCGACCACGGCGACATCGGCCGGCTGATCGACCGCAACGTGAAGGGCTAGGCGGCCGCCGAGACCTCTTCCGTCGGTTCGGGTTTCGGCTCCTCGGCCTTCTTCGGCCGTTTGGAGAGGCCAGCGACGCCGCCCGACGAAAGCAGGCCGACGTCGGCCATCAGCAGGGGGATCGACCACTTGTGCGGCGCGGCGCAGTAGCGCGGCTGCCAGAGGGGGTCATACTTGTCCTTGAACCGCCGCACGCCCTGGAAATTGTAGATTTCCTCGCCACGCTCGAAGAGCAGTCGGCCGACCCGCGACATGATCGGCGCCAGCGGCCGGTCGTCGAGGCCGGCCAGCGGGGCGATGCCGAACTCGAAGGCCTCATAGCCCTGTTCGCGCCCCCAGTTGATCAACTCGACGAAGAGGTAATCCATGACGTTGTTGGGGGCCTCGTCGGCGTAGCGCATCAGGTCCATGGAAAAGGCCGAATGGCTGGCCGTCGTCCAGAGGGTCGCGAAGGCCACCGGCTTGCCGGCGACCCGGACCAGGGCCACCGGGAACTCCTGCACGTAGCCCGGCCAGAAGCCGCCCATGGAGAAGCCTTTCTCGCCGCCCGCGTGGTGCGAGAGCCATTGGTCCGAGATCGCCTGCAGGGCGGGCAGGATGGCGGTGACCTGCTCGCGATCCAGCACTTCGAAGGTCGCGCCCGCCTCGCCGAGCTTGCGCCAGGCCCGGCGGGCGTTGCCCCGCTTGCGCCCATCCATGGAGAAATTCTCCAGCGGCACCGCGGCGGTCTCGCCGACCTTCTGGATGGAAAAGCCGAGCTCGACGATCTCCGGCAGATCCTCGGCGTTGAGGCCATGGATGCCCGGGCGCGCGGCGTGGGAGTCGGCCAGTTCGCGGAACCGCCAGAGCAGCTCCTGCCGCTCCTCGCGCTTGCCGACCGGCGCGCCCAGGGCCACCCAGGCGCGGCCGCGGACACCGAACATCAGGAAGCTTTCGCCCGACGCGGAGAACAGGAAGCGCTTGTCGCCAAGCAGCGCCAGATTCGAGCTCGGCTCGGCGACTTCGGCCTTGGCCAGGATCTCGCGCACCCGCTCGAAATCCGGGTCGCTCTCGCCCACGACCGGCGGCGTCGCGGCTGAGGCGAAGAGCCGCCAGACTCCGACCCCGAAAAGCACCAGAGCCGCGCCGGCCCAGGCCCGCATGGCGCGCTCGGCGTCGGCGTCGGCCATCACCCGCCACCAGGGCCGGTCGGCGTAGTCGGAATGCTGGAACGACCAGAACCCCAGGAGGCCGGCGCCGAGCACAGCGGCGGCGGCGGACAACAGCCAGCCCGGCGTGATTTCCATGCGGGTCAGCCGCGAACTGCGCGGAAAGGCGTCGTGGAAGGGCGCCAGCAGCAGGGCGAGCGCCACCAGCGCGGTGGTCTCCTCCCAGTTGAAGCCTTTCAGAAGGGCCAGGGTCGCACCCAGCAGAAGCGCGCCCAGCGTCGCCCCCCACGCCGCGTCCAGCCGCGCGCGCAGGCCGAAGGAGAGCAGCACCAGGGCCAGGCCCAGGATCGAAGACAGGAAGTGGCTGGCCTCGATCAGATAGACTGGCGTGATCTGGATCAGCCGCATGAAGCGCGCCGGCTCGGACGGCGTCGCCCCCGAGGCCAGCAGCATCACGCCGGCGGCCAGCGTCAGGATCGCCGCCGTCCAGGGCGCCATCGCGATGGCCGCGGGGCGAAGGTCTCTCAGGAAGCGCATCCAGCCCCATGTGCCGGTTGAAGGTGGCGCCCTAATAGCCGATTTGTCGGAGTTGAGCGCGTCAAACGGCTGTTTCGTTGCGCCGGGCCCGGCGCTAAGGTGGCCGCCGTTTCTGGTCTCTAAGAAGGGTTTGAGCCCCCATGGCTGATTTCGGCGCCGCAGAGCTCGACACCTTCCGCGCGGAGGTCCGCGCCTGGCTGGAGGCCGAGTACCCGGCCGAGCTGCGCAAGTCCGACGCCAGGACCGACCCGGAAGCTGTTTGGGGCGGCCGCGCCTTCGAAGGCTCCGACGACCCGCAATCCGTCTGGATGCGCCGCGTCGCCGAGAGGGGCTGGACCACGCCCACCTGGCCCAAGGAATACGGCGGCGCCGGCCTGACGGTGCAGCAGGCCCGGGTGATCGACCAGGAGATCGCCGCCGGACGCTACCGTCCGCCGCTGCTCTCCTTCGGCATATGGATGCTGGGGCCGGTGCTGCTGGAATATGGCAACGAGGCCCAGAAGGCCGAGCACATGCCGAGGATCGTGCGCGGCGAGATCCGCTGGTGCCAGGGCTACTCCGAGCCGGGCGCTGGGTCCGACCTCGCGAGCCTCGCCACCCGGTGCGAGGACAAGGGCGACCACTGGCAGATCGATGGCCAGAAAGTGTGGACCAGCTACGCCGACAAGGCCGACTGGTGCTTCTGCCTGGTGCGGACAGACGCCAGCAAGAAGCACGAGGGCATCTCCTTCGTGCTTATCGACATGGCGTGGCCGGGTGTCGAGACCCGGCCGATCAAGCTGATCAGTGGCGAAAGCCCGTTCTGCGAGACCTTCTTTACGGGCGTGAAGATCCCCAAGGGCAATCTGGTTGGGAAGGTCAACGGCGGCTGGGAAATCGCCAAGCGGCTGCTGCAGTATGAGCGCCAGAACATCTCGGCCGGCTTCGGCGACGGCGGCTCGGTGGGCGGCGGCGCGGCCGGCGACCTGGGCGAGGTGGCCAAGCGCTATGTAGGCCTCGAGGACGGCAAGCTGGCCGACCTCGACCTTCGCCAGCGGATCACTCTGAACAAGATGAACTTCCAGGCCTTGCGGCAAACCATCGGTCGCACGGCGGCCGAATTGCGCGCCGCGAATGGGCCGAGCGCCGCGACCTCGATCATCAAATACGCCGCAGCCGAGTTCGCCAAGGAGCGGGGCGAGCTGATGGTCGAGGCGATGGGCGCCCAAGGCCTCGGCTGGGAGGGCGAGGGTTTCAGCGCGCCCGAGATCGCCACGGTCCACGGCTGGCTGCGCGCCAAGGCCAATTCAATCGAGGGCGGCACCTCGGAGGTCAATCTGAACGTGGTCTCCAAGCGGGTTCTGGGTCTGCCCGATCCTAAGTAGTTTGGGCGGCGGTCTATTTTGGCCGCGGCTTCAAGATTTGAATTTTCGAAGGCGAGATTTCGATGGCGGATTTTGGTGGTGACGTGGAGGCCTTCCGGGCTGAGGCCCGGGCTTGGCTGGATGAGAATTTCCCCAAGGCCCTGGCGAAGGACCCGATGGCCCAGCTCGCCAAGCTGCAGGCGCGGCCGGAGAGCCCCGAGGCGACGGCCTGGCGCAAGGCTCTGGGCGCCAAGGGCTGGGGCGCGCCGACCTGGCCGAAGGAGGTCGGCGGCGGCGGCCTGAACCGCGCCGAGGCCAAGGTGCTGGCCGAGGAGATGGCTGCGATCGGCGCCCGCAATCCGATCGGCGGCATGGGCATCGCGTTCTTCGGCCCGACGCTCATGGAGTACGGCTCCGAGGCGCTGAAGAAGCAGCACTTCCCCGGCATCGTGAACGGCGACGTGTGGTGGTGCCAGGGCTACTCCGAGCCCGGCGCGGGGTCGGACCTGGCGGGCCTGCAGACGCGGGCCGAGGACAAGGGCGACCATTTCCTCGTAAATGGTTCAAAAATATGGACTTCTGGAGCTCAGCACGCGGACAGATGCTATTGCCTGGTGCGGACCGACACGGCCAAGAAGCATGAGGGCATCAGCTTCCTGCTGATCGACATGAAGGCGCCGGGCGTGGAGGTGCGGCCGATCCTCCTGATCAACGGCGCCTCGCCGTTCTGCGAGACCTTCTTCACCGATGTGAAGGTGCCTAAGGACCAGCTGTTCGGGCCGCTGAACGGCGGCTGGACGGTGGGCAAGCGGCTGCTGCAGCACGAGCGCTCGGGCCAGGGCGGCGGGCGGATGATGGCCGGCCAGGACGTGGTCTCGCTCGCCAAGAAGTACGTGGGCGTGGACGACAAGGGCCGGATCGCCGACTCGGACCTGCGCACGCGGATCGCCAAGCACCAGATCGACGCCAAGGCCCACGGCCTGACGCTCGCGCGGGCGGCCGCTGAAGCCAAGGGCAATGTGAACCCCTCGGCCACGACGTCGGTGATGAAGAACTCCGGCACCTGGATCGGCCAGGAAAAGGCCGAACTCACCCTGGAGATCATGGGGTCGCAGGGCCTGGGCTGGAGCGGCGAGGAGTTCTCCAAGGACGAGCGGGACGCGGTGCGCACCTGGCTCTCCGGCAAGGCCACGACGATCTTCGGCGGCAGCCAGGAGATCCAGTCGAACATCGTGTCGAAGCGGATCCTCGGACTGCCGGACACGACACAGAACGGGTGATCAATCCCCGCTCCGCTCATCCCCGCGAAGGCGGGGACCCATTGAGGGTTTCCGAGCGGATCGCGGCGGCGGGGACGGACTTTGAACTCAGCTTGGATCCCCGCCTTCGCGGGGACGAGCGGAAGAGATGGGACGCCAGAAATGGCCGACTTCGGCTCAACCGACCTCGACGCCTTCCGGGCCCAGACGCGCGAGTGGCTGGAGGCCAATTTCCCGGCGTCGCTCAGGCGGGACGCCAGCGCGGTGGTCAATGCGGAGGCCACCGGCGCCGAGCTGGAAGGCGACGCGGCGCTCTGGAAACGGCGGATGGCCGAGGCCGGTCTCGGCACGCCCACCTGGCCCAAGGCCTATGGCGGCGCCGGGCTCAACCGCGCGGAGGCCAAGGTGCTGGCCGAGGAGATGGCGGCGATCGGCGCGCCCAATCCGATCGGCGGCATGGGCGTGATCATGTTCGGCCCGACGCTGCTGGAATACGGCGACGAGGCGCAGCTGCGCACCCACCTGCCGCCGATCATCAGGGGCGAGCTTCGCTGGTGCCAGGGGTTCTCCGAACCGGGCGCCGGATCGGACCTGGCGTCCCTGCAGACCAAGGCCGTCGACATGGGCGACCACTGGCTGGTGTCGGGAAGCAAGATATGGACATCAGGCGCCCATCTGGCCGACTGGTGCTTCTGCCTGGTGCGCACGGACCAGAGCAAGAAGCATGAGGGGATCAGCTTCCTCCTGATCGACATGAAGAGCCCGGGCGTCGAGGCCCGCCCGATCCTGCTGATCAACGGCACCACCCCCTTCTGCGAGACCTTCTTCACCGACGTGAAGGTTCCGAAGGAGAACCTGATGGGGCCGCTGAACGGCGGCTGGACCATCGCCAAGCGGCTGTTGCAGCACGAGCGCCAGGGCATATCGGGCGCCGGCCAGCTGACGCCGGGGGCGCAGGCGGGCGCCGTGCCCGGGCCTTCGCTGGAGGTGCTGGCGCGCGACTATGTGGGGGTGGACGAGGACGGGGTGCTGGCCGACAACGACCTGCGCACGCGGCTGACCAGACACCTGATGGAGGCCCACGCGTTCCAGCTCACCGGCCTGCGCGCGGCGGCGGAGACGCGATCGAACTCGGGGCCCTCGGCGGTGTCGTCGGTGCAGAAGAACGTGGGCTCGCAGGTGCGCCAGGAGCGGGCCGAGCTGGCCGTGGAGATCCTGGGCGCCCAGGGGCTCGGCTGGACCGGCGAGGGCTTCAGCGCCGACGAGATCGGGACCACGCGGGCCTGGCTGCGCGGCAAGTCCGGGACCATCGCGGGCGGAAGCCAGGAGATCCAGAACAACATCATCTCAAAACGTATCCTGGGTTTGCCCGAGGTGACGCAGGCGAGATAGACCCTCCGCTCATCCCCGCGAAAGCGGGGACCCAGGTGTTTTGTGTTTCGAGTGCTTCCGTTCCCCAGGGTTTGCCAGGCTACATGCCGCAACGAAAAAAACCTGGGTCCCCGCTTTCGCGGGGATGAGCGGGACCTAAGATAGGCCGAGATTTTGAAGGAGCGGATTTGATGGCGGATTTTGGCGGCACGGACCTGGAGGCTTTCCGGACGGAGGCGCGTGAGTGGATCGCGGCCAATTTCCCGGCGGCGCTCAAGGGCCGCGGCAACATGATGATGCGCGAGGAGCGCGCCGAGCCCGACGCCGACCAGGAGGCCTGGCGCAAGGCCATGGGCGACAAGGGCTGGGGCGTGCCGACGTGGCCCGCGGCCTATGGCGGCGGCGGGCTTGAGCCGGCGCAGGCGCGCGTGGTGCAGCAGGAGCTGAACAAGGCCGGCGCCTACAACCCGATCGGCGGCATGGGCGTGATGATGTTCGGCCCGACGCTGCTGGAATACGGCACCGAGGCGCAGAAGCAGGAACACATCCCGCCGATCGTCCGCGGCGAGATCGCCTGGTGCCAGGGCTTCTCCGAGCCGGGGGCCGGGTCGGACCTGGCCAGTCTTCAGACCAAGGCTGAAGATAAGGGCGACCACTTCATCATCAACGGACAGAAGATATGGACAAGCGGGGCACAATGGGCCGATTGGTGCTTCTGTCTTGTGCGGACGGATACTTCGAAGAAACATGAAGGAATCTCGTTCGTCCTGTTCACGATGCATCAGCCGGGCGTCGAAGTACGCCCAATTCCTCTGATCGCGGGCTCCTCACCTTTCTGCGAGACGTTCTTTACCGACGCGCGGGCCGAGAAGAAGGACCTGGTGGGGCCGCTGAACGGCGGCTGGACGATCGCCAAGCGGCTGTTGCAGCACGAGCGGTCCGGCCTCACCGGCGCCGGCGGGGGCCTGGGCGGCGGCGGCAAGCCGCTGGAGCAGCTGGCCAAGGACTATGTGGGCGTGGACGCTCAAGGCCGGATCGCGGACTCCGACCTGCGCACCCGGCTGGTCGCCAACGCCATCAACTGGCGCGCGTTCCAGCAGACCGCCATCCGCGCGATGATGGAATCCAAGGGCAACGCCGGGCCCTCCAGCGCCACCTCGATCATGAAGAACGCCGGCACCCAGCTGATCCAGGAGCGTCAGGAAATGACGCTGGAGATCATGGGCCACCAGGGCCTGGGCTGGGAGGGCGAGGACTTCACCAAGGACGAGCTGGAGGCCGTGCGCGGCTGGCTGTTCGGCAAGGCCTTCACGATCTTCGGCGGCAGCCAGGAGGTGCAGTCGAACATCGTGAGCAAGCGGATCCTGGGGTTGCCCGACCTGACGCAGAACCACTAGCCCCTCCTCCGCTCATCCCCGCGAAGGCGGGGACCCATACGGGTTGTCCGTGAGGGCTCGGCGGGCGAGGATAAATTTGAAACTCAGCTTGGATCCCCGCCTGCGCGGGGACGAGCGGAAGAAGAGAGATTTGAGAGGGAATTGAAATGGCGGTCTTAAGCGAAGAACAGAGCATGCTGCGCGACGCAGCAAAGAGCTGGGTGCAGGAAAAGAGCCCCGTCACCGCCTTCCGCAAGATGCGCGATTCCGGCGCCGAGCTCGGCTACGACGTCGCCGCCTGGAACGAGATGGCGGAGATGGGCTGGGCGGGCGTCATCATCCCGGAGGAATATGGCGGCTCCAACTTCGGCTACCTGTCGCTCGGCCTGATCCTGGAAGAGCTCGGCCGCACCCTGACGGCCTCCCCGCTCCTGTCATCCGGCCTGGCCGCGGCCTCGGCCCTGATCCTGGGCGGCTCGGACGCGCAGAAGTCGGAGTGGCTGCCGAAGATCGCCGAGGGCACGGTGGTGGGCGCGCTCGCCATCGACGAGGGTCCGCACCACAACCCGGAGAAGGTCGCGACCGTCTTCAAGGACGGCAAGATCACCGGCAAGAAGACCTTCGTGCTGGAAGGCATGGCGGCCGGCATCATCATCGTATCCGGCAAGGGCCCGGACGGGCTGGGCCTCTATCTGGTGAAGGGCGACGACAAGGGCGTGAAGCGCCACAAGCTGTCGCTGGCCGACAGTAGAGGCGCCGCCAACATCGACTTCAACGGCGCGGCCGCCGAGCCGCTCTCGGGCGGCGCGGCCCTCATCGACAAGGTGCTCGACCGGGCCCGCGCCGGCGTCGCCGCCGAAATGCTGGGGTCCGCCGTCCAGGCCTTCGAGACCACGCTGGATTACCTGAAGGTCCGCGTGCAGTTCGGCCAGGTGATCGGCTCCTTCCAGGCCCTGCAGCACCGCGCGGCCAAGATGTTCACGGACCTGGAACTGTCGCGCTCGGCGGTGGAGGCGGCGCTGGCCGCCATCGACGCCGACAGCCCCGACGTGCCGGAGCTGGTCAGCCTCGCCAAGGCCAAGATGGGCGACACCTTCCACCTGGTGAGTAATGAGATGGTCCAGATGCATGGGGGCATCGGCATGACGGACGCCCATGACGCGGGCTTCTACCTGAAGCGGGCGCGCGCGGCCGAGGCGGCGTTCGGGAACCAGGCGTTCCACCGGGATCGCTACGCGAAGATCCAGGGGTATTAGGCTCTGACGCTTCGAGCCGCGCGCTTTCGCGCGGCTCGGGGAAGTGGCTGTGAGTTGAGAGGCCCCGCTGGCGGAGACGCTGGCGGAGTTTCTTCGCAAGGCTTCAGATCGCGAAGGGCAGATAGACAATGTGAAGTTGTGCCAGAGCCAGCTGCAACCCTTGAACATTTGAGGTTTCTAGCTAGCTTCACCCGAAATGTCGGGGAACCCAATGGCCAGGGCACAACATAGGTTCGGTGGAGCGTGGACAGAACTCAAACTTGAAGCCGTTAGATATTATCTTGAATTCTACGCTGGTGCGCTCAAGGGACAGCCATTCGATCTCTGGTATATCGATGCTTTTTCTGGGACTGGCGACCGCGCTGAGCAACGGGAAGCTGACCTACTCAACGGAGGACCAGCGCCGCGAGCGGCCCAATCCTTCAAAGATCCCTTTCGTCGGGAACACCAGGAACAACCTCGCTTCGTACAAATCCGCCGCGCTTTGGTACCGCCGGTTTCGAGAGGGCGGGGCATGGCACGACGACGGGCGGCCCCCAGCTGATCACCAGGTCGCTGTCAAAGCAGCCAAGCGGTTCGAGCCCAGGGTAGGAGCCAAGACGCTTCAGGATTTTGCGCTCAACGGACGTCATGCGTTGGAGGCGGTAATCGCGTCCTCGCAGTACGGGACGGTGGCGCAGGCGATCGCGTCGCTGACGCTATTCAGTCATCCGGAAACCGTGCGCCAAACAGGCGGGAAGGCCATCTTCCCTGTGGTTCGGACCCAAAGCCGAGTTGGACAACATGGCGAGCAGGAAGGGCGCACGGTGATGTTCGACGACAACCGTAGCCCGACCAGCGCCTTCCGATGGGCCAACGGGCTCGCAAGTGGGCGAGCCGATATCCAGTTCAACCACGTCTACCCAGTCAGCCTCGATATCGACGCCTACACGGCCTTGCCCAACATCTGCATGACGCCTGCATTTATCGCCAAGCTGACAGACATGGACGACGAAATTCGCCGTCTCCTCGAGTACCGCGTGTTCAAACTCTACGGGTGGACGCCGAAGGGCATGTCGCCGCCCGATGCGCCAGCCAACTACGAGATCCTTGAGTGGGCGGCGCCGCTTCCCGCCGTGGCGGACGTCAGGGCCAACCTCGAACGCGCGATGGCGAACAAGCCGAAAGATCGGACCGTGATGGCGGCTCGGGCGCTTGGGTGGCTTTTCGGGGACCCTGCCGCCGTGTCCTGATCCTTTTGACGCTGGTCTCGGTCGGCAACGGTCTCGCTAAGACGCCCCGACCGAAAACCGGAACTCGTGTTCCTCGCCGTCAAAGTCCACCACGACGCGCAGCGCCTGCTCTTCGCCCTTGGCGAACTTCGGCCGACCGATGATGACGTTGCCGCCGAAGGCGTTGCCCGGTTCGATGGTCGTTGTGCGAAGGATGCTGCTGCCCAGGCCCGCCAAGGTGGCGTCGAGGGTGGCGCTGATCTGACCCATGCTGCGGCTGGTCTGAGCCTGGTTGATCGAGTTCGCCAGGGCCGCGTTCGAGGGGTTGTAGACCGTCGCTGTCGACGCGTAATTGACCGACCCGCGCGACCCATAGACGGTCCCGTAGCTGTTGACGGTCGTGGGCTGGGACGCCGCGTAGGCGTTCGCGCCCGCCGCCAGGGCGACGGCGAAGGTCTGCCAGGCCGCCCTGGTCTTGGCCTCCCTGGCCAGTTGTTCGTAGGTGAACACCGGCACCGACACGCCGGCCGCCGTGTAGACGTGGACGTTCTCCGTTCCGAGATTGGCGCTGACCTTGCTGTCGTTGAACGCGACGACACCCAGACTCATTCGCCCCTGGAACGCGGTGTCGGTCGGCGCGACACGTACGGCGCCGTTTTCCTTCTTCGACATCACGACGGGCGCGCCGTGGTCGTAGGGCAGGTTCTGGGCGGCGCCGGCGATGGGCGTCACCGAATAGCTCGTCGCGCATGCGCCAAGGCTCAGGGCGGCTAGAGCCACCAGGCATTGCTTGATCATTTTTTGGTTCCCCCCAAGGAAGGCGCACTAAGCGCCACGGTTCAGCTTGGTGCAACCGTTGGGCGAAAACACCGCACCTTCCACCCATGCGATGCTAGTGAGCGATCGATCGTAAGAAAGTCAGTCTCACCCTTAAACCCCATGCCCAGATTGCCGCCCTGGCGTCGGGCTTCGTCAAGGACGAGGGCCTGGGGCCCTCGCCGCGACGCCGCGCGCCTTTGGCGCGTCCCTGACCAAGACCGGAGCCAGAGCACACGCTCCACCATGGGGTTTAAGGGTGGGGGTGTTTGCGGGGGTGCAATCTCCGTAAACGGTCCGGCGCTGCGTCAGCTGTCGATTGACAGGCGACACAGCGAAAGCTATGCTCTGTCATGGAAATCGGCAGTTTCGCCCACAAAGGTCTGAGACGGCTTTTCGAGGACGATGACGCCTCGAAGGTGGATGCCAGCTCGGTCGCGAAGCTGCGGCTCATGCTGGCCTTCCTGCAGGATATGGCCAATGTCGAGGAGCTGAAGGCGCCGCCGAAGTGGGGTGCTCATCAGCTCACGGGCGACCGGAAGGGCGTCTGGAGCCTGTTCGTCACCAGGAACTGGCGGCTGACGTTTCGCGTCGATGGCGAAGGTGTCCTGCAGGACATCGATTTCGAGGACTATCATTAGGAGGCCATGGTCATGCGTATGAAGGCGCCGCCCCATCCCGGAGCGTTCGTGAAGTCCGAAATCATCGAGGCGCATGGGCTGAGCGTCACCGATGGCGCCAAGGCGCTGGGCGTTTCGCGTCAGGCGCTGTCGGAACTTCTGAACGGCCGCACGGCGATTTCGTCGGACATGGCCGTGCGTCTGGAAAAGGCGTTCGGCGTCAGCATGGAGACCCTGCTGCGGATGCAGGCCAGCTATGAGATCGCGCGGGCCCGGGCGCGCGCCGGCGCGATCGACGTCAAACGGTTCGTAGCGGCCGGCGAGCCGGCCTTCGCGGAGGTCTGGGACAATCCGGACGACGCCGCCTACGATCCCAAATGAGGCGCGGACGGGCGCTGGAGTGAAGCCATGAGCACCATGACCCACAAGGGCTATGCCGCCCGCGTCGATTTTGACGACGACGACGGAATCTTCTTCGGAAGGATCGCCGGCATCCGCGACGGCGTCGGCTTTCATGCCGATACGGTCAAGGGTCTGCGCGCGGCCTTCCACGAGGCGGTCGAGGACTGCATCGCCACCTGCGCCAAGGTCGGAAAGACGCCGCAGAAGCCCTATTCCGGGCAGATCATGGTCCGCGTCGCGCCCGAGGTTCACGCCAACGCCGCGCTGGCCGCTCAGCTCGCGGGCAAGAGCGTGGCCAAGTGGACCGAGGAAAAACTGAAGGCGGCGGCGGAGGCCGAGGCGGGAATAGCTGTCGCCTTCTGAAGCTTTGCCTTTCGGCGAGCTACGCGAGGGCTGTCCTTAGGCCCCATGCCCAGATTGCCGCTCCGGCGCCAGGCTTCATCGAGGACGAGGGCCCTCGCCGCGGCGCGGCGCGCACGCCCCCTCCACCGCTTCGCGGTCCCCCTCCCCCGAAGTCTTCGCTTCAGGGGAGGTAGGGCGCGTCCCTGACCAAGCCCGGAGCCAGCGCCCACGCTCCGCCATGGGGTTTGGGGGCGGGGGTGTTTGCGGTGTGGCTCCTCCACTACCGCTCGTCCCCGCGAAGGCGGGGATCCATGCGACGCGAGCGTCGGACCATGCGCCCCTTCATTTGGGCTCAGCTTGGGTCCCCGCCTTCGCGGGGACGAGCGGTAATGAATAGGAAGTCGGTGCTCGGTCCCTGGCCAGGTCCGGAGCCAGAGCACACGCTCCACCATGGGGTTTGGAGGCGGGGGTGTTTGCGGGCGTCTTCTGCGCAATGGCCGAAGCGCCCGAAGTCGCATAACGTCGCCTCGGAAACCGGGAGGCGATCCATGAAGCGGATGCAAGTTGCGATTGTGGCGGCGGGCCTGTTGGCCGCGGCGTCCACAGCCTTGGCCCAGCCGCCGGCGGCGCCCGCGCCCGATCCGCAGCGCCTTGAGCTCGCGCGGGAGGTCATGCAGGCCAACGGCGGGGCCGAGGCCTTGCAGGCGCAACTGAAGGGCATGTTCGGGGCGATGTCCAAACTCACGCGCAGCGTGATGCCGGCGGACAGTTCGCCGCAGGCCGCCACCATCACCGACACCCTGATGAAGAACATGCAGGAGGAGGAGCTGAAGGGCGCCGCCGCCATGCTCGACGACATGGCGAGCGTCTACGCCGAGCACCTGACGACGCCGGAGCTGAAGGACATGCTGGCCTATTCGAGGAGCCCGACCGCTCAGTCGATCCGGGCGAAGATGCCGGCCATCATGGAGGAGTCGATCATGCATCAGGCGCCGCTCATCAAGCGGATGACGTCGGGGGCGGTGAAGACGGCGGTCGAACGAACGTGCGCGGAGTCCCACTGCACGGCGGACCAGCGCCAGGCGCTCAACGCCATCGTCGAGAAAGTCGCGCCGTCGTCCTGACCCGAGGCGGGGAGCCAGGGCACAGGCTCCGCCATGGGGTTTAAGGGCGCAGGTTGGTCGCGGACCTTGCGGCGCGCCCTATGGCGCCTTCACTGCGGAACCTGCGGGAGTGCGTTCTGCAGGATCATGCGCCCGGTATTGTCCTTGGCGGCCGCGGCGGCCGCGGCGTCGTTCTTCGGGAGATTGCTGAGCTCCGAAGCTGAGCGAGGCGGCCGTTTGGCGCCCTGGGGCGCCGCCGCACCAGGCGGGTGGCGGATACCTTGCACCCCCTCGGGCCGCGACGGCGCGAAGGAAATCACCAGGGTGTCCTTGACGGTGCGGGTGGCGTTGAGCAACCCGGCGTTTCCGCCCCCAGGTCCCTTGAAGTGGGTCAGGACCCAGGTCGGCCCCGTGCCCGCCAGACCATAGACGATCGTGAAATCAATCGTCGAACCGAACACCGGCTCGGTCATAGGACTGATCTTGGTCCCTGTGGTTGCGGTGTCATCCGCCCGCGGTAGCGGGAACAGGAACTGTTCCTCGGTCGCATGGTACAGCCCGGCCTCGATGATGTTGTCCAGGCCCAGGTCTCCGCCAAGACCGCCGCGCCGGCCGTCCTTGCCGCCGCAATACTCGGCCGCTTCCGCCGGCGATATCTTGGACGGGTCCAGCACGATCGTGAAAGACTGTGTGATGGTCTTGTGTTGCGTCCCGCCGAGTTGCCCTCCCACAGACACCGTAAGGCTCGTCATGGGTTTGGTGTACGGCGTGATGAATCCGAGATTCGGCGTCAGGGCCTCATTGCTCGTGACGTCCAACGTGAGCTGCGCGTAGGCGACGTACCTGTTGTCGGTAAGCAGCCTGTAGTTGTCGATGGGCGGATGTTCGGCGTCCGGTATCATCACGCGGTAGATCTCGCATTGGATGTGGGACGCGACGGACGAGACGTCGGGTGTCCGGCTGTCCATCAGCGGACCGAAGTGGCCCAGTGTCGTGCAGGCGGACGTCGCAAGGGACGCAGCAAGCGCGCCCAGCCGCAGAACCTTCTTCATTTGATTTGCGCCCCCCGGCCGCCGACACTCGCTTAGCTTGTTGTTGGAAAATATCCCCGTTATCCGAGTATTCCGCATCCGCGGCGGCTGTCAAGCCAGCGGCGCGCGCCCGACCCTGGCGCGTCCCTGACCACGCCCGCGCCCGACGGGACGAAACATATCGCGCCGTCAGCCGTTACCGCCCGACGCCAATGGAACGTCCGCCGCAACGGCGACGCCTTCCCCATGGGCAGGAGAACATCATGTTTCGTAAGACCATCCTCGCTTCGCTTCTCGTCACCAGCGCCATGACGCTCGCCCTCGCGGGGCCCGCGGCCGCGGCCAGCAAGGCGGACCGCGCGCGTGAAGCCATCGCCGCCGCCGAGGCCAAGCTGCAGACCGCCGAGTCCCTGGGCGCGGCCGCCGATGCGCCCCGCGACACCGCCGATGCGCGCGCCGCGCTCGCCACCGCCAAGGAAGACTTCAAGACCGGCGACCGGGAGCCGGCGATCCGTGAGGCGATCCGGGCCTCGGCCCTGGCCGACACCGCGATCGGCATCGCCCAGCGCCACAAGACCGACGCCGTCGCCTCGGCGCGTGACGGTGAGCGCGCGACCGCCGAAGCCGCCCGCAACCAGCTCGCCGCCGCGCACGACCAGGCCGCCGGCGCCCAGGACCAGGCGCGCGACGCCCAGCAACAGGTCGCCACCGCCCAGCAGCAGGCGGCGGACGCCAACGCGCGCGCCGAAGCCGCCCAGCAATCCGCGGAGGCTGCCGCGGCCGCCGCCCGCAACGCCGCGGCGCTCGCCGCCCAGACGCCGCCGCCCGCGCCCCAGGTCGAGACCACCGTCACGACCACGCATCCGTCCAGCAGCCATCACACCACGCACACCAAGGTGACACGCCGGACGACGACGACATCAACCGGCGCCGTGACCACGCCCGCCGATCAAGTGACGACGACGACCAAGGTGACCCCGCAGTAGGCCGGCCGGCGGGTCCGGTCGCGAAAAGACCCCCGGCGCGCGCGGCGCCGGGGGTCTGTCCCGGGAAAGGCCGGATGGGCGTCGACCCATGTCCAGTTCGACGCAATCACCCCGGGGGTAGAAACCTCGTGCGGGCGCGATGGCCTAGGGAAGCGCGGTCGAGACCTTGGTGAAGGTGCCCGAGAGCTTGGTGCCCATGGCGCTCAGCGCCGTGACCAGCACGACAGCCACCAGGGCGGCGATCAGACCATATTCAATGGCCGTGGCGCCGGATTCGTCAGTGAGAAACCGAGAGATGAAACCAGACAAGGCAGGACTCCTTCCATGTCGAACGCGGATGGGACTTCAGAGGAACGCATGTATTGGAATACAGCAACTAGGTTACGCATTCGTGTAGTACATGGAGAAAGAATATGCCTAATCTTCGATTAACTATAGTATCATATAATAACGATATAATCTTCCGGATCGTCTTTTGATATAGTTGAAGCAACGCTGGACGGCGTAGCCGCCGGGCCTTCTTCCCCACTCCGCCCATCCCCGCGAAGGCGGGGACGAGCGGGAAGAGCTCGGACACTCAGGCGCCGGGGGCGGTCCGCCGCTACTTTCCGTCCACCGAGAAGGCCAGCAGCACGTTGACCGGGTTGGCGCCCGTGCCCGCCGCGCCGCCGACGCCGCTCAGCGTATAGACCATGCCGCCGGCGATCGCCGCGCCCAGGCCGTCGAGGTTGCCGCCGGGCTGGCCCTTGACGCCGTTGACCGTGTCGTAGGTCCGGGCCGTTGTGGAATAGGCCCAGAGGATCTTGCCGCTCTTCGCATCATAGGCGCGCAGCCAGCCGTCCATGGTCCCGGAGATCACCGCGCCGGGCACCGCCGAGGGCGCGGCCGACTGGGCCCGGATGCAGAGGCCCTCCGCGCGGTCGCGGCTGCGGTCGCCGGCATAGTGGCAGGGCGCGACCGGCGCCGGCGTATGCCAGACGACCCTGCCCGTGGCGGGATCGAGCGCGCTGAGGCCGGGCTTGCCCTTGGGTTGCGGCTGCGGCGTCATGGGCTTGCCCTTGGAACGCATGACCTCGTCGATCAGGTTGATCACGTCGGAAATGGCCACGAACAGCCGCCGGTCGTCGGCGGCCATGCCCCATTCGACGCCGCCGAGGGCGGAGCCGGCGCCGACCTTGGTGGTCCAGAGCCGGCGGCCGGTGTCGGGCGCCAGGCCGTAGACCACCCCGGACTTCTGGCCGGCCAGGAGGACGTCCTTTCCTCCCTTCAGGTGGAACAGGATCGGCGAGGCGCCGAAGTCGAAATCGGGGCCGTCGGGGCTGGGGCAGTTGGCGGATTTCTGCGCGTTCATGCAGCCCACGACGAAGTTGTCGCCGGCGGTGACCTGATGGCTCCAGCGGATCTTGCCGGTGGCCAGCTCGAAGGCGACGATGGCGTCGGCCCCCTTGGTCGGAGCCTCGGTGTAGCTGTCGCCGGTGGCGGCGTAGACCAGGCCGCGCTTGAGGTCGACGGTGGGGGCCGACCAGATGGCGGCGCCGGCGGGGCCCTGCAGCTGGGTTCCGGCCGCGTTCTTGTGGGTCGGGTGCAGCGGCTCGGTGATGACGTGGGTCTGCCACCGGATCTTGCCGGTGGCGAGATCGAGCGCCGCAAGCGAGCCGCGGAAGCTGCAGCAAGGGTAGCTGGGCTGGTCCCCGGCCACTTCCTCGAGCGAGGTCAGCGGCACGATCAGCTGGCCGCCCGCCACCACCGGCGAGCCGGTGATGCCGGCCACCGGGTTGGGATCGAGCTCGGCGCTGCGCCACAGGACCTTGCCGGTCTGGGCGTCGAAGGCGCGGACCGTGCGGTTGCTCTCGCCGATGAAGGTGGCCCAGCCGCTGGGCGAGATGTGGCTCTTCACGATCATCGGCGTGGTGCGCGAGATGACGCCCGGAACCGACCAGTGGACGCAGCCCGTCTTCGCATCGAGGGCGTAGAGCTTGCCTGAGCGGTTGGTGACGAACAGCCAGTCGCCGACAACCGTGGGCATGCCGCCGCCCGGCATGGCGAAGGCCCATTTGACCTTCAGGCGCGGCAGGTCGGCGACACTGAGGCCGGGGGTCTTCTGGAAGCGCCGCGATTGCGCATCCACGCCGACGCTGGCCCAGTCCTGGGCGGTGGCCTGGATCGGCGGATGGGCGGCGCACGCGGTGTCGACGCCCAAGGCGGCGGCGCGCGCGGGGCCGGACAGGAAGGCGACCACCGCCTGGCGGTCGGCGTCGGTGAGACCCGCGGTCATGGGTTTCATGATCCCGATCGTCAGGGCCTCCATGACCTGGCCGGGGGGCATGGCGGCAAGCGCGGTGCGGTTGGGCGCGCGCTCCACCGGCGGCTCGTGGCAGGACTTGCAGCGGGTGTTGAACACCTGCTCGCCGCTCGCGGGCGCCTGGGCGAGCGACATTCGGGGCACGGCCGTCAAGGCCAGACCCGCGGCCACCGCCGCCGCCATCCAAAGTGGAACCCTCATGTCCGCCCCCCTGAATTCCCGATTTCGCCCCGGGTTGGCCGACAGGCTACGCAGGGTCCAGGGGTGCGACAAGGCCGCCCTAGGGGAAGCCTGGGCGCGACCCGGGCCGCTCACGTCAGGAGATAGACCTTGGACACCCGGTCGACCGGGGTTCCGTCCCTGAGCGGGAGGCCCTCGGCGACGCTCCAGGTCGTAAAGCCCATCTTCTCGTAGAAGGGGATGCCAGCGTAGTTGTCCGCCCGGATGGTGGCGTTGATCGCCGTCAGGCCGAGGTCGCGCGCGGCGCGTTTCGTGGCCTCGAAGAGGGCCGCGCCGACGCCGGGGACCCGCGGCTCGCGGCGGGTGAAGGTGGCGATGTCGGCCCACCCGTCCGGCAGGCCGGCCTTTCGGCCGAGCGATTGAAATCCGAGGGCCTCGCCGGCCCGCGTCTGCGCCATCAGGCAGGTGATGCAGTTGGGGCCGCGCAGGAAATAGTCGTCGAACTCGGCTGAGGTGAGCGGTGTCTCGAAGGCCGTCGTGCCGCCGATGGCGATGATCTCGTTGAGGATCTGGCGCAGCGCCCCGGCGTCGCCGGAGCCCGCCGGCCCTATCCTGAGATCGAATTTCGCCGTGGTCATTCCGTGGTCTCGTCGCAGCTGTCGCGGTTCCTCGATACGACGCGGGCGATGGCCGGACCAGGGGCGGGAGCCGAAATCGGCCCCGCGCGTTTGCAGGTCCACGCGCCCTGCTCGTGGACGCCTGCCGGAGAGACCCATGCGCCTTCCCCTGATGCTCGTCGCCGCCGCAGCCGCCGCCCTGGCGCTCGGCGCCTGTTCCGACAAGACCAAGACCGACGCCGCCGCCGCGGGCGACCAGGCCGCCGCGGCCGCCGACAAGGCCGGCGACGCCACCGCCTCGGCCGCCAAGGACGCCGCGGCCAACACCTCCGCGGCCGTGAACACCGCCGCGGCCGACACCTCCGCCGCCGCCGCCAAGGCCGGACGCAAGGCCGACGCCGCCGCCGACGCGGCCGCCAAGCAGAAGTAGCGCGCCGCGCTTGCCGCCCGGCTGGGTGAAAATGGCGGCGGGCGGGCGCCGGTCGCGCCCAGCCCGCCGGTAGGCGTTACTTCTTGGCCGGCGGCGTGGCCGCGGGCTTGGCCGGCGTGGCCGGTTTGGCCGCCTCGGCGGGCTTGGCGGCGTCGGCGGTCGCCGCGGCCTTTGGCTTCGCCTTGTGCTTGGCCTTGTGGTGCGCCGCCTTCGGCTTCTCGGGCGGATTGGGGATGGGCTGCATGGTGCCCGACTGGGCGAGTGCGGCGCTCGCCATGAAGGCCGTGGCGACCAGCGCCAGGCCGAATGTCTTGAGTTTCACTTCGGTCGTCTCCCTGTCGTGGCCCGGTCCCGTCTTGGCCAGACTCACGCAAGCGGGACGGTAGTCCCGATCGGGGCGGCTGTGGAGATGGCGCGCTCATCCGGAAATCCCGGTTCGCCGAGCATCATTCGACAAACCCGCCGCAATGGTCCAGCTTGCTCCGAACGGAGGGCGGGCCATGGTTCGCTGGACTCATGCATGGGTTGCGTGGATCGTCTCCGCGCTGCTGATCGCAGCGAGCTCTGGCTCCGCCTTCGCCCAGCCTGCCGCCGGCGCAAAGGGACCGCCTCCGAGCCGCCCAAGGCCGGAGGCGACCTGGATCCATCCCGTCCAGACGTTCTGCAGCCAGGCCGACAAGGACAAGACAATCGAGGATCTGGAGACTGAGATCGGCCTCGCCAAGGAGGACGTGCAGCACGACAAGGACTATAGCGAGGCGGCCAAAGCCTATTACGCCGGCGATCCGTACGAGGCGGGTCAGAACGCAGCCGCCGCCTTCAGTCTGTCAGAAGCTCAGAAGATATTGGCTGACCTCGAGCGGCAGCTGGCCAGCGCCAAGCAGCGCCCGTGGACGCCGTGCAGGACGGCCAAGGACATCCTGCCGCCCTTCCCGAAGATCGCGACCTATCCCTTCACCGAGCAGCACATTGTCTGCGACCCCGCCGCGTCCCAGGCCTACATCGACCAGATCAACGCCGGCCTGGCGGCGGAGCAACGCAACAACGCCGCGCTCAACGTATATGTGGGCGAACTCATCAAGCTGAACAGGTTGGTCATCGAGGGTCCCCCGAAATGGAGGGCGTTCAAGAAGGAGGTCTTCGCGGCCGACGACGAGGGCCTCCGTGTTCTAATGCTTTCGAACGATCGCCTCGGCGAACTGCAGGCCGCACTGGCCCAGGCCAACGCGGACGCCGCGGTCAAGTGCCCGCCGAAGACGGCGCCGCAGCCGGGTCCGAAGCCGCCCGTGGTCCCGGAACCGCCCGGCGCCGCGCCGCTGCCGGAGCCCGGCCCGAATCCGCCGCCCCTGCCGCCCGGCGCGACGCCGGATCCGGGGCCGAAGAAGAAGCCGACCTTCCCGCTACCCGGCCCGCTGACCCCGCCCACGCCGGCGCCGGGGCCCACGCCGCCGCCCCCGCCGAAGAAGGGCCCGACGTTCCCCGTCCCACAGCCCCTCCCGCCGGGCTACACGCCGCCGCCTGAAACGCCGCCGCCCGCCGATGGGCCCAGGGCCGTTCCTTTCCCCGCGCCGGAAATCCCACTGCCACCGCCAGGCGCCGGCTTCCAGCCCTGGACGCCGCATCGGCCGCCGTTCGCCGATCCCAGGGTCCCCGAGATCCCGGCCTTCTGCGACGAGTTCGCGCGCAACGCCTTCCTGAAGGACGTGCTGCTGCCGGCCCTGGCGAAGGCCAACCACGATGTGGAGCTGTCCGACGCCTATCTCAGCGCGCTGAACAACGAATTCACCGCGGCCGGCCACGACCCGGCGCGGTTCACCCAGATGGCCGCCATCCGCAGCGAGACGATCGCGATGGAGGAGCTGGTCACCGCCCAGCAGGCCAAGGCCGCCCAACTCCAGGCGCTCTACACCCGGGCCCTCAACCAGCCGCTGGACCCCAACTGTCCCAAGCCCAGGACCGCCCCGCAACCGCCGCCGTCGGACGGGCCGAAGACCACGCCGCAACCGCCGCCGGTGGCGCCCGATGAGCCCAAGGCGCCGGCCCTGCCCAAGGAAAAGGTCGGCTGCGACTGTCCGGACCGCACCCCGATCACGGTGGGGCCGAACAACCGCGTCGGCTCCGGCGCGCGGACGCGGGAAAAGGCGGTGTCCACGGCCATGGGCCTTGTGGGCGGGCTGATCGGCGGACACGGCGGCGGTGGCGGCGGCGGCGGCGGGTCCGACGGGCCGCAGCTGGTCACGTGCCGGATCAGCGACAAGGAGATGACCGTCTTCGACGACCCGGCCACCGGGACCTCGCTGAGCGTCGGCGCCAAACGGGCCGGCGACAAGGTGGTGGTCTTCGCCAACGTGGCCAAGTCGCCCGACGACGGCAGCTTCCAGGCGGCCTATCTGCAGGACGGCGACGGCGCGCGGCAGGCGCCCGGCAATGTCGGCATCTGCGACCTGTGGGGCGAGTGGAAGCTGACCGTCTCCTGGACCCGGACCACCTACGTCAACGACCAGGTGGTGAGCCGCGAAAGCGGCGGCTGGAGCAAGGAAGGGAGCTTCCATATCCCGGGAACCCTCTCCAGCGCCGCGGCGCCGGACGGGCTGTGGAAGCGGCTGGGCTTCTCCAACGCCTCGCATGGGGCGCGCAAGATCGCGCTCACCTATGACGCCCCAAGGGCCAAGCTCGCCCAGGGGCCGCTGGGGGTGGTGATCCATGTAGCCAGGCCCGGCCAGGACCCGGTGACCACCGTCCCCTTCGCGCTCAGGATGCGCGAGGGCCCGAACGGTTTCGTGTTCGAGAAGGCGCCGGCCTGTACCTGCGGCGGCGCGGTTCGGGGGAGCTTCACAGAGGTCCCCGTCCAGGAAACCGAGGTCGCGCCTATCGACTACCGGGACGGGACCGAGGACGCGACCCGACGCAAAACTCCCGGCCTGCCAAAGCCCGCGCCGAAGCCCGCCGAGCCCCCGAAGACCGAGTCGCCGCATGAGGCGCCCAAGTGAAGACCGCCGGGGCCTCGTGGCGCCCGGAGGACCTCATTCGCATGTGGCTTGACCGCGCGATCGCCGGAAGGCGGGATGGCGCCATGACCCGACTCACGGCCTGCGCCATCGCCCTCCTGGCCCTCGCCCTTCCCGTCGGCCCGGCCTGCGCCGCAGAGGCTCCGGACAAGCCTGGCGAAAGCGTCTCCCTCCCCGGCATCCGCTATCAGGTTCTCAGCGCCGGACCGGCGGGCGGTGCGCACCCGACCCGGGCCGACAGCGTGCGGATGCGCTACATCGGCCGCCTCGAGGACGGCCAGGTGTTCTCCACCTCGCCCGGCGACGGCAAGGACGTCTCCACCTTCGGGGTGAAGGAGGTGATCCCCGGGATGAGCGCGGCCCTGCAGCTCATGAGGGTCGGAGACCGGTGGCGGATCACCCTGCCGGCCTACCTGGCCTACGGGCCCGGACGGGCCTTCACCCCGCCGCCCGGCGGGGCCGCCGCGGTCCAGGCCGTGCAGAAACGCGGCATCCCGCCGGACGCCACCCTGGTGTTCGATGTGGAGCTGGTGGCGATCGCCCCGCCCCTGAAGCCTTAGGGCGGAATCCGTGGAAAAGCGGCGTGAACGGAGCTCCGCCGCAGGCTCTTGCGCGGCGGGCGCGGACGTGGCCCCTTAGTTTCAACCGCTGCGGGCGCGAGTCATATGTGCGCTCGTCGATAGACGGTGGGGCGAGGTGGCGTTGGACGGGACATGGATGGAACCACCTAAGGGCCAGGACGAGCCGCGGACGCCGACCCCGCGGTCGAGCCGAATCCTCGGCCTGCTGGCGGCTGTCGGGTTCTCCATCGCCATGTGGGCCTTCATCGCCATGGCGGTGCTGGGCCTGCTCCTGAAGATCATCGGACCGAAAGACGCCGAAAAGGGGCTGACCGCCGCCGGCGCCTCCATGTCGCAGTTCTTCAATCCCGACAGCAAGGAGACCGATACAGTTCCTGACAACGGCCTGACCGGAGATCTGGGAGATGTGGCCGGCCCCATCACCACGCTCGATGGCCGGGCGGTGGGGCCGGCGAAGGCCAAGGCCCCCGCCGCCCGCGAGCCCGGGAAGCCTCCCGAGACGCCGGCCAAGCCCGCGCCGGCGATCGGACCGCGCTGAATATCCCGCCGCGGGCCCCGCCAGGGTGTAGGGTCGCGTCATGGCCGAACTGACCGACGCGCAACTGAACGCCCTGGAGAACCTGGCGCACAAGAAGGCGGGCGAGGACGCGCCGTTCATCAACATCAGCGCGGCCCGGGCGCTGACCGAACTGGGCCTGGCCGAGCGCAGCCGCGAAGGCTGGGACATCACCCCGGAGGGCTCGGCCCTGCTGGCCCGGCGGGCCGGCCCGCCCAGCTAGGGCGGATCATCAGATTTCCGGCGGAAGTCTGCATCTGCGCCGCAAGCCAATAACCGCTCTTGACCCAAAGCGGACCTTCGGAGAGTCCGCCTATCGCCCCGCAGGCGACCCTTGGAGGGTATGCAAACTCTGAAGGCGTGGGGCCTTAATTCCCCGGCCCTACGACACCGTCGCCAACGCCCGCTGCACCAAAGACGCCAGCCGGAGTGCATCCGCGTCGATGCCCTCGATCGGATCTGAACCATAGGCTCTCGCGAGATCGGTCAATGTCGTCATCGCGGCATCAATCAGTTCGATCACCTCGGGCTTGCCGCGCCACCGGAGACGCAGTTCGGCCAAAGCGGTGAGCTCCCGCTCGACGGTGGTGGTTTGCACCATAGCTGCATTGGGTCCGGTATCGATGGGGATGGCAAGGTCCGCTTTCGACCGAGGCTGT
>PLEH01000245.1 GCA_003136395.1 Phenylobacterium sp.
AAGGCAGCGGTCTTGAAAACCGCCGTGGGTGAAAGCCCACCGTGGGTTCGAATCCCACCCCGTCCGCCAGGCCCGCTCAAGTTCTATCCAGCGTCTAGGCCCCAAAGATCCATCCCGGGGTGAGCGTCGACATTTGCACGCCCACCAGGATCATCTGGTTGCCGGGCCCCATGGTCAGGACGGTGTCGGCGCCCACCTGGGCCAGGGTGTAGGTCGTGCCGGGGTCGAGCATCACCCGGTCGCCCTCGGCGAGGTTGAAGTCGAGCACCTTATCGATGCCGGCGTCCTGTGACGTGTGGAAGATGTCCGCGCCCGCGCCGCCGGTCTCGGTGTCATTGCCCCGGTCGCCGGAAATGAAATCGTTCCCGGCGCCGCCGGAAAGGCTGTCGTCGCCCTGGCCGCCACGGACCTGGTCGTTCCCATTGCCGCCGTCGCAGGTGTCGTCGCCGAGGTTTCCCCACACGATGTCGTCGCCGTCGTCGCCGAACAGCACGTCGTTGCCCTTGCCGCCCACGGAATAGTCGTCGCCGCCGTTCCCATGGATCGTGTCGTNNTGCCCATGTTGCCGTTGGCGTCGTCGAACTGGGGCCCACCGGAAATGGAATCGTCGCCGGCGTCGCCGCGCAGGTAATCCGTGCCGATCGCGCCGGTGATGGTGTCGTTTCCGTCGCCGGCGTGCACTTCCGCGAAGGCCGGCGTCGCGACGAGCAGGTCGTTTCCGGGGCCTGGCGTGTCGGGGAAGAGGTTGGCGCCGGCGCCGTTGGCGCCCCCGCCGCCCGCGAAGGCGGCGCCGGGGGTCCCGGAGGTGTTGGCGAAGAACGAGACGTTCGCCGCGCCGCCCGCCCATCCGCCGGTGTCGTTGATCCAGACGACATCATAGTTCCCGGCCGGCAGGATCACGTCGGTCTGCAGGTCCGTCCCCGGCGCGCCGGCGGTGGCGACAAAGGGGATGTCGCCGCCCACGTAGCCGTGGGGGAACTGCGCCTGGAAGGCATGGAACTGGGCGTCCGTCATGATGGCGAACTTGCCGCCCGTCGCCTCGGTTTCGATGAAACCCTGGGGATGGTCGGAAACCGTGAAGCCGACGGCCCGCCACGCGCCGGGATTGCCGAAAGCGGCCATGGGCGCATTTCCAGCGAACGGTACGCCGGGAAGGCTGACTATGGAGGCGTCGATGAAGGCATGCGTCGCCTGCGAGCCCGTAAAGGTGGTGTCGGTCGCGCCGAACAGCCAGTTGCCGGCGGGCAAGGTCACCGTGGTCAGGCCAAACTGCCCCTGCGGATTGAGCAGCGTCCCTTGAAAGGCGACGCCCTGGGACAGCAACTGTGCGTTGGCCGGATCCACCGCCCAGATCGAAACGCCGGGGGCCTCGGCGGAGGTGAACAGATCGACCGTCGTCTGCTGGGTGAGCGCCAGCACCTTCTGAAGGTCGACATGCTGCGGCTGACCCTGCGACAGGGCAAAACTGTCGTCGCCGGTTTCTGTGATTGCGAAGGGCAATTCAGCCTCCCCTGGGATGGCGGTTCACGGCGGCTCCGGCGGCTCGAACGCGAACGGTGCGCGGAGCTATCGATCCATCGTCGGGGGGCGGAACGCTCCAGCCTCGCTAAGGCTCCGCCTCAATTGCCGAAGAAAAGACACATCCCGGATTTGGCTCGGCCTGCTCAGGAGAACCACGACAGGCGTTTTCGCCAGAGTTCGCCGTGCAATCCCTCGGCTTAGTGGCAAATTGCAGCGACAAATTACTGAACGAAAACATAGGCGGGTTTGCGATTTCTGAGCGCAAACAACGACTTTCAATTCGAATCTTGCGCCATCAGGTTGAATGGTTCGCCAGTGTGGCCGGATTGGCCCTGCGCCTCGCCAATTCCAGATTCCGGAAAAAAGGCGAGGTGGCGCCGGAACCATGGCGGCCCGCTTCGGCTTGGGCGCTTGGGGTATTAGGCAAAACAGGGACTGCAGTTATGAAAATCCTGACGATGGCGGCTTCATTCGCCATCCTGACACTGGCGGCGGCGCCGGCGGCCAATGCGACACAATCGATTACGATCAATCCGGCTGCGGTCGACGGCTCCATCTCCGGGGCGTTCATGGACAGCGCGATCCCCGTCGGGGGCTTCACGGATACCTTCACGTTTGCGCTTCCCGCGAGCGGCATCTCAGCCGCCACGGTCTCCTCGATCCTCTCTACGGAGATGAACAACGTCACCTTTTCGTCGGTGACGTTCGATGGCTCACCGTTCGCCATCGACAGCGTCGGCAGTTTTGAATCTCGCCACATCGCGGGCCTGTCGACTCTCTTCGGGACTCAAACCCTGGTCGTCAGCGGGAGCAGCGGCGGCTCCGGCTCCTTCGCCGGGACCATCGCCTTCGCGCCGTTCGTGGGCGTGCCGGAACCCGCGTCATGGGCCCTGATGATCATGGGCTTTGGCGGTCTTGGCGCCGTACTCAGGACCCACAAGCGCGCGCCGTCGGCGACCGCCTAGTCCGACGCCCAGGCGATCCTGACGCGCCGCCGCTCGCAGGATCGGCGGCGTTGTCGTGCCCGGAGCGACAGGCGCTCCGCTATTTCACCGCCTCGTTGATCTGCGCCCGGGCCCGCGAGGCCGGCACCACGGGAATGTCCGCGTCCGCCAGCGGGGCCATCCACCGCTTCCGGGCCATGGCGGCCTCGATGTAGGGCGCGAGCTCGGCGGCCTTCTTCGCCTCGCGTCCGGCGACCTCGGCCTTGAATTCTCCCATCACCTCGGCGGCGAAAAGCTCCAGGGACTGGCAGATGTGCTCGTGTTTGTTGCGGCCGGCCTGCTGCAGGAAGATCACCTGGTCGACGCCGGCGTCGGAGAAGGCGCGGATGTGATCGCGGATGTCGGCGGGCGTGCCGATGCCGTTGGCGTTGCGCGCCGCGGCCTTGGTGGCGGCGATGATCTCCTCGTCGCTCCGGGCGCGGGAGGCCTGGAAGTCCGCGAACAGGCTCGATCGGCCGGGAATGGCGTCGTGGGCCACCAGCGCGTTGACCGCATAGCTGAAGAACTCGAAGCCCTCCTGGCCCCGGCGGATGGCCTCGGCGCGGTCGGGATGCACCGAGAAGTTGGAGACCATGGCCAGGTTGGCGTTCACCGCGTGGCCCAGGGGTGCGCAGTCGTCCGACTTGATGATGCCGTAGTAGATCTCGGCCCAGTTCCGGGCTTCGTCCGGATCGACGAAAGAGAAGGCCAGCGCCCCGATCCCGTTCTGCGCGGCGACCTTGATGGTGTCGCGGTTGGTGCAGGCCATCCACATGGGCGGATGCGGCTTCTGGATCGGCTTGGGCACCACGTTGCGGCAGGGGAAGGAGAAGCCTCGACCCTCGAAACCGGGGTAGGGGTCCATCACCATCATGTTGGCGATCTGCTCGGCCGCCTCCAGCGCCATGGCGCGCTTTTCCTTGGCCGGGATGCCGAAGCCGCCCAGTTCCAGCCGCGTCGCGCCCTCGCCGATGCCGAAGTCGAGCCGGCCGTTGGAGACGATGTCCAGCGTCGCCAGCCCCTCGGCCGTGCGGGCCGGATGATTGTAGTTGGGAATAACCTGGCGGATGCCGTGGCCGACGCGGATGGTCCTGGTCAGCGCCGCGCAAGCCGCCAGGAACACTTCCGGGGCGGAGGAGTGGGAATATTCCTCCAGGAAGTGGTGCTCGACCTCCCAGGCGTAGTCGAAGCCCAGCCGGTCGGCGAGGACGACCTGCTCCAGGGCCTGGTGGAACAGCCGCGCCTCATCGCCCTCCTTCCAGGGCTTGGGAAGCTGGTGTTCGTAGAAGATGCCGAAGCGCATCGCATAGGTCTCCGCCCGCCCCATTTTGTCGGAGCTGTCCGCCTAACAGGCCGTCCGGAGGTGGCGTTTGGCAAGGGCGGGTTAACCCTGACGAAAGCTTACCGCCCGCAATCTCCCGGGCGCGAAGCAACGGAGCGGGGATTCGCCATGGATCGCAGGACGTGGGGTCACGGTCGGACGGCCAGGGTCGGCCGGTGGGCCGTCGTGCTGCTGGCGGGCGCCTCGCTCGCGGCCTGCGCCAGCCTCACCACGCCCAGGTATGACATTCATTCCGGCGGCCACGCGCAGGGCGATATCGCCCCGAAGCCGGGCGCCCCCAAGGCCGGCGAAAGGGGCACCAACCAGCCCTATCAGGTGGGCGGCATCTGGTATGTGCCGCACGAGCAGCCGAACTATGACGAGCGGGGCGTCGCCTCCTGGTACGGCGACGCCTTCAACATGAAGGCCACCGCCGACGGCGAGATCTTCGACATGGACCAGCTCTCGGCGGCGCACACGACCTTGCCGCTGCCCTCGATGGTCGAGGTGACCAACCTCGACAATGGGCGAAAGCTCGTGGTGCGGGTGAACGACCGGGGCCCCTTCGTGGGCGGCCGGATCATCGACCTCAGCCATGCGGCGGCCCAGGAGTTGGGCTACGACCGCGCCGGAACCGCCCATGTTCGGGTGCGCTATGTGGGCCCGGCGCCGCTGGCCGGCCCGGGCGCCGGCGTGCGCTACGCCAAGGCCTCGCCGTCGGCCCCGGGGCCGATATCCACGCGCAGACCCGCTGATGAGGACATCTTCGAGGAGGCCGCGCTGACGCCGGCCGCGGCGACGCCACTGGTGCGCGCGCCCGACGCGGTCTCGGTCTCGACGCTCGCGCCCCTTCCGACGGCGCGTTCCTACAGTCCGGACATTCCCGCGAACGCGCCGGCGGTGAGCGCGCAGTCCTACCGGATCCAGGCCGGCGCCTTCAGCGACCAGGACAACGCCCGCCGCGCCGCAGCCCAGCTGGCCAGCGCCGGGACGGCGACGATCGAGCCCATGGAGCGGGGCGGCATGACCCTCTACCGCGTGATCCTGCCGGGCCCGGCGGATGAGGCGGAAGCCTTCGCCATGCGCGACAAGGTGGCTGGGATCGGCTTTGCCGACGCCAGGGTCCTGCGCCCCTAGACTTTGGGGCCGAACTGGCCATTTTGGGCCGGTGTCACAGGGCAGGTTCATCACTTTTGAAGGCGGCGAGGGGGCAGGGAAGTCCACCCAGCTCAGGCGCTTGGTCGCCCGCCTGAAGGCCGGGGGCCGCGAGGTTGTGGCGACCCGTGAGCCTGGCGGTTCGCCGGGCGCGGAGGATATTCGGGCGTTGGTGCTGCGCGGCGCCGCAGATCGCTGGAGCCCGGTCACCGAGACGCTGCTGATGTACGCCGCCCGGCGCGACCATGTGGAGCGCGTGATCCGCCCGGCCCTGGCGCGCGGCGCCTGGGTGGTCTGCGACCGCTTCGCCGATTCCACGCGGGCCTATCAGGGCGCCGCCGGAGGCACGGCGCCGGAGCTGATCGCGGCGCTGGAGAGCCACATCCTTGAGGGCACGCGGCCCGACCTGACGCTTATCTTCGATCTGCCGGTCTCGGTGGGCCTGGAGCGGGCGCATGTGCGGGCGGGCGCGGAGATGCGGTTCGAATCCAAGGGCCAGGCCTTCCACGAGCGGCTGCGCGAGGGGTTCCTGGCCATCGCCCGCGCTGAGCCCGGCCGCTGCGCGGTGATCGACGCGGCAGGCTCCCTCGACGAGGTGGAGGCCCGGGTCTGGGCCGCGGTGGACGACCGGCTGGCGGTCCATGGGTGAGATGCATCCTCCGCGGGAGGTCTTCGACCTCACCGGCCACGAGGCGGCGGAAAACGCCTTCGAGGCGAGCCGAGCGCGGGGGCGGCTGCATCACGCCTGGCTGCTGACCGGGCCTGAGGGGGTCGGCAAGGCGACCTTCGCCTATCGCGCGGCGCGGCGGCTCCTCGGCGCGCCCGAAGACCGCTCGCACGGGATACTGGGATCCAGCCCCGACCATCCCGTCAGCCGCCAGATCATCGCCCGCGCCCACCCCGACCTTTTCGTCCTCGAGCGGGCCGGCGAGGATGGCAAGGTCAGGAAGGTGATCCCGGTCGAGGAGACACGGCGGATTTCCGAGTTCTTTTCCAAGTCCCCGGCCAGCGCGCCGCATCGGGTGGCCATCATCGACGCCGCCGACGACCTGAACCCCTTTGGGGCCAACGCCATATTGAAGACCCTGGAGGAGCCGCCGGCCCATGGGGTCCTGCTGATCGTCAGCCACGCGCCCGGCCGGCTCCTGCCGACCATCCGATCGCGCTGCCGGCGCCTGGCCTTCCCGCCGCTTGCGCTGGAAGAGACCGCCGCCTTCGTCCGCGACCGCGAGGACGTCAGCGTCGAGGACTCTTTGCGTCTGGCCAGGATGGCTGGCGGCGCGCCGGGTCGGGCCTGGGCGCTCGCCGGCGCCAAGGCCCTTGAGATGGACGATGCGGCCCGCACCCTGATCGAGGGGCTACCCGGAGTGGACGAGGCCATGGCGCTGTCTCTGGCCGACCGGTTCCGCGGTGGGGAGGGGCAGGCGCAGTTCGACCTGCTGTTCGACCGTCTCGCCGAGCGGGTGCACGGCTTCGCCGCCGACCGGGCCGCCCAGGGGATCGGCGGTCTCGACCGCTGGGCCCAGGTCTGGGAGACGCTGCAGCGCCTGTCGCGCGACGTCGAGGCGCTCAATCTGGACCGCGCGGACGCCCTCTTCACCGCGCTCGGCGAACTTCGCCAGGCCGCCAAGGCCGCGTGAGACCCGCGGGATGCTGATCGACAGCCACGTCAACCTGCACGCCCCGCAATTCGACGCGGACCGCGAGGCGGTGATCGAGCGCGCCTTCGCGGCGGGCATCGATCTGATGGTCAACATCTGCGACCGGGTCTCCAACTATGAGGCCGTGCGCCGGGTCGCCGAGCATCCGCAGATCTGGTGCACCGTCGGAACCCATCCGCACGAGGCCAAGGAGGACCCGGACCTCTCCGCCTTTCGGCTTGTCGAGCTGGCGGCCGACCCACGGGTCGTGGGTATCGGCGAGACGGGGCTGGATTTCCACTACGACCTCAGCCCGCGCGACATCCAGGCCCGGGTGTTCCGGGCCCATGCGGCGGCGGCGCGCGAAACCGGCCTGCCGCTGGTGGTGCACACCCGTGAGGCCGACGAGGTGATGGCCGAGATCCTGGAGGACGAGTACGCGAAGGCGCCCTTCCGCGTTCTGATGCACTGCTACACCTCCGGCGCGGACCTGGCGCGGCGGGCGGCGGCGCTGGGCGCCTGGTTCTCGGTCTCCGGCATCGCGACCTTCAAGGCCGCCGAGGACGTCCGCGCGGTGATCCGCGACATGCCGCCCGACCGGATCATTGTGGAAACCGACTGCCCCTATCTCGCGCCCGCGCCCTATCGGGGGCGGCGCAACGAGCCGGCCTATCTGCCCCATGTCCTGGCCAAGCTGGCCGAAATCCGCGGCTGGTCGCTGGCGGAAGCCGAGGCCAGGACCGAAGACGCCTTCTTCGCGGTGTTCGACCGGGTTCCCAGGCCATGAGCAACGAGGCCGCGAGCGCCACCCTGGAGGTCACGATTCTGGGCTGCGGCTCCTCCGGCGGCGTGCCGCGGGCCGACGGCGAATGGGGCACCTGCGACCCAGCCAATCCGAAGAACATGCGGTCGCGCTGCTCCCTCCTCGTCCGGAAGTTGGGGGAGGGCGCTGAGGCCGAGACCACGGTGATCGTCGACACCTCGCCGGACCTGCGGCTGCAGACAGCGCAGGCCGGCGCCAAGCGGTTGGACGCGATCCTCCTGACTCACGACCATGCCGACCAGGTGCACGGGATCGACGACGTGCGCGCCTTCTTCATCCGCCAGCGGTCGAAGATCGCCTGCCACATGGACCGGGTCACCGACGCCTCGATGATGCGGCGGTTCGGCTATATCTTCGAGCCCGAGGGCGGTTATCCGGCGATCTGCGAGCGGCGCGGCCTGCCGGCGCATGGCGTGCGCTGGCAGGTGGACGGGCCATCGGGGGCCATTCCCGTCGTCACCTTCGATCAGGACCACGGCGGCGTGCGCTCGGTGGGTTACCGGTTCGGCGACGTGGCCTATTCCAGCGATGTGGTGGACCTGGACGAGGCGGCGTTCGCCGCGCTGGTCGGACTCGACGTCTGGATCGTGGACGCCTTGCGCTATCGGCCGCACCCGACCCACGCGCACGTGGAGCTAACCCTGGAATGGATCGCCCGGCTGAAGCCCCGGCGGGCGATCCTGACCAACCTGCATATCGACCTGGACTTCGAGACGCTGACGGCTGAGCTGCCGCCAGGGGTCGAAGTGGCGTTCGACGGTTTGCGGTTTCAACATGAACTCAGTGGCAATTTTACGTGAAATCGCAACCGCTTAAGCTTGGTTTCCTCGCGTCCGCCAATGGATCCAGCGCGCGCGCCATCGTGGCCGCTATCCGCGCCGGCGAACTGGACGCCGAGCCGCGGCTGATGGTCAGCAACAACCGAAACGCCGCGGCGCTGACATTCGCGGCGGAGGCCGGCGTGCCGGCGCTCTGCATCGCGACCCAGACCGATCCGGAGGGGGCTGACGCGCGGCTGGCCGAGGCGATGGTCGGCCACGGCGTAGACCTGATTGTTCTGTCGGGCTATTTGCGGCAACTCGGGCCGAAGACCCTGGCGCGTTATACCGGCAGGATCCTGAATATCCATCCGGGGCCACTGCCGGCGTTTGGCGGGCATGGAATGTATGGCCGGCGCGTCCACGAGGCGGTGATCGCCGCCGGCGTGGCCGAGAGCGGCATCTGCATCCACCTCGTCGATGAGGAATACGACCGGGGACCGGTCATCGCCCGTCGCAGCGTGGCCGTGGAGCGCGGGGACACTGCGGAGACCCTGGAGGCTCGCGTCACGGCGCTGGAGCCGCAATTCTATGTGGAGACCTTGCAGCGAATAGCCCAGGGGGCATTATCTCTGCCTTGAGGGTATGGAGTGATTTCCGATAATCTTCCTTAGGCGAGAAATGGATATGGTGCTTCGGAACTTCCCTCTCGGGGTTTTCCTCAGCGCGGCGATCCTGGCGACGCCGGCATTGGCGGCCAAGGTTCCTCCCCCTAGGGTCGCCACCACGCCACCCGCCGAGGCCACGATGGTCGAGGAGCTCACGGTGCAGCCTTCGGCGACGTGCCTCCAGCCCCGGCTGGATCCCGAGGCGCTCCCGCCGCGGATCGTCAGCACCTTCCCCGCGCGTGGCGCCGTGGTTCGCCCTGGCGTACTGCTGCTGCGGGTCACCTTCGATCAGCCGATGAGTTGCAAGGGCTTTTTCGCCGCCGCCGCCGAAGTAAAGAATCCCTGTCCTGACGACAGGCAGTACTGGGTCCTGAGCTATGACCGCCGGACCATCCGCACCGCATGCCACACGGAGGCCGGCGGCCACTATGGCGTTCAGGTGAGCGACAATTCGCTGCAGATTGATAGCAAGACGACCTTCATCAGCCTGTCGGGCAAGCGCCCCACGCCTTACGTCCTCACCTTCGACACCTCGTTGGAGCCTCCCGTCATCGACGCCCGTGAATCCATGGCGGAAGACCCGGAGATGCGCGAGCCGGAGAAGGATGTGCCCCTGAAAGTCCAGGAGTTCCGGGGCAAGCGCTAGCCGCGCTAAGCGCCGGCCAGGACCTGCATGGTCATCTCGCTGTGCAGGGCGAACCCCAGGGCCTCGTAGAGACCGATCGCGCCGGTGTTGTGCGCGTAGCTGTGCAGGAACGGGGTTTCGCCGCGGGCCAGGATGCGGTTGGCCACCACCCGCATCAGGGCGCCGGCATAGCCGCGGCCGCGGTGTTCGGGGTCGGTGCAGACGCCGCTCACCTCGGTGAAACCCTCGGGCTTCATGCGCTCGCCGGCCATGGCGATAAGCCGCCCGTCCTGTTTGACCCCCACGAAGCCGCCAAGCTGGTGGGTGCGGCTGAAGAACGGGCCAGGCTGCGTCAGCCTCGCCAGGACCAGCATCTGCGGGGCGTCGTCATCAGTCAGGTCGGCGATGGCGAAGCCGGCTGCGGCGCGGTGGCGATGGACGGGGCGACCATCTGCCAGATGACGGCGGTAGAGGCGATCACCGTGCCTGGGACGGCGGCCGGCGTCTGGGCCTCCACCAGCGCCACCTGCCCGCCCGCCGCGACGAGCGCCGCCAGGGCCGCTAGGCTGGCGTCGGAGCGATCGGCGGCCGCGGCGAAGACGCCGTAGTCCGGCGCGTAGCGCAGGGCGCGGGCGTCGCCCTGCGCCAGGCTAGCCTGGCGGGTGGCGAGCGCGCTCCAGATCGGGCGGTCGAGGGGGTGGTCCATAGGGCGGTTCTGTGGCGATTCCCACGGGCTCAACAGTTGCGGCGGGCGCCGATCGGCTTACCTTAGGTTATGAGGGCGAGAATTGAGAGATGACCATGCGAACCCTGGCTATCGCCGCCGCAGCGCTTCTGGTCAGCGCCACCGCCGCGCTCGCGGCGCCCGCCTCCGTCAGCGTCACCATCGGCCCCCAACTGCAGATCAAGGCCGAGAAGACTCTCGGCGTCCGCGACGTGAACGAACTGGCCGCTCGGCTGCGCACCACCGTCGAAAGGCGACTGGCCAAGACCGGACCCTATGACGGGGCGCGGATCGAGCTGGTGCTGGCCGACGTCCAGCCCAACCGGCCGACCTTCAAGCAGCTGGGCGACAAGCCCGGCCTCTCCTATCAGAGCTTCGGCATCGGCGGCGCCAAGATCGAGGGCCGCGCCATCGCCGCCAACGGCGCGGTCACCCCGATCGGCTACACCTACTACGAGAGCGACATTCGGTGGGCCCGCCGGGGCGGAACCTGGGCGGACGCTGAGTGGACCTTCGACCGGTTCGCCTATGACCTCGCCCGCGGCCAGGCGCTCGCCAGCCGCTGAGCTGGCTTGCCTCGCGGGGCGGCGCGCGGTCTGATCGGAGCGCCGCCTTCGCCAGGACTCCCATGACCAGAGCCGCCCCGCCCGAGACCTTGCGGCCCATCGACCGGCTGCTGGCGATCATGGCGCGGCTGCGCGATCCCGCCGACGGGTGCCCGTGGGACCAGGAGCAGACCTTCGCCACCGTCGCGCCCTACACCGTTGAAGAAGCCTACGAAGTCGCCGACGCCATCGAGCGGGGCGACCTCTCCGACCTGAAGGAGGAACTCGGCGACCTCCTGCTGCAGGTGGTGTTCCACGCCCGCATGGCCGAGGAGCAGGGCGCGTTCGCCTTTGACGACGTGGCCCAGGCCATCAACGACAAGATGATCCGCCGGCATCCGCATGTGTTCGCCGAGGAAACCTATGAGTCGCTGGCCCACCAGAAGGAGGGCTGGGAGGCCCTGAAGGCGGCGGAGCGGGAGAGCAAGGGTCAGGGGCGGACCACCAGCCTGCTCGACGACATCCCGGTGGGCCTGCCCGCCCTCACCCGCGCCGTGAAACTTTCCAAACGTGCGGCGAAGGTCGGCTTCGTCTGGCCGGACATCAGCCACGTGGTCGACAAGCTGGACGAGGAGCTGGGCGAGCTGAAGGCCGAGATCGCCGCCGGTGACTTCGAAAAGGCCCGCCAGGAGATGGGCGACGTGCTGTTCGTGGTGGCCAACCTCGCGCGCACCCTGGAGGTCGATCCGGAAGACTCCCTGCGCTTCACCAACGCCAAGTTCGTCCGCCGCTTCCAGTACATCGAGAAGGTGCTCGCCGAGCGGGGTCGCACCCCGGACCAGTCGGACCTCGCCGAGATGGACGCGCTTTGGGACGAGGCGAAGGCTGCGGAGCGGGCGAAAACTTAGTGCGCCCGGATTTCCGCCCCCGGAAACTGCTGCTCGAACTGGCCCAGCGCCTGGGGCGACAAGCTAACGGCGAGGCGCACTGAGCCGTCCTTGCCTTCGTTGCGCTCCAGCACGCGGCCGTGGCGGTAAAGCCAGGCGATCGCAGCCCCCTCGCCCACCGGGGTGAAGATGTCCACCGGCGGGGCCTCGTCGACGAGGCCGGCGATGGCGTCGAGCAGGTTTGCGCAGCCCTCGCCGGTGACCGCCGAGACCGGGATCGCGGGGGGATGGGCGCGGCGGGCGTCGCCCCGGACCGTCTCGAGGTCTTCGGCGGAGAGCAGGTCGGCCTTGTTCCAGACCTCCAGGATGCTGCGCTCGTCCATGTCAACGCCGAGGCGGGCCAGCACCTTGCGTACGTCGCCGGCCTGGGCGTTGGACTCGGCGCTGGCGATGTCGCGCACGTGCAGGACGACGTCGGCCTCCTTGACTTCCTCAAGGGTGGCGCGGAAGGCCTCGACCAGCTCGTGCGGCAGGTCGGAGATGAAGCCCACGGTGTCGGACATGATCGCCGGGCGCCCGTCCGGCAGCTTCAGCATCCGAAGCGTCGGATCGAGGGTGGCGAACAGCATGTCCTCGGCCACCACCTCGGCCTTGGTCAGGCGGTTGAAGAGCGTCGACTTGCCGGCGTTGGTGTAGCCGACCAGCGCCACCGTTGGGTACGGGTGCCGCTTGCGGGCCGAGCGCTGCAGGGTCCGCGTGCGCCGCACCTCCTCCAGCTCGGCCTTGAGCTTGCGGATCTTGTCGGCGATCAGCCGGCGGTCGGTCTCGATCTGGGTTTCGCCGGGACCGCCCATGACCCCGAAGCCGCCGCGCTGGCGCTCTAGGTGGGTCCAGGTGCGCACGAGGCGCGAGCGCTCGTAGGAAAGGCGCGCCAGCTCCACCTGCAGCCGGCCCTCTCGGGTCCGGGCGCGGCGGGCGAAGATCTCCAGGATCAGGCCGGTGCGGTCGATGACCTTGCAGTTCCAGGCCTTCTCGAGGTTGCGCTGTTGCACGGGGGTCAGCGCATCGTCGACCACGGCCACGTCGGCCTCGGCCAGCTCGATCATGTGGCCGATCTCTTCGACCTTGCCCTTGCCGAAGAGCGTGGCGGGCGTCAGGCGGCGCAGGGTGGCGATCAGGGTCTCGCGGACCTCCAGATCGAGCGCCTGCGCCAGGCCCACGGCCTCCTCCAGGCGCGCGTCCGCGGCCCGGGCGGAGATGCGTCCGTCCCGGTCGGGGTGGATGACAATGGCGCCCTGGACGGGCGCTTCACGATCTACGGGTTTTGAAGAGCTCAATCGGTCTCGTCTTCGCCGGGTTCATAGAGCTGCACAGGTTGCGCCGGCATGATGGTGGAAATGGCGTGCTTGTAGACGAGCTGAGACTGCCCGTCGCGGCGAAGCAGGACGCAGAAGTTGTCGAACCAGCTGACCACGCCCTGCAGCTTGACCCCGTTGACCAGGAAGATGGTGAGCGGCGTCTTCGACTTGCGCACGCTGTTCAGGAACGTGTCCTGCAGGTTCTGTTTCTTCTCACTCATGGCTTTGCGCCTCTTCTTTTTCTTCGGGCAGCCAAAGCACCGCCCACACACGAAAGTTAGCTAAAACGCGTTTTGCGACAGGCGCAATCGCAGACCGCCGTTCAGATGGCGGTTGCCCTCGCCTGCTCGATATAGAGACGCCGAAGCTTCTTCGCCACCGGTCCGGCCCTCCCCTCGCCCACCGGCTTGCCGTCCACGGCGATCACCGGCAGCACCAGGGTGCCGGCGCCGGTGATGAAGGCCTCCTTCGCGGCGACCGCCTCGGCCGGCGTGAACGGGCGCTCGTCGACCTCCATTCCTTCTCGGCGGATAACGTCCAGCAGGCTGTTGCGGGTGACCCCGCGCAGGATGTTGGCGTTGGTGTCGCGGGTCCGAAGCCGTCCCTCGGCGTCGACGATCCAGGCGTTGGACGACGCGCCCTCGGTGACGAAGCCCAGCTCGTCCACGAACCAGGCCTCTACGGCGCCGGCCTCGCGCGCCTTCTGCTTGGCCAGCGCATTGGGCAACAGGCCCACGGTCTTGATATCGCAGCGGCCCCAGCGGTTCTCGGGCGTGGTGACGACGCCGACACCCCTGGCCGCGCGGGCCTCGGAGGCCACGCGGTCGACGGCGCTGACGGTCATCACAACGGCCGGGCGCACCGGCGGATTGGGGAAGGCGTGATCGCGTTTGGCGACGCCACGGCTGACCTGCAGGTAGAGCAGGCCCTCACGGACGCGGTTGCGGCGCACGGTCTCCTTCAGCACCAGGGTCAGCGCCGCCCGCGTCATGGGCATGGCGATGCGCAGCTCGCCAAGGCTGCGTTCGAGCCGCGCGAAGTGGCCCTCCGGGTCGGCCAGCTTGCCGTCGAAGAGCGCCCAGACCTCATAGACCGCGTCTGCCAGTTGATAGCCGCGGTCCTCGATGTGGACGACGGCCTCCCCATGCGGGACGAACCGGCCGTTAACGTAGGCGATGCGGCCCATCAGGCGGCGTCTTCTTCGAGCGCGCGGGCTCCTGACAAACCCAGCGACTTCAGCTTGCGATGCAGCGCCGAGCGCTCCATGCCGATGAAGGCCGCGGTGCGCGAGATGTTGCCGGAGAAGCGCAGCATCTGGGCGTTGAGGTATTCGCGCTCGAACACCTCGCGTGCCTCGCGCAGCGGCAGCGCGATCATCCGCTCCGCCCCCAGACTGGTGGCCTGGTCGGTGACCATGGCTTCGGCAGGCAGCATGTTGGCGGTGATCGGATCGGACGGCGCGCCGGACGCCAGGATCAGCATCCGCTCCACGTTGTTGCGAAGTTGGCGCAGGTTCCCCGGCCATTGGCGGACCTGCAGGGTGGCGAGCGCATCGTCGGCCAGCTTGCGCCGGGGCATGCCGGTGGCCTCGCTGATCCGCTCGATGAAATATTCGACCAGTTCGGGGATGTCCTCGCGCCGCTCGGAGAGGCCGGGAACGTTCACCGGCACCACGTTGAGACGATGGAACAGGTCCTCGCGGAACCGGCCGGCGGCGATCTCCTCGCGCAGGTCGCGCGAGGTCGACGAGACCACTCGGACGTCGACGTGGACGTCACTGTCGCCGCCGACGCGGCGGAAGCTCTGGTCGACCAGGACCCGCAGGATGCGCCCCTGGGTTTCGCGCGGCATGTCGGCCACTTCGTCGAGATAGAGGGTGCCGGCGTGGGCGCGCTCGAAGACGCCGACCTTGGCGGTGCGGCCATCGTCGCCCTCCTGCCCGAACAGTTCGACGTCCATGCGCTCCGGCGTCATGCCGGCGGCGCTGATCGGCACGAACTCGTTGCGCGCACGGGCCGAGGCGCCGTGGATCAGTCGGGCCACGGTCTCCTTGCCGGATCCCGGAGGCCCGGAAATCAGCACGCGGCTGTTGGCGGTCGCCAGCTTGACGATCATCTGGCGCAGTTGCTGGGCGGCCATGGACTTGCCGGTCATGCCTTCCGGCGTGATCGCCTGGGTGCGTAGGCGGCGGTTCTCGCGGCGCAGGTTGGCGGCCTCCAGCGCGCGCTCGACCACCAGCAGCAGCCGATCGGACTTGAACGGCTTCTCCAGGAATTCGTAGGCGCCGCGCTTGATGGCGCCGACGGCGGTTTCAATGTTGCCGTGACCGGAGATCATGATCACCGGCAGGTCGGCGTCGAGGCCCTTGACCAGGTCCAGGAGCTCCAGCCCATCCATCCCGCCGCCCGCCATCCAGATGTCGAGGATCAGCAGCGCGGGTTTTCGCGCGCGGATGGCGGCCAGCGCCGACTCCGAGTCATTGGCCGTACGCACGGCATAGCCTTCGTCGGCGAGTATTCCCGCGACGAGCTCGCGAATGTCAGCCTCGTCATCGACCACCAGAACGTCTGACGCCATCACCTGGTCCTCTAAGCCGTCACGGTTGCAGATTTCGATGCGGGCTTGACCCGCGCCGTGGGCGGAAGACGCATGATGACGAGCGCGCCCGAGCCCTCGCGGGCGTCGGAGAGTTCCAGCTCGCCGCCGTGGTCTTCCAGAATGCGTCTGACGATCGCCAGGCCCAGGCCGGTGCCCTTCTCGCGGGTCGTCACATAGGGTTCGGTCAGCCGGTCGCGGTCCTTGGCGGGAAGGCCCACCCCATTGTCCTCGACCTCGAAGCCGACGCCGGTCTCGTCGGAGACCAGGCGGGCGCGGATCCTGCCCCCTTCCTTGGACTTAGGGGGCTTGGCGGTCCGGCGCGCGCTCACCGCCTCGGCGGCGTTTTTCAGGATATTGGTCAGCGCCTGGGTCAGCATGCGCTCGTCGGCGAGCACGTGCACCTCGGGGATCGGCTCGACCAGTTCCACGTCGATGTCGGGACTGGCCACCCGCTGGGCGAAGACCGCGGCGCGGATCAGTTCGGAGGCGTCCTGGTCGGCGAACTTGGGCGCGGGCATCCGGGCGAAGGACGAGAATTCGTCGACCATCGAGCGGATGGCGTCGACCTGGCGCACGATGGTGTCGGTGCAGCGGTCGAAGGTCTCCAGNNGTCAGCGGGTTCTTGATCTCGTGGGCGATGCGGCGGGCCACGTCGCGCCAGGCGGCGTTGCGCTGGGCGGTCACCAGGCGGGTGATGTCGTCGAAGGTCAGCACCAGGCCGTCCTCGATGCGGCTGGCGCGGACCCGGAGGCGACGCGTCTCGCGGCCGCGCACCAGATCGACCTCCTCCTCGGCTTCTCCGCGGCCCGCCTGGGCCGCCACGGCGGCGATCTCCGGGGCGACGTCGGAGAGCTTGTGGCCTCGCCCGGGATTGCTGGTCAGGCCCAGCAGCAGCTGCGCCTGCCGGTTGGCGGCGGAGATCCGGCCCTTGGCGTCAAGGCCGATGACCCCGGCGCTCACCTCGGCCAGCACGGTCTCGATGAACTGCCGTCGCCGTTCCGCCTCCTCGTGGGCCGTGCGGATAGCTTCCTGCTGCGCCTGAAGATCGTGCGTCATACTATTGAAAGCCCGCGACAAGACGGCGATCTCCTCAGGATCGTTGTCAGCATCTACCCGCGCCGTGAGGTCGCCGCCCGCCACCTTGCCTGCGGCCTGCACAAGGCGGGCGACTGGGCCGGAAATGGCGGTGGCTGCCCCCAGGCCGAGCCACACTGCGCCCACCAGGACCAGAAGCGCGGTCTCGGCGTAGCTGAGGATAAAGATTGTCTGGATCTTACGGCGGTTCTGGGCGGCGTCGCGATAGGCCACCAGGCTCGCCTCGGCCTCCACCAAGTGCCCCACGATGCCCTTCTCTACAGGCCGGACGACATAGAGATAGGCGTCCGGATAACTGCGCAGGCGATACAGCGCCCGCATGGCGTCGCCGCATTTGACGTTACAGACCCAGATCGTGGCGCCCTCGTCCGCCGCGACCACGCTGGAGGCCGGAAGCAGCATCAGGGGCGGCGCGTCCCGGGCCTCCGCCCGGGCCAGGACGCGCCCGTCGCGATCGACCAGATAGGCGGCGAGGAACCCGTGGCGCTCGGCTAGAGCGGCGAGGAACTGGTTGAAGGTGATCGGGCTGGCCTGCAACGCCGGCGCCGCCCGGTTCAGGTCACCGGCCATGACTGCGACGTGGTCCTGCATGTAGTGGCTCTGCTCATCCACGTAGGACCGCGCGACCGTGGCGGAGTTCTCCACGACCGTCTGCACGCGCTGGCTGAACCAGTTCTCGACGCCCCGATTGACCAGGACGCCGTAGAACAGGGCCACCACCACGGCTGGCGCGACCGCCGCCAGGGCGAACAGGGTGACGAATCTCAGCTGCAGCCGCGCCCCAGGGTCGCGGTCGCGCGCCTCCAGTAAGGCGCCGAAGCGAACAAAGACCACCAGGGTCAGGGCCAGGATCAGGATGAGATTGAAGCCCAGGACCGTGAGAATCAGCTGGCTGGCCGGACCCAGGGAGCCTGTCGAGGGCGGCGATGCGGCCAAGAGGATGGCGAGCGCCGTCAAGGCTGCGGCCAGGCCGTAGCCCACGCCCAGCACGCCGCGGGACTGCATCACCCGCCAAACGCGCCAGTCACCGGCGCCGGCGAGCCACTGTCGAACATCCAAGGCCATTGCGGGGGAGCCTAAGCGACTGTGCCCCAAACTCAACAGTCTTGTTGCAAGGAAGCGTCAGCATGGATCGTCGGGGCCTAGCGGCGGCCCCGCTGCATCTCGACGCCCAGGTCGGAAATCTTCTTGCGCAGGGTGTTGCGGTTGAGCCCCAGGATCTCGGCGGCGCGGACCTGGTTCCCCCGGGTGGCCGAAAGCGTGAGCTGGATCAGCGGCCGCTCGACCTCCTCCAGCACCCGATCATAAAGGCCGGCTGGCGGCAGGCCGTCCGGCTGGTCGGCGAAGTAGCTGGAGAGCTTGCGCTCGACCAGCTGGGCGAGCGTGGCGGGCCCCTCCCCACCCCGGGGCACCGGCTGCTGATCGGCGAGTTCGCGCTCGACGATCCGGGCGGTGATCAGGTCTTCGCCATAGAGCGCGCAGATCCGACGGACCAGGTTCTCCAGCTCCCGGACGTTGCCCGGCCATGGATGCTGCTTCAGCCGGTCCAACGCGGCTGCATCAATGGTCTTCGAAGGCAGCCCTTCGCGGTTGGCGCGCAGCAGGAAGGCGCGCGCCAGGTCCGGGATGTCGTCGACCCGGTCGCGCAGGGGCGGCAGGCGCAGCGGCGCGACGTTGAGGCGGAAGAACAGGTCCTCGCGGAACAGCCCCTGCTGGATCAGGCCGCGCAGATCGCGGTTCGTCGCTGCGATAATACGGACGTTGGGGCGGCGGCTGGTCTTGGGATTGAGTGCGGGCTCGGAGCCGTCGATCACCCGCAGGAGGCGGGTCTGGGCGTCGAGCGGCATGTCGCCGATCTCGTCGAGGAACAGCGTCCCGCCGTCGGCGTCGATCAGCTTGCCGCAGTCGCCGTCTTCCTTGCCGAAGAGCTCGGTCTCCACCCGTTCGCGCGGCACGGCGGCCAGGTTGATGGTCACGAACTTGCCGTCGCGTCGGCGGCCCATGTCGTGCAGCGCGCGCGCCACCAGCTCCTTGCCGGTGCCACTCTCGCCCGAGAGCAGGACGGTGAGGTCGGCGCCCACCAGCCTGGCGATGGTGCGGTAGACTTCCTGCATCGGGCCCGAGCGGCCGATCAGCGGCAGGCGGTCGTCGCGCACGGCGCGGGCCTGGGCGCGGGCGGCCTCGGGGTCGGCCGGGCGCGACAGGGCGCGGCGCGCCGCGGAGGTCATGTCGTCCAGGTCGAAGGGCTTCGGAATATAGTCGAAGGCGCCCATCTCCGCGGCATTGACCGCGGTGATCAGGTTGTTCTGCGCGCTCATCACGATGACCGGCAGCTTCGGGCGCTCCTTGCGGATGCGCGGCAGCACATCGAAGACGTTCTCGTCGGGCATCACCACGTCGGTGATGATCAGGTCGCCCTCCCCGTCGGAAACCCACTTCAGAAGCGTCGCGGCGTTGCCGGTGGCGCGGACCTGATAGCCCAAGCGGGTGAAGGCCTGGGAGAGCACCAGGCGGATCGAGGCGTCGTCGTCGGCGATCAGGATCTTCTTGCTGGCGGCGTTCATGCCGGGACGTCCTCTTCGGAAGCGATAGGCAGCAGCACCCGGAACACCGTCCGGCCGGGTTCGGATTCGAAATCGAGCAGGCCGCCGTGCGCGGCGACCAGCTTGGAGACCAGCGCCAGGCCGAGACCCGCGCCATTGGCCTTGGTGGTGACGAAGGGCTGGAAGAGGTGCTCGCGCAGGTGGGCCGGGACGCCCGGGCCGTTGTCCATCACCCGGACCTCCAGCGGGGCTCCCCGCAAGGTCTGGCCCTTGGCGGCGCGGACGCGGACCCCGTGGCGATAGGCGGTGTAGATGCCGACCGTCCCGCGCCCGTCGCCGCGGGAGTGGGCGGCCTCGGCGGCGTTCTTCACCAGGTTGAGGAAGATCTGGATCAGCTGATCCTCGTCGCCCAGCACCGGCGGCAGGGACGGATCGTACTGCTCGCGCAGCGTCAGGCCGTCGGCCACGCCGTTGGCGGCCAGCGCGCGGACCCTGTCGAGCACCTGGTGGATGTTCAGCGGCGACAGCGACGGCAGGGCGTCGTCGGAGAAGGCCTCCATGCGGTCGACCAGGCGGCGGACCCGGTCGGTCTCGTCGACGATCAGCTGAGCCAGCGGGGCGTCGTCGGCCTTGGCCCCGGACTTCAGGAGTTGCGCCGCGCCGCGGATGCCGGCCAGCGGGTTCTTGATCTCATGGGCCAGCATCCGCCCCAGCCCCACGATGGAGCGCAGGCCGCCGGCCGCCTCGGCCCCGCCGCGCTCGACCCCCAGGCCGGCCTTGACCGTCAGGGTCAGCAGCACCGAGCCGTCGCCCAGGGGCGCCGCGGCCCCGTCAGCCTCGAAGGGCGCCAGGCCAAAGAGGCTGATCTGCACGCCGCGTTCGCGGACCTTGGCGTCTTCCTCGACGGCGCGGTTGAGCAGCGAGACGAGCGCCGATCCCGGTGGCAGGGCGGCGCTGAACCGGCCGCGGGCCAGGAGACCCAGGCCCTGGCCGAACAGGGCCTCGGCGGCCTCGTTGACCGCCACCAGGGCGCCGGTGTTGTCGACCACCATGGCCGGGTCGGGGCTGAGCTCGAAGGCCGCGGCCTTCAGCGCCAGGACATCGATGCCCAGGGATTGCGGAAGGGTGCGCCAGGTCATGCGGCGAGCCGCCGTTCGGGGTCGGTCCAGAGTGCGGTGAGTCCCCGCTCGACGTCGGCGGGAGCCTCCAGGCGGCAGAGCCGGCCGCGGGCCTGGCGGCGGTCCTCGGCGCTGGCGGGCCATGGCGCCTGCTCGACGTAGGCCGCCAGGTGCTTGCGGAAGATTTTCAGGCCCAGCCGGTCGCCATAGAAGCTGAGGGACGCGTTGAAGTGGTCGAGGGCGATGGCCAGGCGCACGTCGGCGCTGGGGGCCTCGAACGCCCTCCCCGCGAGCTCCGCCTCGATCTGCATGGCGATCCAGGGCCGGCCATAGACGCCGCGGCCGACCATCACCGCATCGGCGCCGGAGGCCGCGAGCGCCGCGCGCGCCGTCGCGCCGTCGACAATGTCGCCGTTGACGATTACCGGGACCGAGACGGCGGCCTTCACCTCGGCCACGGCTGCCCAATCGGCGGCGCCCTTGTAGAATTGGCAGCGCGTGCGGCCGTGGACGGTGATCGCGGCTGCGCCCAGGGCCTCGGCGGCGGCGGCGATGGCCGGCGCGTTGCGCGAGGCGTCGTCCCAGCCCAGACGCATCTTGACGGTGACCGGCACATCGACCGCGGCGATCGCCGAGGCGATCAGCCGCTCGCAGAGATCCGGCTCGCGCATCAGGGCCGAGCCGCCGTGCCCGCCGGTCACCTCGCGGGCGGGGCAACCGAAGTTGAGGTCGATGATCTGGGCGCCGGCGGCCTGGGCCAGGCGGGCGCCCTGCGCCATATGTCCAGGATCGCGGCCGACCAGTTGGACCACCATCAGCGGCAGCCCCTCGCCCACCGCCGCGCGGCGCACGACGTCGGGCCGACCCCTCGCGAACTCGGCGCAGGCGACCATTTCGGTGGCCACGTAAGGCGCGCCCAGCCGGCTCGCGGCGCGCCGGAACGGCAGGTCCGAAACCCCCGTCATCGGCGCGATCCACACCCGGCCGCCAACCTCGACATCACCTAAGTTGAGCGAACTGCTCATTTTCTAATCATCCCCATAGCCGTCTTTTTAGGCAACTTGTGCAGTGCAGTAAACCCCGTGCGATCTGGACAAGCGCGACCGTGTCCCTCAACACACGCCCATGAGCTTCTCCGCTGTGGTGGTGGCCGCCGGCGTTGGCCTGCGCGCGGGGCCGGGCGACCCCAAGGCCTGGCGCCTGCTGGCCGGCCGGCCTGTTGTCCGATGGTCGGTAGAGGGCTTGTTGGCGGCGGGGGCCGAGGAGGTCGTCGTCGTGGTGGCCGGAGACCGGCTGGCGGCGGCGGACGAAGCCCTTGCAGGTCTCTTAGGCTGGCGCGCGGTGGCCGGCGGCGAGACGCGAGCCCTGTCGGTGCAGGCCGGTCTCGCGGCGCTATCCTGCGGCGGCGCCCAGGCGGTCCTGGTGCATGATGCGGCCCGGCCGTTCGTGACCCGCGCCCATGTGGAGCGTCTGCTGGCGGCCCTGGCGCAGGCCGATGGCGCGGTTCCCGCCCTGCCCGTCCCCGACACCCTTAAGCGCGGCGAAGGCCTGATCGCCGCGACGGTGAGCCGCGAGGGGCTCTCTCGCGCCCAGACGCCGCAGGCTTTCCGGCTGGAGACCCTGGTCTCCGCCTACAAAGCCTGGCCCGCGAGCGAGGAGCCCACCGACGACGCCTCGGTCGTGGAGCGCGCCGGCGGCCGGGTGGCCCTGTCGCCGGGCGACCCCATGCTCATGAAGCTCACCTACCCGGAGGATTTCGCCATGGCCGAGCGGTTGGCGGGCGCGCAGCGGATCGTTCGCACCGGCCTGGGCGTCGACGCCCACCGCTTCGGACCGGGCGACGCGGTGACGCTGGGCGGTGTGAAAATCGCCCATGACCGGGGCCTGATCGGCCATTCCGACGCCGACGCGGGCCTGCACGCCCTCACCGACGCCCTGCTGGGCGCTATCGCCGAGGGCGACATCGGCCAGCATTTCCCGCCCACCGCAGCCGAATGGCGGGGCGTTTCGTCCGACCGCTTCCTGCTGCATGCGGTGAACTTGGCGAGGGCCAAGGGCGGCCAGATCGTCCACGCGGACCTGACCCTGATCTGCGAGCGGCCCAAGATCGGCCCGCATCGCGACGCCATGCGCGCCCGCATCGCCGAACTGCTGGGACTTCGCGTCGACCAGGTCAGCGTCAAGGCCACGACGACCGAAGGCATGGGTTTCACCGGCCGCGAGGAAGGCCTGATGGCCCAGGCCGTCGTCTCGGTGGAGATGCCGGCCTAGTTCCCTAACCCTCCCCGTGCGGGTCGATCTTCTGCTTGAGCCTGCGCCAGAGCGCACCGAAGAGGTTTGTGTAGTCGTCCGTCCAGGGGCGGACCTTGTCCGGCTGGGTCGGCTGCCAGCGCTTGTCGTTGGCGAAACGCGCGAGACCCGCGGGCGAGCGGGCGACAATCACCGCGTCCTCGGCTGACGGCCAACCGGCCCGGTCGGCGTTCCGGTCGGGACGGTAGTGCTGGATGAGCGCCACGCCGCCGGCCGCCTTGGCCACCGCCTGCGCCGGTCCGTTGAGGTCCAGGTTGCGGTTGGAGAGGTGCAGGATCAGCACCCCGTCGGGCTTGATGTGGGTGAGGTACCCCCTCACCGCCTGCACCGTCAGCAGGTGGGTCGGCACGGCGTCGGATGAGAAGGCGTCGATCAGCAGGACGTCGTAGATATCCTTCGGCTGCTCAGCGAGCGTCAGCCGCGCATCGCCCAGCACGTAGTTCACCGGCCCCTTGGCGCACAGCGTCGTGTAGCTGAAATGCGCCGGATCGCTGGAGATCCGGATCACCAGGGGATCGATCTCGAAGAAGGTCAGCTGGTCGTGGGCCCGCACATAGGCCGCGACTGAACCGGTGCCGAGACCCACCGCCCCGATCCGCATGGCCGGTTTCTCGCGCTGCTGAGCCAGGAACACCTGCCCGATAGGCGTGGTGGTGGCGTAATAGACCAGCGGGTTGCAGCGCCAGCGGGGGTCCACCGCCTGGGCGCCGTGCAGGGTGGTGCCGTGCGAAAGCATGCGGATCGGGCCGCCAATCGCCGGGACATCCCCCGCTGATTGCCGCAGCACGCCGAAAAAGCTGCGCCAACTCTGCTTGATATTGGTCTGGTCGGCGGCGGCCTGGGCGCCGACCGAGAGGGCCGCGATGACCGCGAAATACAGCACCGCGCGGCCGCGGATCAGGAACGCGGAAATGATGCCGGCGCCCAGGCAGGCCCGCACCAGCAGCGAGAAGGCGTCGACCTGGGTGAAGCCGCCGACGATCGACTTAGACAGGATGTGCGGCTGGACGAAGTTGTTGAGGATCGGGGTTGCGACGCCTCCGGCGATCCCAACGATCAGCATGGCCCAGGTGAACGGCTCGAGCTTCCAGTTTCCCCAGGGCCTCACCAGGCAGGAGAGCGCCAGGACCAACGGGTATTCCCAGACGTTGTCGAAGATCACCGGGGCGAGGAAGGCGTTGAACGACCCGCCGACCACCCCGCCGAACGACATCCAGAAATAGAACTCGGTCAGGTGCGCCGGATCTGGCCGCCGCGCCACCAGCGCCTGGTGGCACATGAGCGCGGTCAGGAAGAAGGCCGCCAGGTGGAGCGGCATCACCAGCGCCAGGCTGTTCGCCCCGAAGGGCAGCAGGGCCGCGCAGGCCGCGACCGCCGCGGCCTGCAGCAGCAGGGTCACGTCGCGTGGGATCGCCGGCTTGGCCTGGAAAGCGATGATGAAGGTCAGGAGATAGAGCGCCAGCGGCACGACCCATAGGAACGGCGCCGAGGCGATATCGGTGGTGATGTAGGTGGTGACTCCCAGCATGAGGCTGGAGGGAATGGCCGCCAGCACCACCCAGGTCAGCCGTTCGCGCCAGCGGATCGGCGCCGAGTCGGACGGGGCCTGGCGGACCGGCGCGCTGACGTCACCGACCCCTGCGGTGCGGATCACGGCGAAGGCCAGGACCGCCATCAGGACGCCGAAGGCGAGATACCCGCCGCTCCAGCCAATGCGCTGGTCGTGGAGCGTCAGCCCCGGCTCGACAATCAGGGGATAGGCGAGCAGCGCCAGGAGGCTCCCGAGGTTGCTGGCGGCGTAGAGGACATAGGGTTCCTTCCCCTCCTCTTCCCCGAAGGCGCGCGCATGCCAGGCTTGAACCAGAGGCGCGGTGGCCGAGAGCACGGCGAAAGGCGCCCCTATCGAGACGGCCAGCACGCCCAACAGCCACAGCGTCGGGTGATTGGACGACGGCGGCCCAATCAGCTCGTTGATCCTGAGCGGCAGGGCGATGGCCGCCAACAGCAGGGCCGCCCCGTGCGCGAGCGCCTGGGCGCGCAGGGAACGCAGCCGCTGCAGGAGATGGGCGTAGCCGTAGCCGGCCAGGAGGGCCGCCTGGAAGAAGGCCAGGCTGGTGTTCCACACCGACGGACTGCCGCCGAGCCTGGGCAGCACCAGTTTGGCCACCATCGGCTCCACGAGGAACACCAGCGCGGCGCTGGCGAAGACCGTCACCGCGAACAGCGCGTCGGGCGCCTGGAAGGGTCGGGTGGCTGAGGGAGCGAGGGTCGTCATGGCTGGGGACCTGGGCGCGAAGAATGGGGAGCGCGAATCGCCTTGAATGAGCAGGGTGTCCGATGCTCTGGTCGCCGGACCTTATGAGCCGTTAAGAGGCCTTGAGATGTTTTCGCTTGAGATCGTGACCCTGGCCCGCCTGCTTGTCGATGAGGCCCGGGAGCGGTCGCTGCGGATCGTCACGGCGGAGAGCTGCACCGGCGGGCTGGTGGCCGGCGCAATCTGCATGGTGTCTGGGGCCTCCGACGTCTTCGAGCGCGGCTACGTCACCTATTCCAATCGCGCCAAGCAGGAGCTGCTGGGGATTCCCGGCGACCTGATCGCCGACCTGGGCGCGGTCTCCGAGCCGGTCGCCCGGATGATGGCCGAAGGCGCGCTGGAAAACTCCAACGCCCACATTTCCGTGGCGATCACCGGCGTCGCGGGCCCTGGCGGCGGGACGCCAATGAAGCCTGTGGGCACCGTCCATATCGCCACCGCGCGGACCAATCATGGCCTGATGCACCGCCAGGAATACTTCGAACTCGAGGACCGCGAGGGCATTCAGCTGGCGGCCGTGCAATCGGCCTTGCAGATGCTACGCGACCGTCTGACGTGACCGCATCGGCGAATACATGAGCCGCAGAAGGCTCTCATTGCCATAGGCGTTGCGGTAGAGGGCGATGAGCGGCGGCAGGGTCAGGAAGGTGCCGGCCAGGAACGCCACGACCAGGCCGCCATAAAGCATGAACGGGGCATAGACCGGATCCATCCTGGAGGCGTAGGCGGCGAGGCCCGTCTGCAGCTTCGGAACGATGTCGCCGAACAGGATGGCGTTGCCGACCGCGATGGCGCGCCAGAACACCGAGACGAACAGCAGGACCTTCCAGCTGTTGGTGGGCAGGCTGATATGGCGGAAGGCCACAGACCAGAGGCCCGCAAGCGCCAATGGCGTAAAGACCACCATATCGACCAGATCGATCGGTGGGATATGCGGCAGCCGGTTCAGCGCCGGGGGCAGGCCCAGGACGATCAGAACCAGATAGAAGACCGCGTAGACCTTCCAGAACATCAGCTAGGCTTTCCTTCGCGACCAAGAGATCGAGTGCGAAGTCTGAGCCCTGGCGAGTTGCAGAGCCGCTAACAAGCAGGGTGAAGATCGCGTCCACCACGATTCGCGTGTGCGGTGCGTCAGGCGCCGCGCGCGCCATAGAGCGCCCTCGCCCGGTCTTCGAAACAGGTCATCAGGCGGTCGACCGCGTGGGCGAAGTTGGCGGTGAGCAGGGCTTCCAGCAGACGTGACTTGAACTGGAAGTCGATGTCGAACTCCACGCGGGTCCCGCCGTCCTCGGCCTCGAAGAACTCCCAGCGGTTGGCGAGGCGCTTGAAGGGGCCCGAGAGCAGAGCGACGTCGATCCGGCGCGCGCGCGTGTCGCGCCGCACCCGCGACGAGAACCGCTCCTTGAGGAACGAAAAGCCGATGCCGGCCTCGGCGTCCACGGTCTCCACGCCCTCGCCGAGCGCGCGCGCGTTCCAGATGCGCATGCTGGTGATCCAGGGCACGAAGTCAGGGTAGGTCATGACGTCACCGACCAGGGCGAAGAGCTGGTCGGGCGTATAGGGCAGGCGTCTGGAGACGTGGTGCTGCAAGCGAACCCCTCAGGCGTTCCGGCGGCTCAGGCCGCCGCGTCCCGGGCGGTGCGGGCGGCCTGCAGGCGGGCGAAATCCTCGCCGGCGTGGTGCGACGAGCGCGTGAGCGGACTGGCCGCCACCATCAGGAAGCCCTTGGCGCGGGCGATTTCCTCGTAGGCGCGGAATTCGTCGGGATGGACGAAACGGTCGATGGGGGCGTGTTTGCGGGTGGGCTGGAGGTACTGGCCGATGGTGATGAAGTCGACGCCGGCCGAGCGCATGTCGTCCATCACCTGCATGACCTCCTCCTTGGTCTCGCCAAGCCCCACCATGACTCCGGACTTGGTGAACTGGGTGGGGTCGCGCTCCTTCACCCGCTCCAGCAGGCGCAGGGAATGGTAGTAGCGCGCGCCCGGGCGGATGGAGAGGTAGAGCCGCGGCACGGTCTCCAGGTTGTGGTTGAAGACGTCGGGCTTGGCGTCGATCACTTCGAAGGCGGCCTCGACGGGCTTCCTCAGGAAGTCCGGTGTCAGGATCTCGATGGTCGTGCCGGGCGCGGCCGAGCGGATGGCGCGGACCACGGCGGCGAAGTGCCCTGCCCCGCCGTCGGCAAGGTCGTCGCGGTCCACCGAGGTGATGACCACGTGCTTCAGGCCCATCTTGGCCACGGCGTCGCCGACGCGGGCGGGTTCCGTGGGATCGAGCGCCTTGGGCTTGCCGGTAGCGACGTTGCAGAAGGCGCAGGCCCGCGTGCAGACCTCGCCCATGATCATCATGGTGGCGTGGCTCTTGGACCAGCATTCCCCGATATTGGGGCAGGCCGCCTCCTCGCAGACGGTGACCAGTCCGTGGGCCTTCACGATGTCGCGGGTGGCGTTGTAGCCCGCCGACCCCGGCGCACGGACCCGCAGCCACTCAGGCTTACGCAGCAGCGGCGTCTCCGGGTTCGCCTGCTTTTCCGGATGACGCGGGCGGATCGCGCCCTTCAGATTGTCGATGACCACGGCCATGGCCCCTAGATCGGCGGTCAGGGGCTCCGGATCAAGCCGCGATTGCGTGCGCCACGGTTAACCCCGACGCTCGTCCCGGTCCGTAGGAGCAATTGGACCGAACGAGTCCGTAGATGGAGCGCGTCCATGCGCCTGATCCTCACCGCCAGCCTTGTCACGGCGCTCGCCGCGCCGGCCTTCGCCGCCGGACCCGCGGCCCCGCCCGCCGCCGCGATCGTCCTGCCCCAGCCCGTCCCGCACAATTTCGACCCCGCGCCCTGGTGGATCGACAAGCCGGTCATGCCGTCCCTGGGCTATGTCACGACCGAGGTGCAGGCCAACCGCGCCAACCTCTCGGCCACCTTCGAAGCCGTGGACCGCGACGTCGCCAGCGCCACCAAGGCCGCCGCCCAAAAGGTGAAAGCGATCAGCGGGGCCCTGGACGCCTATGGCGCCGACAAGGTCCGCGTGAGCACCAGCTTCAACATCACGCCCCTCTACGAGCAGTATCGCGACAAGAACGGGGCGATGATCGACAACGCCCGCGCCGACAAGATCGACCGCTATCAGGTCTCCGTGCAGGTGGGGGTGGAGATCCGCGACGTACGTCTGGCCGAGCCGATCTATGCGGTGCTGATGTCCGCCAAACCCTCGTCCAGCCAGCGCGCCAGCTTCCGGCTGGAGCCCACCGACGAGGTCCGCACCCAGATGTTCAAGGCGGCCATCGAGGACGCCAGACGCCGCGCGGACCTGGCCGCGGTCGCTGCGGGAACCCATGTGGGTGCGGTGCGGCTGATCGACCCTACGGCGCCGGCCTGCGAGACCGACGTCCTGCTGGCGCCTGCGGCGCGGGAGGACGATCCGACGACGCCGCTGCCGGTCGCTGCGCCGCAAATGGCGCGCGCGCCCATGCGCGAGATCAACGAGATGGTGGTCACCGCCCAGAAGCGCGCCCAGGCCGCCGGGCTGAAGCCGGAGGACCTGCAGTTGCCCGTCCAGCCCCCGATGGAGCGTATGGAGGCGAAGGCCTGCGTGATCTACGCGCTGGGCTGAGCGATCACGCCCCCAGCCCGAAGGCCGGAGATCACCCGACGTAACCAATCTTTGCATCCGTCCAGCCAGCCGATAGGCTTGCCCCAACGATAACGTTGGGAGGTGGTGGGATTGTCGGCTTCTTTTGACGCCAAGCGGGCGAAGACGACCCTGTTCGACGCCCTGGCGGACGCCCGCCAGACCTATGGCGCCAAGAAGCCGATCCTGGAGGACCAGGAACGCAGCCCCCTGAGCTACACCGACCTGATCCGCGCCGCATTCGCCCTGGGCCGCAAGATCGCCGGCTTCACCAGGCCGGGCGAGCGGGTGGGCATAATGTTGCCGGCCAGCTCCGCGGCCGTGGTCACCTTCTTCGCTCTGCACGCATTCGGCCGTGTGCCGGCCATGCTCAACTTCACCGCCGGCATCCGCAACCTGAAGGCCGCCTGCGAACTGGCGGGGGTCAAGCGGGTGCTGACCTCCCACCGGTTCGTCGAGCAGGGCAAGCTGCACGACCTCGTCGACGCGCTGGAGACGCTGACGACCGTCACCTACCTGGAAGACGTGCGGAAGACCGTTGGCCTCTCCGACAAGCTGTTCGCCGCCGCCGCCGGCGCTTTCCCCAAACAGTTCCGGGCGCCCAGCAAGCCCAGCGACCCCGGCGTGATCCTCTTCACCTCCGGCAGCTTCGGCGCGCCCAAGGGCGTGGTGCTGAGCCAGCAGAACCTGATCGCCAACGTCCAGCAGATCGCGGCGCATATCCCGCTCGATCCCGACTGGGTGATGTTCAACCCCCTGCCGACCTTCCATTGTTTCGGCCTGACCGGCGGGGCCTTGCTGCCGATCCTGTGCGGGATAAAGGCGTTCCAGTACCCCTCGCCGCTGCACATCAAGCAGATCCCGCCGCTGATCAAGGACACGGGGGCCTCGGTCCTGTTCGCCACCGACACCTTCGTGAACCAGTACGCCCGCTCCGCCGAGCCCGACGAACTTTCGGGGCTGAAGTTCATCGTCTGCGGCGCGGAGAGGGTGCGCGAGGAGACCCACAACCTGATCGCCGAACGGTTCGGCGGCGTGCCGGTGCTGGAGGGCTATGGCGCCACCGAGGCCTCGCCGGTGATCGCGGTGAACAAGCCGACCGACAACCGTCGGGGCACGGTCGGCGGCCTGCTGCCCGGGATGGAGACGCGGCTGGAGCCGGTGGAAGGCATCTCGGGCGGCGGCAGGCTCTATGTCCGCGGACCGAACGTCATGTCCGGCTACCTGACCGCCGGCGGCGGCGTGGAGCCGCCGCCGGACGGCTGGCACGACACCGGCGACGTGGTCTCGATCACCGACGACGGCTGGGTGAAGATCAAGGGTCGGGTGAAGCGCTTCGCCAAGGTGGGCGGCGAAATGGTCTCGCTGACCGCCGCCGAGGACCTGGCCTGCGCCGTCTGGCCGGAGGGCCGCCACGCGGTGATCGCGCTCCCCGACCCCAAGAAGGGCGAGCGGCTGATCCTGGTCACCGACCGCCAGGACGCCGACGCCACCGCCCTGATCGCCCACGCCCAGTCCATCCAGGTGCCGGAGATCGCCGTGCCCCGCAAGATCATCCGCGTCCCGGAGATTCCGGTCCTCGGCACCGGCAAGACCGACTACGTGGCGATCCAGCGGATGGTCGACGCCGAGCTGCTGCGGGCGGCCTAGTTCCTCCCAGCAGGGGGAGGTGGCGCAAAGCGTCGGAGGGGTTTCAGCCGTCGAGCCAGCGGCTGACGACATCCCGAACGTCGGAGAGGAAACGCCCTCAGTCAGTCTTCGCTGACAGCTCCCCCTACGGGGTGCATCTGAAGCCTTAGTGTCTGCCCCGAAAAG
>PLEH01000034.1 GCA_003136395.1 Phenylobacterium sp.
CAGGGCGGGCGCAAGCATCCGCAGCAGGAGTTCCTGCAGGTCGACACCACCAACATCCTGTTCATCTGCGGCGGCGCCTTCGCGGGCCTGGAGAAGATCATCTCCGCGCGCGGCCAGGGCGCCTCCATCGGCTTCGGCGCCAAGGTGTCCGATCCCGACGACCGCCGCACCGGCGAGATCTTCCGCCAGGTGGAGCCGGACGACCTGCTGCGTTTCGGCCTGATCCCGGAATTCGTCGGCCGTCTGCCGGTGATCGCGACCCTGGACGACCTCGACGAGAAGGCGCTCGTCAAGATCCTCACCGAACCGAAGAACGCCTTCGTGAAGCAGTATGTCCGCCTGTTCGACATGGAGAACGTGGGCCTCACCTTCACCGATGACGCGCTGAACGCGGTGGCGCGCAAGGCGATCACGCGCAAAACCGGCGCACGAGGCCTGCGTTCGATCCTCGAGGCGATCCTGCTCGACACCATGTACGAGTTGCCGACCTACGACGGCGTCGAAGAGGTTGTGGTCAACGCCGAGGTAGTCGAGGGCCGCGCCCAGCCGCTGATCATCTACGCCGAACGCCGCGACAAGGGCGGGGCCGCCTAGCGCCTCTCCACCCCGGCTTGAAATCGGAAAGCCCCGTAGGTGACTGCGGGGCTTTTCGTGCGCGATACTGCCGGCTCCGAAAGGGACCTGCATGGCGATCCTCGACCTCGACCACATCAACATCCGCACCACCGAACTGGCCAGGACCCAGGCCTTTTTCACCGAGGTGCTGGGGCTCACCGTGGGCTGGCGGCCGGACTTTCCGTTCGGCGGGACCTGGCTCTATGCGGGCGACAAGGACGTGGTGCACCTGGTGGAGGTCGCAAAGCCGTCGCTGCCCTCCCGCGGGTCGGCGCTCGACCATTTCGCCTTCGCCATCGACGACTATGAGGACGCCCAGCGCCGGTTGGACGTCGCCGGTATCGCCTATGAGCCTGCCGCGGCGCCCGACGGCGGGATCCGCCAGATGTTCGTCACGGAACTCAACGGTGTGACCATTGAGCTTAACTGGCGGCCACCTGCGCCGGGATGAGGCTTGCGGGAATATGATGACCGTCATCTAATAGCCCTATGGCCGACAAAGCGATCATCGTCATCGGGGCCGGCGACGCCCTGGGCGGCGCGATCGCCAGACGTTTCGCCCGCGAGGGCTATGCCGCGGTCATCGTCCGCCGCCAGGCCGACCAGCTCGAACCCCTCGCCGCGGCTATCCGCGAGGCCGGCGGCGAGGCGCACCCCTTCGGCGCCGACGCCCGGCAGGAGGACCAGATGGTCGCCCTGTTCGAGAGGGTCGAAGCCGAGATCGGCCCCGTGGAGGTCTGCGTCTTCAATATCGGCGCGAACGTCCGATTTCCGATCGTCGAGACCACGAGCCGCGTCTTCACCAAGGTCTGGGAGATGGCCTGCTTCTCCGGTTTCCTGGCTGGCCGGGAGGCTGCAAAGGTCATGACTCCGCGGGGCCGGGGCACGATCATCTTCACCGGCGCCACCGCCAGCCTGCGCGGCGGCGTGGGCTTCGCGGCCTTCGCTTCCGCCAAGGCGGGCCTCAGAGCCGTCGCCCAGAGCATGGGCCGCGAACTCGGGCCCAAGGGCGTACACGTGGCCCACACCATCATCGACGGGGCCATCGACACCGCCTGGATCGCCGAGAACTTCCCGGCGCGCCATGCCCTCAAGGCGCAGGACGGGATCCTCAATCCCGAGCACATCGCAGACGCCTATTGGGCCCTGCACGTCCAGCCGCGCGACGCCTGGACCCACGAGTTCGATCTGCGGCCCTATATGGAGGCCTGGTGACCATGACCAAGACGCTCGAGTTCCTGTTCGACTTCGGCAGTCCGGCCAGCTACCTCGCCTACAGGCGCCTGCCGGATCTGGTGGCCCGCACGGGCGCCCGGATCGACTATGTCCCCATCTTGCTGGGCGGGATCTTCAAGGCCACAGGCAACGCCTCGCCGGCCACCATCCCGGCTAAGGGACGGTGGACGAGCGCCGACTTCCGCCGCTGGGCGGCGCGTCACGGCACGGAGTTCAATTTCAACCCCCACTTCCCGATCAATACCCTGCACCTGATGCGCGGCGCCGCCGGCCTGATCGAAGACACCCGCTTCATGGCCTACTGCGACGCGGTCTTCGACGGCATGTGGCGCGATCCGAAGAACCTCGGTAATCCGGCCGAGCTCGTCCCCGTTCTGCGCCGCGCGGACCTGGAAGCCGACGATTTCAGCGCCCTGGTCGAGCGCGACGACGTCAAGGAACGCCTGAAGACCACCACCGAGAAGGCGGTCGAACGCGGCGTGTTTGGGGCGCCGACCTTCTTCGTGGGCGAGGAGATGTTCTTCGGCCAGGACCGCATGGATTTCGTCGAAGAGGCGCTGGAGGCGATGCCGGCTTGAGACTTTGGGCGCCATTTCCCACATAGCCTTTAAGGGTCGAAGCCTGGACTTGCGCACATGACCTCGCCTTCACCGCTGAACTTGGCTTGTGAATCGCGATGAGACCCAGTGTCGCGCAAGGCTATGGCTCCGCTTGAACCATGGGCCAAACGGTCCACATAAATCACCGAAAGCCGTCGCCTGCGGGGACGGACGGATCGTAAGACTCAGACGAATCGTTTGAGTGACCGCGATCCGGAAGGCCGGGCTGCGAGACCAAGCGGCCGGTCAGGAGTACAGAGGCATCATGTCCGAGATCAAAATACTGCCGATCCTGCCGTTGCGGGACATCGTGGTCTTCCCGCACCAACCGGTGCCGCTCTTCGTGGGCCGCGAGAAGTCCGTGCGCGCTCTGGAAGAGGCGATGAAGAACGAGGGCAAGCAGATCCTGCTCGCCACCCAGAAAGACAAGGACGACGACGATCCGGCCCCCGACGGCATCTATGACGTCGGCGTGGTCGCCACGGTCCTGCAGCTGCTCAAGCTGCCCGATGGCACCGTCAAGGTGCTGGTGGAAGGCCGCGCACGCGCCGGCATCTCCCGGTTCACCGATCAGACGGAGTTCTACGAGGCCGAGATCGCCTATGTGGCGGAGGACGGCGCGGGTTCCGCCGAGGCCGAGGCGCTTTCCCGCGCGGTCGTCGAGCAGTTCGAAAACTACGTGAAGCTGAACAAGAAGGTGCCGCCCGAGGCGCTCGCCTCGATCCCGCAGATCGACAACCCCGGCGAACTCGCCGACCGGATCGCCTCGCACCTCTCGGTCAAGATCGCCGAGAAGCAGCAGCTGCTGGAAGTCTTCAACGTCGTGAAGCGGCTGGAGAAGGTCTACGCCCTGATGGAGGGCGAGATCAGCGTCATGCAGACGGAAAAGAAGATCCGTAACCGCGTGAAGCGCCAGATGGAGAAGACCCAGCGCGAGTACTATCTGAACGAGCAGATGAAGGCGATCCAGCGCGAGCTGGGCGAACAGGACGACCAGCGCGACGAGCTGATGGATCTCGAAAAGCGCATCAAGAAGGTCAAGCTTTCCAAGGAGGCCCGCACCAAGGCTGAGGGCGAGCTGAAGAAGCTGCGCAACATGAGCCCGATGTCGGCGGAGTCCACCGTCGTGCGGAACTACCTCGATTGGCTGCTGTCGATCCCGTGGGGCAAGGCGAAGATCAAGCCCATCGACCTGCAAAAGGCCGAGGACATCCTCGAGGGCGACCACTACGGCCTGGAGAAGGTCAAGGAACGGATCCTGGAGTACCTGGCGGTGCAAAGCCGCGTGGGTTCGCTGAAGGGCCCGATCCTCTGCCTTGTGGGGCCCCCTGGCGTCGGCAAGACCTCGCTCGGCCGCTCGATCGCCAAGGCGACCGGCCGCGAGTTCGTGCGGGTCTCTTTGGGCGGTGTCCGAGATGAGGCCGAGATCCGCGGCCACCGTCGGACCTACATCGGCTCCATGCCCGGCAAGATCATCCAGTCGATGAAGAAGGCCAAGTCGACCAACGCCTTCTTCCTGTTGGACGAAATCGACAAGATGGGGTCCGACTGGCGGGGCGACCCGTCCTCGGCCCTGCTCGAAGTGCTGGATCCGGCGCAGAACTCGACCTTCGCCGACCACTATCTGGAGGTCGACTACGACCTGTCGCCGGTGATGTTCGTCACCACGGCCAACAGCCTGAACATGCCCCAGCCGCTGCTGGATCGCATGGAGATCATCCGCATCCCCGGCTACACCGAGGACGAGAAGCTGGAGATCGCCAAGCGGCACATCCTGGCCAAGCTCACCAAGGACCATGGGCTGAAGCCGGAAGAGTTCATCGTCCCCGACCAGGCGATCCGCGATCTGATCCGCTACTACACCCGCGAAAGCGGCGTGCGCTCGCTGGAGCGGGAACTGGGAAACCTGGCCCGCAAGACCGTGCGCGACCTCTCCCGCGAGAAGGTGCTCACGATCACCATCGATGACGAGCGGCTGGCCAAGTATGCGGGCATCCGCAAGTACAAGTATGGCGAGATGGACGCCGAGGATCAGGTCGGGATCATCACGGGCTTGGCCTACACCGACTTCGGCGGCGATATCTTGACCATCGAGGCGGTCAAGATGCCGGGCAAGGGCCGCATGACGGTCACCGGCAACCTGAAGGACGTGATGAAGGAGTCCATCTCGGCGGCGAACAGCTATGTGCGAAGCCGGGCCACCAAGTTTGGCCTCGAACCGCCGAGCTTCGAGCGGACCGATGTCCACATCCACGTGCCGGATGGCGCCACGCCCAAGGACGGCCCCTCCGCCGGCGCCGCCATGGCCACGGCCATCGTCTCGGTCCTGACCGGCATCCCGATCCGCAAGGAGATCGCCATGACTGGCGAGGTGACCCTGCGCGGCCGGGTGACCGCCATCGGCGGCCTGAAGGAAAAGCTGCTGGCGGCGCTCCGCTCAGGCGTGAAGACGGTGCTGATCCCGCTGGAGAACGAGAAGGACCTGGCCGACATCCCCGACACCGTGAAGCAGGGCATGAAGATCATCCCGGTTTCAACGATGGACGAGGTGCTGGCTCAGGCGCTGACGCGGGCTCCGGTGGCCATCGAATGGTCGGAGGCAGACGCGCCCCCGGTCTCCGTGCCCGACGACGGCGATATCGAAAACGTCCTGACGCACTAAGAACTGATCACTTGTTGTGACAAAGGGCGGCGCGGGAGCAATCCCGCGCCGCTCTCGTTTGACGGCCACGCCCCGACAGGCCTTAAATCAAAATAAGGACGAGGGGCGATTGGGGGCCCTTCCGCCTGCAACAAGAATGCGGTGGGAGAGACGTGAAATGACGAAGGCGGAACTCGTTGAGGCGATGGCCGACAGGTCGGGTCTGAACCGGGCCCAGGCCAAGGAGGCGCTGGACGCCTTCATCTCTTCAGTCTCCACCTCGCTCAAGGCCGGGAAGGAAGTCCGGGTCGTGGGATTCGGCAGCTTCGTGCCGATCAAGCGCCCCGCGGGGACTGCCCGCAATCCGCGCACCGGCGAGACGGTCCGGCGCAAGGCCTCCCAGACATGCCGCTTCCGGGCCGGCGACGCGCTCAAGTCCGTGCTGAACGCCTGAGCGACGGCGCGCCTTTCATCGTCAGGCTCGCTTGGGCTAGAACCCCGTCATCGTAGGGCGGCTAGCTCAGCTGGTTAGAGCATCTCGTTTACACCGAGAGGGTCGGGGGTTCGAATCCCTCGCCGCCCACGAAGCCTCGCAGGGAGACGCTGTGTGCTAAAGGGTCTGCTGGCGCTGGTGCTGATGATGAGTGCGTCCATGGCCGCAGCCGAACCCGCTTCGCTCGACGACTATATGAAGCTGGCCCGGCACAAGGCCGACGAGACGATGCGCTACGGCCCCGCGCCCTCGCAGGTGGCCGAGCTGTTCCTGCCCAAAGGGGCGGGTCCGCATCCGGTCGTGGTGCTGCTGCACGGGGGATGCTTCCTGAAGCAGTACGAGGGGTTTCCCCAGACCAGCGCGCTCGCCGCCGACCTCGCGGGGCGCGGCTACGCGGTGTGGAATGTCGAATACCGCAAGCTGGGTGAGCCGGGCGCCGGCTATCCGGGCACGTTCCAGGACGTGGCGACCGCGCTCGACCGGCTGCGAATCGAGGCGCCGAAACATGGCCTGGACCTGCGCCGCGTGATCGCGATCGGCCATTCCGCGGGCGGGCACCTGGCTTTGTGGGCCGCGAGCCGCGGCAAGCTGCCGGCAGGAAGCCCGCTGCGCACCGCCGACCCGTTGCCGATCGGCGCCGTGATCAGCCTGGCCGGCATCGGCGACCTGAAGGGTCAGGGCAAGGTCTTCGCCATGCCCTGCGGCGACGACACCATAGACCGGCTGGTCGACACCGCGCACCGCAAGCAGCCCTTCGCCGACACCTCGCCGGCCGAACTGCTGCCGACCGGCGTCAGGGTGGTGATGGTCCATGGAGTCTTCGATCCAGTGATGCCGCCCTACACGGGCCGCGACTACGCGATGATGGCGCGCAAGGCCGGCGACCAGGCCGAGGCGGTGACCATCCCCGGCGCCGCCCACTTCGATCTGGTCATCCCCTCGACGCCGGCCTGGAAGGAGATCGTGGCCATCCTCGACCGGGAGATGAAGGCCCTTTCGCGCTGAGCGCGTACCGGCTTCCATCCGCCTGAGGATTCGTGCCTAACTCACGGCCTGGGGAGAGGATTCTATGACCGTCGTTATGCCGAACACCGACGACCGCTCGTTCATGGGCCACCCGAAGGCGCTGGCCTTCATCTCGTTCACCGAGGCCTGGGAGCGGTTTTCCTACTACGGGATGACGGCGCTGCTGGCGCTCTACATGTCCAAGCAGCTGCTGCAGCCGGGGCACATCGAGCACGTGCTCGGCATGGACGCCACGCGCTGGTTCCTCAACCACACCTACGGGCACGGCCAGGTGCTGTCGGTGCTGGGCCTGGGCTCGGCGATCTTCGGGTTCTACTCCAGCACCGTCTACCTGACGCCGATCTTCGGCGGTCTCCTGGCAGACTATGTCCTGGGCCGCACCAAGACGGTGATCCTGGGCGCCTGCCTCATGGCGCTGGGTCACTTCCTGATGGCGTTCGACCAGTCGTTCCTGATCGCGCTGACCTGCCTGATGCTGGGCGCAGGTTGTCTGAAGGGCAATCTGGCCACCCAGGTGGGCAGTCTATATCCGGTGGGCGACCTTCGCCGCGCCGACGCCTTCCAGATCTACTATCTCGGCATCAACGGCGGCGTGATCTTCGGCCCGATGGTCACCGGCGCGCTCGGCGAGGGCATCGCCTGGCACTACGGGTTCGGTGCGGCCGGTGTCGGCATGCTGGTCTCCCTGGTGATCTACCTCGTGGGAAGGCGCTTCCTGCCGCCTGACCCGCCCAGGGGCGCCAAGGCGCGTGCGGTGACCAAGGCCGCCAGCATCCCCATGACCACGCGCGAGTGGCAGGTCGTGGTCCTGCTGGTCCTGCTGCTGCCGGTGCTGGCGCTCTCCATCGTCGGCAACAACCAGATCTTCAACGCCTATCTGCTCTGGGCGGACAAGAGCGTCGACCTGCATCTGTTCGGCTTCAAGGTGCTGACGAGCTGGCTGGTTTCGGTAGATTCCTTCGTCTCGGTGGCGACCCTGATCCTGGTGGTCTGGCTGTGGCGTCAATGGGCCAAGCGGTTCCCCGAGCCGGATGAGATGATCAAGATCGTTCTGGGCTGCTTCTTCGGAGCGCTCGGCGTCCTGTGCCTGGTCGCGGGCTCGACCCTTGCCGCGGCGAGCGGGCAAAAGGTCTCGTTTGGCTGGCTGCTGGGGTTCCACCTTCTGAACGATATCGGCTTCGCCAATGTCCTGCCGGTGGGGCTGGCCTTCTATACGCGCTCCGCGCCCAAGGCGATGGCGGGGTTCATCGTCGGCCTCTACTACCTGCACCTGTGGGCCGGGAACACGCTGGTAGGCATGTTGGGCGGCCTCCTCGAAAAGATGCCGGCGGCCCAGTTCTGGCTGCTCCACGCAGCTCTGGTGGCGAGCGCCGGCGTTGTGTTCTTCGTCGTCCGGCTGGTGTTTGGCGGCCTGTTGCAAGGCGAGCCCCTGGACCCGGACTATGTCGCCGCCGACGCCGGCGAGATGCCGTAGGCGAACATGCTCTACCGTCCGCTGGGCCGCACGGGTCTGAGCGTCTCCGAGATCGGGTTCGGGGCGGCGAGCTGGTGGGGCAAGCGGCAGTTCAACGAGATACGCGCAGCCCGCCTGGTGGACGCCGCGATCGCCGGCGGCGTCACCTTCTTCGACACCGGCTCGAGCTACTCGGGCGGTAACGCCGAGCCGCGCCTGGGCCGAGTGCTCAAGGGGCGCGACGCCTCCGGCCTGGTGGTCGCCACCAAGGCCGGGACCTTCGCCGAAGGCCGGGCGATCCGGCGGGATTTTTCGCCCGCGGCTGTCATCGCCAGCGCCAAACGGAGCCTGCGCAACCTTGGCCTGGAGGTTCTGCCGTTGCTGCAGCTGCACGGACCGGCCATGGGCGAGCTGACCGACGAACTGCTGGGCGCGCTGCAGGGCCTGAAGGCGAAGGGGCTCGTCCGCGCCCTGGGCGTCACCAGCTTTGATCCTGCGATCATCGATCGTGTCATCGACCTGCCGGACTTCGACGTGGTGATGGTGGACTACAATGTGCTGCGGCCCGAGCGGGAGCCGCTGATCGTCCGCGCCGCCGCGGCGGGGAAGGGCGTCCTGGCCGGCATGCCGCTCGCCATGGGTCACACCGGCCTGCAGGTGGCCAGGATTCGCGCGCCGCGCGACCTCTGGTATGCCGCACGCGGTCTGATGCGGCACCGCCCTGAGGTCGCCGAGGGTGCGCGTTTCGCCTTTCTTCACCGGCTGGGAGCGATGACCGGCAGCCAGGCCGCGCTCGCCTACGTCCTCGCCAATCCGCACGTCGCCTGCGCGGTCGTCGGAACCACCCGAATGGCGCACCTGACCGAAGACCTGGCGGCCTCTGGGATGAGCCTGCCCGATGAATTGATGGCCCGCATTCGCGCGACCTGACGCCCACCTGACGCCCACCTGACGCCAAGTCAGGGATGACAGCCGCCGCCCCGTGGAGTCATGGTGCTGAACAACGATAACCTGGCGGGAAACGATCATGGCCGACACCGACCTGGAGCTCGACGAGGCGCTTGAGGCCGCGCACCTGCCGGCCCTGATCATGGCGATGGTGCACATGACTGGCGACGCCAGCTGGCTCAGGCCGGAGTGGACGCCGGTCTACACACCGCTCTCGCCGCCGGGTGACACCGGTCTTGCGGAAGACGCGAAGACAGAAATCCGCGCCAGGGCCAGGGCCGCGATCAAGGCCTATATGGCGGCAGGCTCGCTGAAGATGCCCAGCCCCGACACGGCCACCCTGCGCAAGATGATGGACTTCGTGGCCGGGGCTCCGATCCCGGAGACCTATGCCGACTTCCTGATCGACGAACTGGCGATCTCCGGCAAGTCGAGCAAGGACCCGCAGTTCGACCAGCCGAAGCTGAAGGAAGCCGCGCGTCACCTCAAGACCCTGGTCATCGGCGCCGGCATGTCCGGCCTGCTCGCCGGCATCCGTCTCAGCCAGGCCGGCATTCCTTTCGAGATCGTGGAGTCCAACGCCGACGTGGGCGGAACCTGGCTGGTGAACACCTACCCGGGCTGCCGGGTGGACAACTCCAACCACATGTACAGCTATTCCTTCGAGCCGAACCACGCCTGGCCGCAGCACTTTTCGCCCCAGCCGGAGCTGCTCAAGTACTTCCGCGGCGTCGCGGCCAAGTACCATCTGAAGGACCACATCCGCTTCGAAACCAAGGTCGAGAGCCTGACCTGGGACGAGGCCCGGTCCGTCTGGCGGGTCGAGCTCAAGGGCAAGGACGGCAGGTCCGAGACGGTCGAGGCCAACGCGGTGATCACCGCCGTGGGCCAGCTCAACAAGCCGAGGATTCCCCAGATCGAGGGTGTCGGAACCTTCGAAGGACCCGCCTTCCACTCCGCCGAGTGGCGCCATGACGTCGACCTGACCGGCAAACGCGTCGCAGTGATCGGCACCGGGGCCTCGGCCTACCAGTTCGTGCCGGAGATCGCCCCGAAGGTGGCGAAGCTTAAGGTCTTCCAGCGCACCCCGCCCTGGGGATTGCCCGTACCGCACTACCACGAGGACGTGCCCGAGGGGATGAAGTGGCTGCTGGAGCACATTCCCTACTACGACAAGTGGTACCGCTTCTGGCTCTTCTGGATGACCACCGAGGGCTTCCTGCCGATGGTCAAGGCCGACGAGGGCTGGAACGGTCCGACGACGGCGGTGGGCGCGGCCAATCTGATGTTGCGCGAGATGGCCGCTGAGGCGCTCGCGGCCCAGGTCGCCGACCGGCCTGACCTCTTGCCCAACGTGGTGCCAACCTATCCGGTGGGCGGCAAGCGCGCGGTGCTGGACAACGGCGTCTGGCTGGGCGCGCTGAAGCGGCCGAACGTCGAGCTAATCACCCAAGCGATCACCAGGGTCACGCCCAAGGGCGTCGTCACCGCCGACGGCGCGGAGCACGAAGTCGACGTGCTCATCTACGGCACCGGCTTCACGGCCTCGAAGTTCCTGTCGGGCCTGAAGGTGGCGGGGCGTGGCGGCCAGGACCTGCACCAGGCCTGGGCCGGCGACGCCAGGGCCTATCTCGGCATGACCACGCCCGGCTTCCCGAACTTCTTCATGATCTACGGGCCCAACACCAACATCGTCGTCAACGGCTCGATCATTTTCTTCTCCGAGTGCTCGGTCCGCTACATCGTGGGGGCCTTGCGGCTGCTGGCGGAGACCGGCGCCCGGGCCATTGAGGTCAAGCGCGGAGTCCATGACGCCTTCAACGTCCGTGTCGACGAGGCGAACAGGGGCTGGGCCTGGGGCTCCGAAGGGGTCTCAAGCTGGTACAAGAACGAGTTCGGCCGGGTCAGCCAGAACTGGCCCTTCGGCCTGATCGACTATTGGCGCGCCACGCTCTCGCCCAACCCGGACGACTTCGTGCTGACCAAGCAACCCGAGCCCGTGGCTTAGACGGAGAGGCAAGATGAGCGACGTCACCGGCGGCTGCGCCTGCGGCAAGGTGCGGTTCAAGTTCAACAAGGCGATGGGCTGCGGGGTGTGCCACTGCCTTGACTGTCAGAAGGCCTCGGGCGGCGGCCCCAACTACGTTGTTCTGGCCCTGAAGGATGGGTTCGAGGTGACCAAGGGCGAGGCCAGGGTCTATATGTCCAAGGGCGACAGCGGCGCCGACGTCGGCCGGGCCTTTTGCGCCGACTGCGGCACGCCGCTCTGGAGCATCACGGGTGCGGCGACGCCGTTCAATCCGGTGAAGCTGGGCGCCTTGGACGATTCCTCCGGCTACCGGCCCGCGCTGCACCTCTACACGGACTCCGCCCAGCCCTGGCACCTGATGCATGAGGGCATACCCCGCTTCCCGAAGATGCCGCCTGCCGGCCCGCCGCCCACCTGACCGAGAGCCAAGATGAGAACCGAAGACATCGAGTACCACGCCGATGGCGCGCGCCTGGTCGGCTACCTGGCCGTGGACGATGGGCGAGCCGGCACGCGGCCCGGTGTCCTGGTCGCCCCGGAAGGCGGCGGCCTGGTCGACCTGACCAAGTCCATCGCCCGCCGGTTGGCGGAGGCGGGCTATGTCGCGTTCGCCATGGACTACTATGGCGACGGCAAGCCGCTCAGCGACCGCAATGACGTCATGCCGCGCATCAACGCCTTCATGGCCGAGCCCTCGACCATCCGGGCCCGGGCGACCGAGGCGCTGGCGGTCCTGGCCCGGCAGCCGGACTGCGACCCGGGCCGGCTCGCGGCCACCGGCTACTGCTTCGGCGGCGCCACGGTCCTGGAACTGGCCCGCAGCGGCGCGGATCTGAAGGCGGTCGTGGGCTTCCACTCAGGTCTGGGGACCACCCGGCCGACCGAGCGCGGGGTGGTCCGACCCAAGATCCTCACCTGCATCGGCGCCAAGGATCCGATCATCCCCGCGGAGCAGCGCCTGGCTTTCGAGGCGGAAATGACCGCCGCCGGTGTCGATTGGCAGATGAACGTCTATGGCGAGGCCGGCCACAGCTTCACCAACCCGGCCGTCGGCGCGCTCGGCATGCCCGGGTTCTACTATCACGCCGAGACCGACCGCCGGTCCTGGGCCGCCATGCGGGATCTGTTCGACGAAACCTTGGGCGCAGTCCGCGCGCCGGCCTAACCGTCCCAGATCGAGCGGAACTCGCCGCCGCCGTTCAGCCGCTGCGCGGGGCTGGTCTTGTCGATGTGGCCGATAAGGCCGCGGTAGACGCCGTAGCCGACCAGTTCCTGCAACCGGGGCGGGAAGCCGCGAACCAGCGTGGGATCGAGGCCCAGCTGCTGGTTCTCCTGCTGGCGGATGAAGCCGGCGCAGTAGTTCATGGCGATCCCGGTGCGCCGGACGTCAGTCCGGTTGGCTCCGCCGCCGTGCCAGAGCGCACCGTCCCAGAGGAGCACGCTGCCCCTCGGCATCTCGGCGGCGATGGTGTCGTAGGCCCCGCCGTATTCCGGGTTGTCCTTGAGGTGGCTGCCGGGAACCAGGCGCGTCGCGCCATTGGCCTCGGTGAAATCGGTCAGCGCCCACATGGAGTTGCAGACAATGGGGGCATGCGGCTTTTCCAGCGGAATCACCTGGTCGTCGGCATGGATCGGCTGGGCGGTCTCGCCGGGATCGATGGCGATGGAGGAGAGGGACGAGATCAGGCACTGGGGATCCAACACCGCCTCGACGATCGGCAGGACCGAGGCATGGATGGGAACTTCGGCGAACGGCGCGCCATGGGCGAGCAGGTTATAGATCCTCACCGTCCGGTGACCCTCGAAGCCGTTGCCGGCCGGCTTGGCGTTCAGGTCTCGCTCCAGCCGGACCAGCGCCTCGTTCAGCGCCGCGACCAGGTCCGGCGCTATGGCGGTCTCGACGATGGTGAAGCCGTCGCGCCTGATGGCCTCGACATGTCGCGCGCGGGTGGTGTCGTCCATGCTTGGTCTCGGAGTCCGGGGAGCTATCTTGGGGTTTCCGTTATGGTGGCCCGCGAGGCCATTGGAGAGCAAGGCGTGGCACACAAACTAAGAGTCCTCGCCATCCTTGTCGCCCTGAGCCTGGCCGCCTGCCACCCGCCGGCCGCAAAGTCGCAGGGCGCACCACCGCCACCACCGGCGGCGGCGCAGGGCCCGGTCAATCCCGATGCGGGGGTCACGACCTACAGCTGCGTCGATGGCTCCTCGATCGTCGCCGGCTATCCGGACAGCCAGACCGCCGTCGTCACCTACAAGGATCACGCCTATACCCTCAAGCGGCGCCCCTCGGCCAGCGGCGCGCGCTACACCGGCTATGGCCTGCAGTGGTGGACCAAGGGCGCGCACGCCTCGATCGCCACCCTGAAGCCAGCCGGGGATGCGGCCGTGGAGCCCGGCCTGGAGTGCAGCGCCGCGCAGGGCCAGCCGGCGGCCAATCCCGCCACCCGGACATCGTTCACGCCGGCGGCCGGCGGCTGGAGGCCCTGACCGCGCCTAGGCTTTCATCGCCTTGAGCACCGCCGCCGGGCGGATCGGCAGGTCCCGGACCCGCGCGCCAACCGCGTTGAAGATGGCGTTGCCGATCGCCGGCCCAACCACCGTCGTGGCGGGTTCGCCAAGGCCCACGGGCGGCTCGGTCGACGGCATGAACTCAATGTCGAGCTCGGGCACGTCGGCCATCCTGAGCGGAGTGTAGGCGCCGAGGTTGGTGTCCCTGACCTGGCCGTCCTTGAACTCAGTGCCTTCGAAGAGCGCCAGGCTCATGCCCCAGAGCGAGGCGCCCTGCACCTGCGACTGCGCCCCGTCCGGATGCACCACCGTGCCGCAGTCAACGACCAGGTCCAGTTTCTCGACCTTGACCACGCCGGTCTTCGGATCGACCCGGACGCGCGCGGCGCAGGCGACCCAGGTGGGCATGTCGCGTTCCTGGCCGAAGGTGGTGGCGAGGCCGATCCCGGTGTTCTTCGGCAGCGGCTTGCCCCAGCCCGCCTTGGCCGCCACGCGCTGCAGAACCGCGGCTTGGCGCTTGGCGCCGCCCACCGCCGTGGGACCGGACCCGGCATTGCGGCCGGTGGCGTCCAGCAGCCTTAGCCGGAAGGCGAGGGGATCGACGTTCTGGCTGTGGGCCGCCTCGTCCATGAAGCTCTCCAGCGCCCAGTTGGTCCAACCGGGCCCCACCGAGCGTAGCCAGCCGGGCCGGAAGGTGGCGTTGGCCAGGTCGTTGTTGACCGCCCGCACCCGCTGGGCGCCCACGGTGTACCAGTGGTCAGCGCCGTTAATCGAGAACGGGTCGTAGGCCACCCCGTTCGCGCCCTTGGGCATGAAGAAGGGCGCCATGGCCAGCGTTGGCCAGCCGGCGGCGGCCGTGTGCTCCATGGCGGTGACGCGACCGGCCTCGCCGAACGCCATCCTCACCACCTGCACCGAAGGCGAACGGGGCGAGTCGAAGCGGGTGTCGTCGGGCCGGGTGAAGACCAGCTTCACGGGCTTGCCGATGGCCTTGGAGGCGAGCGCGGCGCCAATGGCGTAGTCGCCGTTCAGCCTGCGCCCAAACCCGCCGCCAAGCAGGTAGCTCTTCAGCACGATCTTGTCTTCAGGCCGCCCGAGCGCCTTCGAAAGCCACGGCAGCACCAGCGACTGCCACTGATTGCCGGTGTGGATTTCCCAAACACCGTCCTTTTCGAAAGCCAGCGCATTCACCGGCTCCATCTGGAAGTGAAGTGCGGTTGCGGTCGTGTAGGTCGCCTCGATTTTCGACTTGGCGCTGGCGAAGGCCGCGTCGACGCCGGGGTCGTCCACCGCCATCCCGCCGGTCTTGGGGTCTGCGATCAACTGCGCCGAACGGGCCTGCAGGTCCGCCTCGGACACCTTGGCCGCATCGCCGGACTTCCAGGTGACCTTGACAAGGTCGCAGGCACGGTTGGCGGCGACGAAGCTGTCGCCCAGCACCACCACCCAGCCGGGGATCGAGCCGGAGGGATCGTCGAGCGCGATGGTCTTTTGATAGCCCGGCACGGCCTTGGCGGCGCTGTCGTCGATAGAGACGACGGTGGAGCTGTAGCGGGTCGGCGGCAGCTTGGGCCGCGCGTAGACCATGCCCGGGACCACCGCGTCGATGCCAAAGAGGCCCTGGCCATTGGTCTTGCCGGGGATATCGCGGGCATGGGTGTGCTTGCCGATCAGGCGCCGCTCGGAGACCGGCTTCACAGGCATCTTGGCGAGCTGTTCCGGCGTGAAGCTGCGCGCCAGGTCGCCCTTGGCCACGATGTCGCCGTAGCCCACCGAGGCCTTCCCCGCGTGGATCCGGCCATTGCGCGCGATACAATCGGCCGGCTTGGCCTTGAGTAGCTTGGCGCCTTCCTCGATCAGCACCTGGCGGCCGGCCGCACCGGCCTGGCTGTAGATCGGATAGCTCTGCCACACCGACCAGCTGCCACCGGTGACCATCAGGCCCCACTTGGGGTGGGAATCGACGGTCTTGATGTGGACCTTCGACCAGTCGGCCTCGAGTTCGTCGGCGACGATGCGCGCGACCGCGGTGCCCACGTGTTGGCCAAGCTCGGCGCGGATGATGTTGACCGTGACCGCTCCGTCGCGGCCGATTGAATACCAGATGGTCGGCTCGAACCCGGCCGGTGCGCCGCCGGCGGCCGCCGCCTCGCCGGCGAAGCCCAGGGCCACGCCCGCCGTGGTGACGGAAATAAGGAAGTTGCGGCGCGACAGCGCCTCCAACGGATGGTCCGCGGGCTTCAGGGGGGCGTTCATGCGCTCGCTCCCGTCTTGCTGGAGGTCTTGGGTCTGGCGGCCAGCTTGATGGCCTGCTTGATCCGCACATAGGCCATGCAGCGGCACAGGTTGCCGTTCATGCCGTGGTCGATGTCGGCGTCGGTGGGATGCGGCGTGGTCTTCAGGAGGGCGGCGGCCTGCATGATCTGACCGGACTGGCAGTAGCCGCACTGCGGGACCTGCGCCTCGATCCAGGCGACCTGTAGCGGATGCGCGCCCTTGGGGTCCAGGCCCTCGATGGTGGTGACCGATTTTCCGGCGACGGCGCTGAGCGGGGTGATGCAGGCGCGCACCGCCTTGCCGTCGATATGCACGGTGCAGGCGCCGCACTGGCCGATGCCGCAGCCGAACTTCGTGCCGGTCAGCCCGACCTCGTCGCGGATGACCCAGAGGAGCGGGGCGTCGTCCGGCCCCGAGACGCTGACCTGCCGGCCATTGATCCTGAGTGTGGTCACAAGAAGCCCTCCCCAATTGTCTTGTGGCAGCGGACGCCTTCGCCGCGGGGTCGGCAACGCTTTTTTTCAAGGCCGCGGCGGTCAGACCGATCCTAAGGCGTGGCGGATTTGCAACCCAAGGTCAGCATCGTACCGCGGGCGTTTCACCTACGACATACGGTGTTGCTAAGCATGGGCTTCGTTGTACCCTCCGTTCCTAGGCGCCATTGCCTACTGTTCCGCATGAACTCGGCCTCCAGAGCTGAGCCGGGACGTTAAAGGGAGGATCAGGATATGACCAAACGTAGCTACTATTGTGGCGGTTCGGTTCTGGCCGTCGTTTTGAGCCTGGGCGCGGTGCAGGCGCATGCTCAGGCCGCGCGCGCGCCGGCGACCAACGCCGCCGCGGCGGCGGATACCGCCACCACGCTGTCAGACCTGATCGTGACCGCCGAGCGGCGCGAGGAGCGGCTGCAAACAGTTCCCGTGGCGGTCACCGCGTTCAGCGCCCTGGAACGGACCGTGATCGGGATCGAGTCCGTTCAGGACTTGACCAATTTCACCCCGGGTTTCTCCTATAACGCCAACACTGACCGCCCCTATATGCGCGGCATCGGTCGCAACACCGACAACCTGGCCGTGGCCTCGGCCGTGGCGACCTATTACAACGGGGTCTACGACGGCGCGAACGCCACGATCCTGCTGCAGCACTCCGATCTTTTCATCGACACCATCGAGGTCGATCGCGGCCCGCAGAACACCCTGCACGGCGCGAACGCCGACGGCGGTTCGATCAACTACGTCTCCAAGAAGCCCACCAAGGACTTCTTTGCCGAGGGTCGGGCCGGGGCGGCGAACAACGAGCGGTATTTCGGTGAGGCCGTGGTCTCAGGTCCGATCTCCGACAATCTCCGCTTCCGTCTTGGGGGGAATATCACCCAGGAGAACGGCGGCTATTTCAAGAATCCGGACGGCCAGCGCCAAGGCGGCGGCCTGCCTCAGCTGAGCGCCGGGCAAAGCCAGTATGTGGAAGCCCAGCTCGACGCCAATATCGGTGAACACCTCGACGTCTGGGGTATGGCCTCCAGTGGCAGGTTCGAAGGTGACTACCACCAGAACGCAACCCGCGGCGCGATCCCCAACAACTATCAGCTCAACGGCACCTTCAGCCCCAGCAACTTCTTCGGCCTGTGCGGCCTGGCGGGGGTGGCGGCGAGTCCCGGCGGCGCGACGGGATGCACCGGGCCAAGCGCAGCCGGACAGACGGTCATTCCCGGATCGGTGTCCGGCGGTCCCGTGTTCGCCAACGCCTTCCCGGGCAACAACCCCTCGACGTCGGATCCCCGGACGTTCATCCAGGAAGCTACGTCAACCAACAAGCAGCACGGCGACCTCGCGCTCGCCACCAACTGGACCTACCACGCCCCCGGCGTCGACGTGACCTATCTGGGCGGCTATCAGAAGTTCAACTACGTCCTGAATTTCACCAACTACGCCGACAGCGGCATCACCGGCTTCCAACTGGCCGGCCAGCCGGCGGGCGCGATCGGGCTCTGCGAACTCGACGCGGCCGGCGCGGGCTACAGCGCGGCCAGCTGCAATCTGCCGCTGACGATCCACTCGCCGCCGGACACCACCTTCTTCCAGGAGAACGACACATTCTACAGTCATGAAATCGACTTTACGTCGACGAACGACAGCCCCCTGCAGTGGATCGCCGGCGGCTACTATTATCACGAGCACTACGACCAGCCGGTCTGGGCGGGGGTCATGCCCAACCAGCCGCAGTTCGCTCACCCCTTCCTGATCGGGGCGGGCGGTTCGCTGACCCCGGCTCCCGCCAACCCGGCCAGCGCGGTGTCGACCTCCGACACCCGGCTCACCTACACGTCCTGGGCGATCTTCGGCCATGTCGACTACAAATTCAGCGATGAGTGGAAAGCGCACCTCGGGCTGCGCTACACCGACGACCATAAGCAAGGCTTCCAGACCTGGCGGTTCGAGGAATTCGGCGTGATCCCCGGCTTCCAGCCTTCGTCGTTCGGGGCCGCGACGCCGGCCCTAGACCTCACTGGGCCCGCGACCGCCGCCAGCCTGGGCAGGACCTTCCCAGGCGCCGGCCCCGCGAGCATCAATGCCCTGACAGGCAACGCGGAGCGCAACCTCAACGCCAAGTGGAATGCCTGGACCGGCGACGCCGGGGTCGACTGGACGCCCGACCAGGACACCTTGCTCTACGCCAAGTACAGCCGTGGCTATAAGGCGGGTGGCTTTTCGACCTTCACGGTCGCCGCCAACCCCGAAACCGGGCTTGAGACGGTCGACGCATTCGAGGTCGGCCTGAAGAAGACCGTCGCGAAGACCATCCGGCTCAATGCGGCGGCCTTCTACTACAATTACAAGAACGATCAGATCCCGCTGAACGTGCAGAACGCGCAGGGCTTGATCTCCTCGCAGCTCTTCAACCTAGCGTCCGTACATATCACGGGGATTGAGCTGGAAGGGGTCTGGCAGCCGACTGATGCCCTGCAGCTGAACGCGCAATACGCGCACTTGAAGGCCGAGGTGAACGATCCGGGCGCCTGCTTCGAGGACACGGTCGATCCGGGTGCGGTGCTGCCTGGGGCGAACACGTCGGGTTGCACGCCAGGCACGGGAACCCAGAACCTGAAAGGCCAGCAACTTCCGGAATCACCCCCGAACAAGGTTTCGGCCAACGCGATCTACACCTGGAACTTCGATCCCGGGAAATTGTCCCTGGCCGGCACCTATGTCTGGAAGGACAAGACCTACGGCGGCCTGTTCAACCGGCCCTACGATCTTGCGCCGGCCTACACCCAGGTGAACCTGCGGGCGGTCTGGACGGACAAGGACGACCGCTACAACCTGATCGCCTACGTCAACAACGTGTTCGACAAGCTGGGCTATGACGGACGCAGCGGCGCGCTGCAGGCGCCGGGCTTCATCACTAGCAACTACAGCCTGCTCAATCCCCGCACCTACGGGGTCGAGGTCCGGTACCGCTTCCACTGACGCCTAAGGAGCCGCGCCATCGGGCGCGGCTCCCGGTCCTTTCCCTGGCGGGGGCTAGGCGCGCCCAGTAGCATCGCCGCATGATCTGTGGGCGGATCCTTCCATGAAGTCTTCCCGACGGCCGGCCTCGCGGCCCGCACGCCCCAAGGCGCCGCCGAGGCCCGCGGATCCGGCCGCTTTTTCTCGCGCGCTGGACGAAGCCGCGGCCCACTTTCGGGCGGGCCGGTTGGACGCCGCCGCCCAGGTCTACGTACGATTGGAGCGCGAGGCGCCGGACGACATCCGACCCTCCTATTCGCTGGCCGTGATCGACATCCGTCAGGGCCGGCTGGCCCGCGCCGGCCAGCGGCTGGAGGCTGTCGTGGCGATCGAGCCGGCGCTCGCGGCCGCCCAGCATAACCTGGGCGCCGTCCGCCAGCGCCTGGGCGCCTGGGAGGCGGCGGCCGAAGCCTACGGCCGGGCGCTGGAGCTTCAGCCGAACGCGCTGGAGACCCTGGCCGGCCTTGCTAGCGCGCTCGCCGCCCTGGGCCGAAGCGGTGAAGCTATCGGCCACCTGCGCACGCTCGCCGGCGATCCGGCCCAGCGCTGGCCGGCCCTGACCCGTATCGCCCTGATCGATCCGACGGCGATCAGGGATGACGAGCTTGCGGGAATGCGACGCGCTGCGTCGGACGAGGCCCTCGATGGCGACACCCGCACCGGCCTCTTCTTCGCTCTTGGAGACGTGCTGGAGCGCCGGGGCCTCGACGCCGAGGCCTTCGCCGCCTACGCCGCCGGCAACCGTTTGAAGCACGCCGCCCTGGACAGCGCCGCCGTGGCGCAAGCGAACGCCGCCGCCGCCCGCTATGTCCGCAGCCTCGTGGACGAGGACTTCCTCGCCGGGCGTGCGGGCCACGGCAGCCCCTCGACCGCGCCGATCTTCATCGTGGGCTTCCCCCGGTCCGGCTCGACCCTGATCGAGCAGATCCTCGCCAGCCATCCGGGCGTCCAGGGGCTCGGCGAGACCGGCGTCCTCCCGGCGCTCGCGGCGCAGGGCTATCCGAAGAGCGCCGCCGGCTTCCGCGACCTTGCCGCCCGCTATCTCGCCGCCATGGGCGAGCGCGGCTGGGACGGGACCTCGCGCTTCGTGGACAAGACACTGGAGAACTACCTGCACCTGGGCCTGATCCAGGTCCTGTTCCCCCGATCGGTGATCCTGCACGCCGTTCGGGAGCCGGTGGACACCGGCTTCGCCTGCTACCGCCAGCTGTTCAGCAGCGGCAACGAGACGCTCTACGACCTCGCCGAGATCGGCGCGGAATACGTTCGCTATCGCCAATTGATGGCGCATTGGAGCGCGGTCCTGCCCAGTCGTGTGGTTGACGTGAGCTACGAGGCCTTGGTGTCGGACCCCGACGTCCAGATCCCCGACCTGGTCGCCAGGGCCGGCCTCGCCTGGGACCCCGCGACCCTGAGGTTCCATGAGCGGGCAGGGGGTGTCGCGACCGCCAGCGCCTCGCAGGTGCGCCAACCCATCTATCAGAGCTCCGTCCGGCGCTGGCTCCGCCACGCCGAACGCCTGCAGCCGCTGGTGGACGCCCTGGGCGAATATGCGGCGATCTGAGGCAAATGGCGCGAATGACGGGACTTGAACCCGCGACCTCCGGCGTGACAGGCCGGCGCTCTAACCAACTGAGCTACATCCGCAAACTTTGCGCCGCGTGAAACGCGAGGCGCGTCTGATAGGTCTAGGCCGGAATCGTGTCAACGGAAGATGCGGGCGCGAAGCGTCACAGGCGCCCGTTTTCTGTGAGCTTTGGGCTCGCGTTTCGTGAGCTTTCCGCGCCGCAACACGACCCCGTTTGAAACCGCCCGACGTGTGGTCTAGAAGGGCCCGCGACTCCCCGAGGACTCTATGACCGCGTTCCTGCTCCAGTACCTGCCCATCGTGATCTTCTTAGGCATCGCGGCGGCGCTGGGCATCATCTTCATCCTGTTCGCCGCGGGCGTTGCGCCCAAGGCGCCGGACGCCGAAAAGCTCTCGTCCTACGAGTGTGGGTTCAACGCCTTCGACGACGCGCGGATGAAGTTCGACGTGCGATTCTATCTGGTATCGATCCTGTTCATCATCTTCGATCTGGAAGTGGCGTTCCTGTTCCCCTGGGCGGTGGCGCTGATGAAGCTCCCGGCCGCTACCGGGCAGTTCGCCTTCTGGTCGATGATGAGCTTCCTGGGCGTGCTCACCGTGGGCTTCATCTACGAGTGGAAAAAGGGGGCCCTGGAATGGGAGTGATCGTTCCCGCCGGTTCCGCCGGCCGCAGCACCGTCGAGGGCTATGACCCCAAGGCCCACGACCCGTTCTTCGACGGCGTGTCGCAGCAGCTCGCCGACAAGGGCTTCATCACCGCCGGCGTCGACGACCTGATCACCTGGGCCCGCACGGGGTCGCTGATGTGGATGACCTTCGGCCTCGCCTGCTGCGCGGTGGAGATGATGCAGGCGTCGATGCCGCGATACGACCTGGAACGTTACGGCTTCGCCCCGCGCGGTTCGCCCCGCCAGAGCGACGTGATGATCGTCGCGGGCACCCTGGTGAACAAGATGGCTCCGGCGCTGCGCAAGGTCTACGACCAGATGCCCGAGCCGCGGTACGTGATCTCCATGGGCTCCTGCGCCAACGGCGGCGGCTACTACTACTTCAGCTATTCGACCGTGCGCGGCTGCGACCGCATCGTGCCGGTGGATGTCTATGTGCCCGGCTGCCCGCCGACTGCGGAGGCGCTGGTCTACGGCGTCCTGCAGTTGCAGAAGAAGATCCGCCGCACCGGGACCATCATGCGATGAGCTGGCCCCAGCCGCTTCCGCTCCTGGAAAAGCTCGGCCAGCAGATCGTCGCCAAGTCCAAGGGCGCGGTCACCGGCTATGAGGTCATGTACGGCGAGCTCAATCTCGTCGGTCCGGCGTCGCGGGTCGTCCAGGCGCTGACCTTTCTGCGCGACAACAAGGATTGCCAGTTCCAGGTGCTAATCGACGTCTGCGGCGCCGACTACCCCGAGCGGCCGTTGCGGTTCGACGTGGTCTACCACCTGCTGTCGATGACCAAGAACCTCAGGGTCCGGCTCAATGTCCAGACCGACGAGGACACCGCCGTCCCGTCCGTGACCAGCGTCTACTCCTGCGCCGACTGGTACGAGCGCGAGACCTTCGACATGTACGGCGTGTTCTTCTCCGGCCACCCGGACCTGCGCCGCATCCTCACCGACTATGGCTTCCACGGCCATCCGCTGCGGAAGGACTTCCCGATGACCGGCTACGTCGAGGTCCGCTACGACGACGAGCTGAAGCGCGTGGTCTATGAGCCGGTGAAGTCGGTGGAATGGCGCAACTGGGACTTCCTCTCGCCCTGGGAGGGCGCCGAGCCCGGCTATGCGCCGCTGATCCCGGGCGACGAGAAAGCCATCCCCGCCGCCAAGGAGCCGGGCAAATGACTGGCGCCAACGCTCCGGCGAAGCCCACTGAGTTCTTCGCGCCTGAGGTCCCCCCGACTCAAGAGGGCGGCGAGACCAAGGTGCGCAAGTTCAACATCAACTTCGGTCCGCAGCATCCGGCGGCGCACGGCGTCCTGCGCATGGTGCTGGAGCTGGACGGCGAGGTGGTCGAGCGCGTCGACCCGCACATCGGCCTCCTGCACCGCGGCACCGAGAAGCTGATGGAGGCGCGGCCCTACGCTCAGTCGATCCCCTATTTCGACCGCCTCGACTACGTCTGCCCGATGAACCAGGAGCACGCCTATGTGCTGGCGCTCGAGCGCCTGATGGGCGTCGAGGTCCCGATCCGGGGACAGCTGATCCGGGTGCTCTACTGCGAGATCGGCCGCATCCTGAACCACCTGCTGAATATCACCACCCAGGCGCTGGACGTCGGCGCGCTCACCCCGCCGCTGTGGGGCTTCGAGCAGCGCGAAAAGCTCATGGTGTTCTACGAGCGAGCCTCGGGCGCGCGCATGCACGCCAACTATTTCCGCGTGGGCGGGGTGCGCCAGGACCTGCCGCCAGAGCTGGTCGAGGACATCGCCGACTGGTGCACGAAGGCCCCGCGGGCCTTTGACGACATCGAAAAGCTGCTCACCGGCAACCGCATCTTCAAGCAGCGCAATGTCGACATCGGCAAGGTGACCAAGGACGAGGCGCTGGCCTGGGGCTTCTCCGGCGTCATGGTGCGCGGGTCCGGCATTCCCTGGGACCTGCGCCGCAGCCAGCCCTACGAGTGCTATTCGGACCTGGAGTTCGACATTCCCCTGGGCGTCAACGGCGACTGCTACGACCGCTACCTCTGCCGGATGGCAGAGATGCGCCAGTCGGTGAAGATCATGGCCCAGTGCTGCGAGCGGCTGTTGAAGACGCCCGGCCCCTCGATCTCGGAAGACAACAAGGTCGCTCCGCCCAGGCGCGGCGAGATGAAGCGCTCGATGGAAGCGCTGATCCACCACTTCAAGCTGTTCACCGAGGGCTACCGGACCCCGCCCGGCGAGGTCTATGCCGCCGTCGAGGCGCCCAAGGGCGAGTTCGGCGTCTACCTGGTCTCGGACGGCACGAACCGCCCGTACCGCTGCAAGATCCGCGCGCCGAGCTATCCCTTCCTGCAGGCGATGGACTGGATGAGCCGCGGCCACATGCTGGCCGACGTCTCCGCCATCCTCGGGTCGCTGGATATCGTGTTCGGGGAGATCGACCGTTGAGCGTCCGCAGGCTTGCCCAGGTCCAGCCCGCCAGTTTCGCCTTCAAGCCGGCGACGCTGAAGGCCGCCCGCGCTTGGATGGAAAGCTTCCCGGCCGGCCGGCAGCAGTCGGCGGTGATACCCATCCTGTGGCTGGTGCAGAAGCAGGAGGGCTGGGTTTCCGAGCCCGCCATCCGCGCCGTGGCGGAGCTGCTCGGCATGCCAGTGATCCGGGTGCTGGAGGTCGCCACCTTCTACACCATGTTCATGCTGGAGCCGGTGGGTACGCACGCCCTGGTGCAGGTCTGCGGCACCACGCCCTGCCAGACCCGCGGCTCGGAGGACCTGCTGGCGGTCTGCCGCCGCAGGTTCGGGCCGTCGAACCACCTTTCGAAAGACGGCAAGTTCTACTGGCAGGAAGTCGAATGCATGGGCGCCTGCGCCAACGCGCCGATGGCCGCGATCAACGACTATTACTACGAGGACCTGACGGCCCAGAGTTTCGAGAAGCTGCTGGACGACTTCGCCGCCGGCAAGACGCCCAAGCCCGGCTCGGCCATCGGCCGCCAGGGCTCGGCGCCGGAAGGCGGGCCGATCACGCTCACCGACCCCAAACTCTACGACGGCTCACTGGCCAAGAAGATCACCATCCCGAACCTGCCGGCCAAACCGTCGAAGTCGAAGGCGCCGGCATGAGCCTCGACCTTAAGGCCGCCGCGCGGCGCAGTTCGATCATGATGGGGTTCAGCCTGTTCGCCGGGCTCTGCGCAATGGCGGGCGCGATCGGCTATTTCAAATTCCATCAATCCTGGGCCCTGGCCGCCTTCCTGGTCGCCGTGGTTGTGGGTCTCGGTTCGCAGATCTGGTTCATCGCCAGCCTGCGCGGCGGTAAGGGAGCGTAGGCGTGGTTGGCATCCTGGCCGACAAGGACCGGATCTTCCTGAACATCTACGGCGTCCATGACTGGAAGCTGGAGGGGGCGAAGTCGCGCGGGTGCTGGAACGGGACGAAGGACATCGTCGCCCAGACGCCGGAATGGATCTGCGACCAGATAAAGGTCTCGGGCCTGCGTGGCCGCGGCGGCGCAGGGTTCGCCACGGGGCTGAAGTGGACCTTCATGCCCAGGCAGGAGAGCGAGCGGCCGCACTATCTCTTGGTCAACGCCGACGAGAGCGAGCCGGGCGCCTGCAAGGACCGCGACATCCTCAGGAACGACCCGCACCTCTTGATCGAGGGCTGCCTGATCGCCTGTAAGGCCATGCGGGCCCACACGGCCTATATCTATATCCGCGGCGAATATGTCTTCGAGCGCGAGCGGCTGCTGGCGGCGATCAAACAGGCCTATGACGCCAAGCTGATCGGGCCGGGCAATGTCTACGGCTGGGACTGCGACGTCCGCGTCACCCACGGCGGCGGCGCGTATATTTGCGGCGACGAGACCGCGCTGATGGAAAGCTTCGAGGGCAAGAAGGGCCAGCCGCGCCTGAAGCCGCCGTTCCCGGCCGGCGCCGGCATCTACGGCTGCCCGACCACGGTCAACAACGTCGAGACCATCGCGGTCGTCGGCACGATCCTGCGCCGCGGCGCGGAATGGTTCGCGGGCTTCGGCACCGAGAAATCCACTGGCACCAAGCTGTTCGCCGGCTCCGGCCACCTCAACAAGCCCTGCGTGGTCGAGGACGCCGTCGGCATTTCGGTGAAGCAGCTGATCGAGGACCACTTCGGCGGCGTGCGCGGCGGCTGGTCGAACCTGAAGGCAGTGATCCCCGGCGGCATCTCCGTGCGCATGATCCCCGCCGATCAGTGCGACGAAGCGATCATGACCTACGAGGACCTGCAGGCCCGCGGCTCCGGCCTCGGCACCGGCACCATGATCGTCTTCGACAAGGACGCCGACCTGGTCCGCGCCATCGCGCGNNCCCTGCCGCGAAGGCACCGGCTGGATGTGGCGGGTGATGGAGCGGATGGTCACCGGCGAGGCCGAGATGGCCGAAATCGACATGCTGCTGGACGTGGCGAGCCAGGTCGAAGGCCACACCATCTGCGGCCTGGGCGATGCCGCCGCCTGGCCGATCCAGGGCCTCTTCCGCCACTTCCGCCACGAGGTCGAGGACCGCATCACCCGCTACCGCGCCGGCAAACCCCATGTGCAGGGCGCGACCTTGCAGGCGGCGGAGTAGGGCGATGGTCGTTTCCCTATTCGCAAAGCTGTTTCAGAAAGCACCCAAGGAACTGAGTCTTGAGGACCTATTCTTCGCCTATGCCGACGTCCTTGAGTCCGGCCCAGACATCGTTGACGCTCGGACGCTTCCGGACTCCAAGTCACGGATCAAAGCTGCCCTATTGATGAAATATGATGCCCCAGAGGCGGTGGCCGCGAGGCCGCAGATCGCGAATGCGTACGTCATGCTGTCGGGCTTCCAGGACCTTTCAAGTGAAGAACGGGCAGGACTAAAGGACTACTATGCGGTCATGTCAGACGGCCCGAAGGCCGGTGTCGCGGAGTTCGCAGACGGGGTGGTTCGAACGGGCGGCCTGTACCAGCAACTACTAGAACGCGTGCAGACGGAGGCTAACGAACTCGTGGCCGAGCTTCGCCAAGCGGGGGTCGAACCAAATGCCCATCTGTAAAGTCGACGGCGTCGAGGTCGAGTTCGAGCAGGGCATGAATGTCCTGCAGGTGGCCGAGCTCGCCGGAAAGGAAATCCCGCGCTTCTGCTACCACGAGCGGCTGTCGATCGCCGGCAACTGCCGCATGTGCCTGGTCGAGGTGAAGCCCGGTCCGCCGAAGCCGCAGGCCTCCTGCGCGCTGCCCGCCGCCGAGAACATGGAGATCTTCACCGACACGCCGATGGTCAGGAAGGCCCGGCACGGGGTGATGGAGTTCCTGCTGATCAACCACCCGCTGGACTGCCCGATCTGCGACCAGGGCGGGGAGTGCGACCTGCAGGACCAGGCCATGGGCTATGGCCGCGACGACAGCCGCTACGCCGATAACAAGCGGGCCGTCGAAGAGAAATATATGGGGCCGTTGATCAAGACGGTAATGACTCGCTGCATCCAGTGCACCCGCTGCGTGCGGTTCATCACCGAAGTGGCCGGCGTGCCGGAAATCGGTCTCATCTCCCGCGGAGAAGACGTTGAAATCACGACCTATCTCGACAAAGCCGTGACCTCGGAACTTTCCGCCAACATCATCGACCTGTGCCCCGTCGGCGCGCTGACCTCCAAGCCCTACGCCTTCAACGCCCGGCCCTGGGAGCTGAAGAAGACCGAGAGCGTCGACGTGATGGACGCCCTGGGTTCGGCGATCCGGGTGGACGCCCGCGGTTCGGCCGTGCTGCGCGTCCTGCCGCGGGTCAACGAGGACATCAACGAGGAGTGGATCTCCGACAAGACCCGCTTCGCCGTCGACGGCCTGGCGCGGCAGCGGCTGGACCGGCCCTATATCCGCGAGGCCGGCAAGCTCAGGCCAGCGACCTGGAGCGAGGCCCTGGACGCCGTCGCCGGCAGGCTGAAGGCGACCGCGCCCGACCGCATCGGCGTGATCGCCGGCGACCTGCAGGACGCGGAGTCCATGAAGGCCGCCCTCGACCTCTTCCGCAGCCTGGGCGTGCAGTCCATCGACTGCCGCCAGGACGGCATGGCGCTGGGGTCGGCCGCCCGCCAGAGCTGGCTTTTCAACTCGACCATCGCCGGCATCGGGGATGCCGACGTGGCCCTCCTGGTCGGCGTCAATCCGCGCCTCGAGGCTCCGGTGCTGAATGCGCGCCTGCGCAGGCGCTGGCTGGCCGGCGCGCTGAAGGTCGGCGTGATCGGCGAGCCGGCGGACCTGACCTACAGCTACGACTACCTGGGCTCGGGCCCCAAAGCCCTGGGCGGGCTCGCCAAGTTGAAGAGCGACTTCGTCACCGCGCTCAAGGCCGCCAAGGCGCCGGCGATCGTCGTGGGGGCAGGGGCGCTCGCCCGCGCCGATGGCGCGGCGGTGCTGAAGGCGGCGGCCGGCGTCGCCAAGGCGTTCGGCATGACCTGGAACGTGCTGCACTCGGCCGCCTCCCGCGTGGGCGGCCTCGACCTCGGGTTCGTCCCCGGCGAGGGTGGCAAGACGGCGGCGGAGCTGGCCGCCAAGAACGGGGCCGACGTGCTCTTCCTGCTGGGCGCCGACGAGATCGACACCTCCGCTTCCAAGGCTTTCACCGTCTACCTGGGCACGCACGGCGACCGCGGCGCGCATCTGGCCGACGTGATCCTGCCGGGGGCGGCCTACACCGAGAAGAACGGCCTCTACGTCAACACTGAGGGCCGCGTGCAGCAGGGCGTCCGCGCCGTGTTCCCGAAGGGCGAGGCCAAGGAGGACTGGGCGATCCTGCGCGCGCTCTCCGAGCGCCTCGGGACCAAGCTGCCCTATGACAGCCTGGACCAGCTTCGCGCAAAGCTCTTCGCCGACCATCCGAGCTTCGGCCGCATCGACCACGTGGACGGGTCGCAGGCCGCCGCCGGCCTCGATCTGGGCGCACTGGGCGGCAAGGGCGAGGTCTCCGATGCGCCGTTCGTCAGCGCGGTCACCGACTTCTACCTGACCAACCCGATCGCGCGCGCCAGCGTGACCATGGCCGAGTGCGCCGCCCAGGCTTCGGGCGCCGCCAAGATGGCGGCGGAATAGATGGATTTCTGGACCACCCCCATCGGCTGGACCCTGCTGACCGTCGGCCAGATCCTGCTGGTCACGGTCATCCTGCTGCTGACCGTCGCCTTCCTGATCTATGGCGACCGCAAGATCTTCGCCGGCGTCCAGATGCGTAAAGGCCCCAATGTGGTGGGGCCCTTCGGCCTGCTGCAGTCCTTCGCCGACCTCGGCAAGTTCCTGATCAAGGAGCTGGTGATCCCGGCCGGCGCCGACAAGGTCGTNNGTCTACGGCATCATCATGGGCGGCTGGGCGTCCAACTCGAAGTACCCGTTCCTGGGCGCCCTGCGCTCGGCGGCCCAGATGGTCTCCTACGAGGTCTCCATCGGCTTCGTGATCATCACCGTGATCCTGCTCTCGGGCAGCCTGAACCTCACCCGCATCACCGAGATGCAGGCCGGTGGATTCTGGCACTGGAACATCCTGGGCGGTGGGGGACTGAAGAACCTGCCGCTGGCGCTGGTGATGATCCCGATGGGGGTGATCTTCTTCATTTCGGGCTTGGCCGAAACCAACCGCCCGCCCTTCGACCTGCCCGAGGCGGAGAGCGAGCTCGTGGCCGGCTACGCCATCGAATACGGCTCCACGCCCTACATGCTGTTCTACCTGGCCGAGACCTCGAACATCATCCTGATGAGCGGGCTGATGGCCGTGCTCTTCCTGGGCGGCTGGCAGGCCCCGTTCCCGACAGCCGGGCTCACCGCGCACTGGGCGCCAACGCTGGTCAGCCTGTTCGGGCTCTTCTGGCTGGCGGCCAAGACCTTCTTTGTCTTCTTCATGAACGCCATGGTCCGCGCGGTCGTGCCGCGCTACCGCTACGACCAGCTCATGCGCCTGGGCTGGAAGGTGTTCCTGCCGACCTCGCTGGTGGCCGTGGCGCTGGTCGCCGGCTGGCGCGTCTATGCTCCGGTGATCGGATGAGGGCCGCCGTGCTGATCATCGTCGCGACCCTGGGCCTCGGCGCCTGTGAGACCACGGGCAACAACGTCTCGGGCACGGCCGACTACGACTCGCTGAAACGCGCCACGGACGACTGCAAAGCCACCGGGGGCAAGCTTGTCCTCAAGGACGGCGGCGACGAGCAGTACATCCAAGACTACGTCTGCAAGGTGAAATGATGTTCAGCCGTATCGGACAGGCAATGAAGGGCGCGGCGCTGATGGATTTCGCCGGCGCGCTCGGCTTGGGCCTCAAGTACATGGTCCGGCCCAAGGCCACCGTGCTCTATCCGCATGAGCGTAATCCGCAGAGCCCGCGGTTCCGCGGCGAGCATGCGCTGCGCCGCTATCCCAACGGCGAGGAGCGCTGTATCGCCTGCAAGCTCTGTGAGGCCATCTGCCCGGCCCAGGCCATCACCATCGAGGCCGAGCCCCGCGAAGACGGCTCGCGCCGCACGACCCGCTACGACATCGACATGGTCAAATGCATCTACTGCGGCCTGTGCCAGGAGGCCTGCCCGGTGGACGCCATCGTGGAAGGGCCCAACCTGGAGTTCGCCGTCGAGACCCGCGAAGAACTCTATTACGACAAGGCCAAACTGCTCGATAACGGCGACCGCTGGGAACGCGAGATCGCGAAGAATATGGAACTGGATGCGCCCTATCGCTAAGACCCGCCCGGGCCTTTTCGATAGCCGAATCCCTTGAGAGTTTGAGGAGCTAGACCCCGCCGATGGCCCTGCAGGCGATCGCATTCTATCTGATGGCGCTGACGACCATTGCCAGCGGGATCGCCGTGGTCTCCGCGCGTAATCCCGTGCACTCGGTGCTGTTCCTGATCGCGGCCTTCTTTTCCGCGGCGGGGCTCTTCGTGCTGCTGGGCGCGGAGTTCCTGGCGATGCTGCTGGTGGTCGTCTACGTGGGCGCCGTCGCGGTGCTCTTCCTGTTCGTGGTGATGATGCNNGTGCTGTTCCTGTTCGTGGTGATGATGCTGGACGTGGACTTCACCCAGCTTAGGCAGGGCTTCGCCCGCTACATGCCGCTGGGCGGCCTGATCGCCGGGGGCCTGGCCATCGAGATGATCGTGGTCTCCACCACCGTCGCCACCAAGGGCGCGGCGCGGCTCAACGACATGCCGATGGCGCAGGGCAAGGGCGCGGCGGCTTCCATGAGCAACGCCGAGGCGATCGGCCGCGTGCTCTATACCAACTACGTCTACTTCTTCCAGGCGGCCGGCATGGTGCTCCTGGTGGCGATGATCGGAGCCATCGTGCTCACGCTGCGCCACAAGCCCGGCGTCAAGCGCCAGATCATCATGGACCAGGTGCTGCGCACGCCGGCGACCGGCATGCGGATGGTCTCGCCCAAGCCCGGCGAAGGGATCGACGCATGATCATTGGCCTGGCCCACTATCTCGCGGTCGCCGCGATCCTCTTCACCATCGGGGTCTTCGGCATTTTCGTGAACCGCAAGAACATCATCGTCATCCTGATGTCGATCGAGCTGATCCTGCTCGCCGTGAACATCAACCTGGTGGCCTTCTCTGTCTACCTGGGCAACGTCACCGGGCAGATCTTCGCCATGTTCGTGCTCACCGTCGCGGCCGCCGAGGCCGCCGTCGGCCTGGCGATCCTGGTCACCTTCTTCCGCAACCGCGGCGACATCGCCGTGGACGACGCCTCGATGATGAAGGGCTGAGCATGGACGCCAAGCTCCTCGTCACCATCATCCTCTACGGGCCGCTGCTGGGCGCGACCGTGGCCGGCCTGTTCGGCCGCCGGATCGGCAATACTGCGTCCATGGCGGTCACCACCGGCTTCCTGATGCTGTCGGCGGTCCTGTCGTGGGTCGTGTTCAGCCAGTGGACCTGGGGCGGGCTCGAGCCCTTCACCAACACCTACGTACCCTTCATCCAGGTCGGAAATTTCGTCTCAAACTGGTCGTTCCGGCTCGATGGCCTGTCGGCGGTGATGCTGGTCGTGGTCACCACGGTCTCCAGCCTCGTGCACCTCTACAGCTGGGGGTACATGGCCGAGGACGATAGCAAGCCCAGGTTCTTCGCCTACCTGTCGCTCTTCACCTTCGCCATGCTGTCGCTGATCAGCGCCGCGGACTTCATGCAGCTCTTCTTCGGCTGGGAAGGGGTGGGCCTGGCCAGCTACCTGCTGATTGGCTTCTGGCACCACAAGCCCACCGCCAACGCCGCGGCGATCAAGGCCTTCGTGGTCAACCGGGTCGGCGACTTCGGCTTCGCACTCGGCATCATGACGGTCTTCTGGTCGCTGGGGTCGATCCAGTTCGCCCAGATCTTCCCGCTGGTCGCCGCGCACGCGGGCGACAGCTGGCTCTTCGCGGGCCAGCACTTCCGGCTGATGGACCTCGCCTGCACGCTCCTCTTCATCGGGGCCATGGGCAAGTCGGCGCAGTTCTTCCTGCACACCTGGCTGCCGGACGCCATGGAGGGCCCGACCCCGGTGTCCGCCCTGATCCATGCCGCGACCATGGTGACGGCCGGCGTCTACATGGTCTGCCTGCTCTCGCCGATGTTCGAATATGCGCCCTTTGCCAAGCACGTGGTGATCATCATCGGCGCGCTGACCGCGCTCTTCGCCGCCACGGTCGGGCTGGTGCAGAACGACATCAAGCGGGTGATCGCCTACTCGACCTGTTCGCAGCTCGGCTACATGTTCATGGCCGCGGGCGTCGGCGCCTATCAGGCGTCGATGTTCCACCTCTTCACCCACGCCTTCTTCAAGGCGCTGCTGTTCCTGGGCGCCGGCTCGGTGATCCACGCCATGGCCCACGAGCAGGACATGCGCCGCTACGGCAATCTGATGAAATACCTGCCGGTGACCTGCGCGGTCATGGTGATCGGGACGATCTCCATCACCGGCCTGGGCATTCCCGGCGTCGAGTGGGGCTTCGCCGGCTTCTATTCCAAGGACTCGATCATCCACGCGGCCTATGCCGCAGGTTCCGCCGGCGATCCGCTGGGCTACTTCGCCTTCGTGATCGGGGTGTTCGTGGCGGGGCTGACCGCCTTCTATTCCTGGCGCGTCGCCTTCTTCACCTTCAACGGCCACGCCCGCTGGACCTCGGAAGACCTGGAGCACCACTGGCACAACCGCGATCACGCCCATGACGGCTCACACGATGACCACGCAGAGACCCATTCCGAACCGGACCACGGCGAGCATGCGCACCTGCCGCACGAGAGCCCCTGGACCATGCGCCTGCCGCTGATCCTACTGGCGCTCGGCGCGGTCGCCGCGGGCTTCGTCTTTGTCGAGAAGTTCACCGGGGCCGACCAGCACGAGTTCTGGCGCGGGGCGATCTTCACCGCCGCCAGCAACCACGTCATGGCTGAAGGCTCGCCGCCCGCCTGGACCGTCTGGGCGCCCCTGGTCGCGGCCATCGGCGGCTTGGCCGTCGCGGCCTACATGTACCTGATGCGCGAGGGCCTGGGCGCGCGCCTGGCCGCCAACCGCGGGCCGGTCTACCTGTTCTTCTACAACAAGTGGTTCTTCGACGAGCTCTATGAGGCGGTCTTCGTGAAGGGCGCGGCCCTGCTCGGCGACCTGTTCTGGAAGGGCGGCGACCAGAAGCTGATCGATGGCCTCGGCCCCGACGGCGTCTCGGCCGTTTCGCTGGAGGTGGGCAAGGGCGCAGGCCGGCTGCAGACCGGCTTCCTCTACCACTACGCCTTCGTGATGCTGCTGGGCGTCGCGGCCATCCTCACCTTCGCCCTCTGGGCCTGGACCGCGTAGGAGAGCATGCCCATTCTCTCCCTCATCACCTTCGCGCCCCTCCTCGGCGTCGCCGGCATCCTGGCCCTGCGTCTGTTCGGCAAGGCCGACGACCCGAAGACCATCGAGTCGTCGAAGTGGATCGCGCTGGTCACCACGCTGGCGACGCTGGCGCTCTCCATCCTGCTGGTCGTGCGGTTCAACCCGGCGGACAACGGCTTCCAGTTCGTCGAGGAGACGCCCTGGTTCGCGGGCCTCTACTACCGCATGGGCGTGGACGGCATCTCCGTCCTCTTCGTCCTCTTGACCGCCTTCCTGATGCCGATCTGCATCGCCGCCTCCTGGAAGGCGATCGAGAAGCGCGTCCTCGAATACATGATCGCCTTCCTGATCCTGGAGAGCCTGGTGATCGGGGTCTTCTGCGCCCTCGATATCGTGGTCTTCTACATCTTCTTCGAGTTCGGCCTGGTGCCGATGTTCCTGATCATCGGCATCTGGGGCGGAGCCCGGCGGGTCTACGCAGCCTTCAAGTTCTTCCTCTACACCCTGCTGGGCTCGGTCCTGATGCTGGCCGCCATCCTGGCGATGATCGGGATCAGCCACACGAGCTCGATCCCCGAGCTGATGGTCTACCATTTCGATCCCAAGGTGCAGACCTGGCTGTTCCTGGCCTTCTTCGCGTCCTTCGCGGTGAAGCTGCCCATGTGGCCGGTCCACACCTGGCTGCCCGACGCTCACGTGGAGGCGCCGACCGCGGGCTCGGTGATCCTGGCCGGCATCCTCCTGAAGATGGGCGGGTACGGCTTCCTGCGTTTCAGCCTGCCGATGTTCCCGGCGGCCTCACACTTTTTCACGCCGCTGGTCTTCGCGCTGAGCGTGATCGCCGTGGTCTACACCTCGCTGGTCGCCTTCCGGCAGACCGACATGAAGAAGCTCGTCGCCTATTCCTCGGTGGCCCACATGGGTTTCGTGACCATGGGCATCTTCTCCGGCAACGCGGTGGGCGAGCAGGGGGCGATCTTCCAGATGCTGAGCCACGGGGTGATCTCCGCCGCGCTCTTTCTGGTGGTGGGCGTCATCTACGACCGGATGCACACCCGCGAGATCGCCTTCTACGGCGGCCTCGTCACCCGCATGCCCTTGTACGCGGCGACCTTCATGCTCTTCACCATGGGCAATGTCGGCCTGCCGGGGACGAGCGGCTTCGTCGGCGAGATCCTGACCATGACCGGGGCCTATGGCGTTTCCACCTGGACGGCGATTGTGGCGGCGACGGGCGTGATCTTCTCGGCGGTTTATGCGCTGTCGCTCTATCGCCGGGTGGTGTTCGGGACCCTCGACAACGCCAGGCTCGCCGACATCGGCGATCTCGACTGGCGCGAGGTGGCGATCTTTGCGCCGCTGATCGCGTCGACCCTCGTGCTGGGCGTGCAGCCCGGCCTCGTCATGAACCTGACCCAGGCCTCCGTGGACCATCTGGTCTCGGCCTATCAAGCGGCCATCGGGGGCTAAGCCGGCAATGACCTTCTCCGCCGATCTCGGCTTGGCCTATCCCGAACTGATCCTGGCGATCGGCGCGCTCGTGCTGCTCGTCTTCGGCGCCTTCGCGCCCAAGGCCGCGCGCCTTGTGGGCTGGGGCGGCGTTCTGGTGCTGGCCGCCGCCGCCGTGCAGGCCGCGATCGGCCCGCTGGGCAGGGGCTTCTCCGGCGGGATCATCGCCGACGACGCCTCGGCCTTCGCCCAGGTCGCGATCTTCACCGCCAGCGCCATCTGCATTCCGCTGGGTCAGCGCTGGTTCGAGCGCCGCGGGGTCCACAACTTCGAATTCCCGGTGCTGATCGTCCTGGCTGCGCTGGGCATGGGCATGATGGCCGCGGCCGGCGACCTGATCTCGCTCTATGTGGGCGTCGAGCTGCACTCGCTCGCGCTCTACGTCCTGGCCGCCATGCACCGCGACAACGCCAAGGCCTCCGAGGCCGGACTGAAGTACTTCGTGTTGGGCGCCCTTGCGTCCGGGCTGCTGCTCTACGGCGCCAGCCTGGTCTATGGGTTCGTCGGCTCGACCCTCTTCAGCGACATCGCCGCCGCCGTGCACAACGGCGCCAACACGGGCGTGCTCTTCGGCCTCGTCTTCCTGATCTGCGGCCTGGCCTTCAAGGTCTCAGCCGCGCCGTTCCACATGTGGACGCCGGATGTCTACGAGGGCGCGCCGACCCCGGTCGTGGCGTTCCTCATCTCGGCCTCAAAATTCGCAGCCTTAGTGTTGCTGACCCGTCTTCTGGCGGAAGGCTTCGGCGGGGCGATGATCCAGTGGCAACAGGTCCTTGTGGCCCTGGGCCTGATCTCGGTGGCCGTGGGCGCCTTCGCGGGTCTCGCCCAGAAGAACCTCAAGCGCCTGTGGGCCTATTCCTCCATCGCCAACATCGGTTACGCGATCATCGGGCTTTCGGCCGGCACCGCCGAGGGCGTGCAGTCCATGCTGGTCTTCATGGTCCTCTACATGATCGACGTGATCGGCTTCTTTGCCTGCCTCGCGGCCCTGTCGCGCAAGGGCCGCGACATGGAGACACTCGAGGACATGGCGGGGCTCATCAAGGAACAGCCGGGCATCGCCCTGGCCATGACCGCATTCTCGCTTTCAGCGCTGGGCCTGCCGCCGTTCTCCGGCTTCTGGGCCAAGGTGTTCGTGTTCAAGGCGGCGCTCAACGCCGGCCTGCCGATCGCCGCCGTCCTGGGCCTGGTGGGCTCGGTCGTGGCGGCCTTCTACTACCTGCGCCTGATCAAGGTGATGTGGTTCGACGGCTCCGTCGGCGCCACCGACAAGCCGCCGGCGGAAGCCAAGGCCATCGCCGTCGCGCTCGCGCTATTCTCCTTCCCGATCGTTCTGGCCGCCCTGGTCTGGATCTATCCGGCCGCCGGCCGTGCGGCGCACGCCTTCGGCCTCGCCTAGCCCATTGTCCGACCATCCGCCGATCGAGAGTTACCACGAGATCGACTCCACCAACGCCGAGGCCCGCCGCCGCGCCGAGGCGGGCGAGGGCGG
>PLEH01000220.1 GCA_003136395.1 Phenylobacterium sp.
GGCCTGGATCCAGGCCATGTCGGCCCAGCCGCGATCGCCCTCTTCAAGCGGGATCGAGCGCGGCCAGGTCATGGTGATCGTCTCGCTCTCGCGCTCGACGAGGTCGCGGTAGAGGCGCTCCAGGTCGGATTGTCGTGCAGCAGCGGCACCGGCCGCGTCGACTTCGGCCCATCGTCCACATAGGCGTTCCGCCGCCCGTTCACCGTCAGGGTCGACTGCGGCCACGGATAGAGCGCTTTCAGCCGGTCCGGCTTTTCGTTCATCGACGCCTCCGATTGCATCGCGCTTTTAGCACAAAAATTGACTTCAGTCTATTTTGTGTTTGCAATCGCCCCTGACGGTTAGAGAACCGCGAGGATGCACAGGGGGCAAGGCCGCGCGGCATTCGGCGTTGGGCGCGGCGCTGGCGGCGGCGCTGACGATGGGTGCGGCAGCGCCCGCCCCGTCCAAGGTGGGCAAGCTCGGGCCGCACGCCCCTTCCTGTGGTCGCCAAAAACTTGACCACGGTCACAATTGTGGATCATCTGCCCGGATGAAAGAGCTCATTAAGGGAGTCTCGGGAAAGCTCTTACGCGTTTCGCCGCGGTCCCATTGGATCATGGTGACGGTGCGCACCTCGGCAGGCCGCGCCGGGTTCGGAGAGGCGAGCCTGCACTTCTCCGAGAACGCTGTGGTGGCCGCCGTCGCGAGCCTCGGGAGCCACCTGACGGGCCTCGGCGTCGCTGAGGCGCTCCGACGGATCAGCAGCCTGGAACCGGGCGATCTGATCACGACCTCCGCCCGCTGTGCGCTGGACCAGGCGCTGCACGATCTGGAAGCCCAGCGGCTCGAATATCCGATCTGCCGGCTGCTCGAGCGCGAGCCGGCCAGACGGTTGGAGGTCTACGCCAATATCAATCGTCGAACTCTCGACCGCACGCCCAGAGGTTTTGCGCAAAGCGCCCGCGACGCCGTGGCGGCCGGCTTCAGCGCGCTGAAGATTGCGCCCTTCGACGATCTTACCCCTGACCATGACGTGGACGCCGCGAGTCCACTGCTGGAGGCGGGGTTTGCGCGGATGGCTGCGGTGCGCGACGCGATGGGCCCCGAACGCCGACTGCTGGTCGATTGTCACTGGCGGCTGTCGCCAGGGATGATCGAGCCGGTCGCCGACGCCTGCGCGGCGCTAGGCGTGTTCTGGCTGGAGACACCCTATCCGGAAGACGACGACCGACGCCCGGACATCGCACAGGCGCGGCGAGCCTGCAATGCACGCGATGTTCTGCTGGCCGGCGCCGAACTGAAGATCGGACGGCCTGCGTTCGAGGCGATGATCGCCGCCGGGTGTTACGATGTGCTGATGCCCGACATGAAGTACGTCGGCGGCTACAGCCAGTTCATGGCGGTGGCCGGCGCAGCAGAACAGGCGGGTGTTGCGATTTCGCCGCACAATCCGACCGGTCCGATCTGTCACGCCCACAGCGTGCAGGCGAGCGCGGCGATAACGCCCTTTCTCATCCTTGAGATGCAGTTCGACGAAACGGCGGCCTTCAAGGCGATCGTTGAAGGCGCACTGCCGATGCCGCGCGCCGGCTTTCTGGATGTGTCTGAGAAGCCCGGACTCGGGCTGCGCCTGATCGACGTCAGCATGGCGGCGTTTGAGACGACCGCATGACGATTATCGCCACGGCGCCAAGGTCATCGTAAAACTTGACCACGGTCGCTTTCCGGTCTCTGATCGACCGGCTGGGGTGACGCCGCGGATGCGTGTCGTGCCGCCCAATCGAAAGGACAAGCGGTGGTCAACGACGCCTCACACTTCACGGCTGGCTTGACGGCGATAGTCACTTGTCGAGGCAGATTCTAGGATGGCGCGGATCGTCGATGGACATGTCCATCTATGGCCGTATCCGCCGCGCCCGGGTGAGACACCCGCGCAACCGCCTGGCTTTCCCTTCCCCGACGATCTCGATGGACGGGCCGAGACCCTGCTTGCTGAAATGGAGCGTCATGACATCGCCCGGGCCATCGTCGTTCAGAGCCCTTGGTGGCCACACGACGACCGGTATCTGCTAGAGTCTGCGGCAGCATATCCGGGCAAATTCACACCCGTGGCATGCCTGCCGCTGATCCTGCGGGAGGCCGACCCCGCTGCCGAGGCTCACAGGGTCGGAATGAATGGAATGCAAGGTGTCCGGGTCCACGTCACCGGTCCCGACGCGATCTCGATCCTGGCTGGGGATTCCCTGGACCCGATCTATCGGGCCCTGTCAGCCTCGGGCCTGCCCATCCTCATGCTCAGCCGCGACGGACGCGCCCATGATCTCTACGCCGGCGTGGCGGAACGGTTTCCCGACCTGAAAATCGTCGTGGAGCACATGGGCTTCACCGTGACGGCGCCATTCGGCGGCACGCCGGAGACGGCGGACAATTTCATGCGGCTTGCGCGCCTGCCCAACATCCACGTGAAGCTGGCGGTCCACCATCAGCATACGCAGGAAGCCTATCCCTGGCGCGACCTGCACGCCCTGCAGCACTGCTTCATCGCCGAGTTCGGCGCCCGCCGCCTGTTGTGGGGCTCCAACTGGCCGATGCGGCCCGACGAAGTGAGCTTCGCCGAACGCATAGAAGTGCTTTCGAAGCACTTCGATTTCCCGACCGAAGACGACCGCGCCTGGGTGATGGGCGGCACCGCCGAGAGTCTGTGGCCGCTCTGATCAAGCCGGCGCCTTTGCCTGAACGACTGAAGGATCTGACCGATGACCGAACCCTATCTGCCCATGTCGATGAGCCGCGAGCAGATCATCGCCTTCACGCCGGAGTGGGAGGGCGATCGCTGCGACGACGGGCGGCCGCGCGTGCCTGACGCCATTCTCGAGCGGATGAAGCTGGTGACCGTCACCGAGGCCTGGATGGCCATGAACAACCGCGAATACGCCTTTCAATACACAGGCAACTGGGACCGGGTGAACCCCGACAAGGTGCTGGTGGGCCGGGCGCTTACGGCGGTCTACATGCCGACCCGCCCGTCGCTCCGCGAGACGATCTTCGCCAAGGCGCGCGCGGCCGGCCAGGTGGGCGACCAGGTCTCCTGGCCGATCGACGCCTTGTCGCAAGGCGACGTCTACGTGGCCGACGTCATGGGCCGGGTGGCCCGCGGGCCGGTCATCGGGGACAACCTGTCAACAGCCATCATGCGGAAATCCGGCAACGGGACGGTGCAGCATGCCGCCGTCCGCGACATGGAGGGCATCATGGAGGTCGAGGGCTTTACGACCTTCAACCGCGGGGTCCACCCGAGCTATGCGTCGCTTTCGGTCAGCATCATGGGCATCAACTGCCCGGTCCGAATCGACGACGCGATGGTGTTTCCCGGCGACGTGGTCCTGGGCAAGGTCGACGGGGTGATCTTCGTGCCGGCGCATATCGCCGAGAAGATCTGCATCATCTCCGAGATCGTCCGGGTGCGGGACATCTTTGGGAAGTTCCGGCTCAACCAGGGCAAGTACCTGCCCGGCGAGATCGACGGCAAATGGGAGGAGCACATCGAGAAGGATTTCCTGGGCTGGCTGGCCGAGGGGCACGCCGACCTGCCGGTGCCGGCCGCGACGATCCAGGACTTCCTGCAGGGCCGCACCTGGTGAATCCCGGCGACCGGCGCGGCCTGGGCGAGAGGGGGCCGTTGGTCACGACGCTGGGATTTGGCGGCACCGCCATCGGCAATCTATATCGCGCCCGGTCCGACACAGAGGCTGCCGACACGCTCCAGGCGGCGTGGGAGGCCGGGGTGCGTTACTTCGACACCGCCCCGCTCTACGGCCTCAGCCTTTCTGAACAACGCATCGGGGCGTTCCTCCGAGGGCGAGACCGCAAGGACTTCGTCATCTCGACCAAGGTCGGGCGAATGCTCGACCCGCTGGGGGAGGGCGAGCCGGCGGCGGTCGCCGCCTATGTCGACGTTCCGCGCTACAGGCCCAGGTTCGACTACACCAGTGACGCCATCCTGCGGTCTTTCGAAGCCAGTCTCGAGCGACTGGGCCTCGACCACATCGATGTCCTCTACCTGCACGACCTGACTCCGATGAATCACGGTGGGGACGAACCCTTCGAGGTCCACTATCGGTCGTTCTTCGAGCAGGGCGGCCACGAGGCGATGGTCGATTTACGCAAGGCGGGCCGGGTCGGCGCGATCGGGATCGGGGTCGGCCATTGGCAGGCCGCCCAGCGCCTGATCACCGATGGCGACTTCGACGCCTGCCTGCTTGCCGGCCGCTACACCCTGCTGGAACAGGAGGCGCTGGAGAGCTTCCTGCCCCTGTGCCAACGCCGCGGCGTGGGCGTGGTGATCGGAGGGCCTTACAATTCCGGCATCCTGGCGACCGGCGCGGTGGAAGGCGCTACCTACAACTACCGCCCCGCGCCACCCCATATCCTGGCCAGGGTTCGCCGAATTGAGCGGGTTTGCGCCGCCCATGGCGTGCCGCTCATCGCCGCGGCCCTGCAATTTCCTCTGCACCATCCGGCGGTGGCCAGCACGATCCCGGGCGCGGGCTCTGTCGAGGAGGTGCGGGCTGCGGCGGATACGCTCGCGACACCGGTCCCGAGCGCGCTCTATGCGGACCTCAAGACCGAGGGGCTGATCGCGGCCGAGGCGCCGGTGAACTGACCTTGGGCGCTGTGATTGCCGGCTGCCCGAACCGTGCGCCGTTCGCGATCAGTTCGGCGCGCTGGCGAAGATCAGGCAACAGGTCGCGCAGCGTGCTCTGTCCGCTGGCCCACCAGAAGATTTCCTGCAGAGTCGCCCAGCCCAGGGTGCGGGCGATCAGATCGAGGTCCCAGGCCTTGTTCACATCGCCGCGGGCGACCCCACGCTCGAAAATCGGTTCGTAGAAACTGTGCAGCGAATGGTCGCCGCCCTCGAGCTTGCCGATCTGACGATAGTGCCGGAACGATTCCTCGACCGCCCGCAGGACGAGATTCTTGTCGATCTTTTTCACCCTCTGACCGATCGCCGTCAGGAGCTCGGCGCAGATCTGGGCGGTGTCGAGCTCGGAGTCGAGAAGCGCCTTCAGTTCGGTGTCGCGCGGCATGAAACGCCCGAAGACGGTCATGACCAGCAGGTGCTCCTTGCGCGGGAAGTAGAAGTAGAAGGTTCCCTTGGCGACGTCGGCGGCCTGACAGACCTGCTCGACCGACACGGCATCGAAGCCATGCTCTCGCCACAGGGCCTCGGCTCTTGCAATGATCGCCCGGCGGGTCGCACGGGATCGATCCTGCTGGAGCCTCGCCCGGGTCATGGAATTCCTTCTTGGGCGAGACCGCGTTCGATCGCCGGCGGAGTTCGCTTCAAAAACTGACCACAGTCAAGTTTTTAGGAGGCCCGCCGTGCCGACAAGCCGATGATCGCAGCCCGAGGGCGTTTTGGGAAGTCTCAGGCGCTCCAACGTATGCGCAGCAGAGAATGCGGTGGGGCCACGAGGCGACTCGCCGTGGTGACAGCACGCGGCGTCGGTGTGGCGCGCTGCAGGCTGGCCAGCAAATTCGGCGTTTCAATCAGGTCCGTGGTCGCTTGAGCATCAGAGCCGACGAGATCGGAGATGTCGAGCTGAACCGAGGTCTTCCAGGCGTTGTGAACGAAGAGAGTGCGCGCTCGACCCACTCGGAACATGCCAGCCTCAAGATCACGGAATCCTTCACCCGCCACCGTACTGGCCGCCGCAATGCGGTTTGAGCCCTGGACGGCGACCCGCTGATAGTGCGCATCCGGGCCTCGCGACGCCTCGCAGAACCAGGCGATCACGCCGGCGGCGTTGATCGGCGAATAGCCCCCGGCCGGCGACCCGCCCGCACCGCCGAGATCGTTGGCGCGGCCGGTCTGATCGGGCGCGCCGTCGCGGCGGAACGTCGACATCAGGTTTCCCTGGGCGAACAGGGCGTGGTGGGTCGAGACGGTCACCTCCTTGTGGCGTAACTGCGCCAGAAGCCCGCGGGTGATCATGTGCAGCCACATGCCATCGAAGGTCACCGGCACGCCCGCCAGGGTGGACGAGGGCTCAAAGGCGCCCCACTCGGTAATCCAGATCTCCTTGCCTGGCATCTTCGCCACGGTGGCGGAAATCGACCGGTCGAATCCGTCATCCGTGCGCGCCAGGAAAGCTGGGTAAACCGTCTCGGCGTTCCCCGGCAGGCCCTTCAGCGAACCAGGCCCGGCGGAGCCTTCGATGGTGGGATAGAGGTGGGATGTCACGGCCTCGAACCAGGGGGCCGGCGCCATGTCGCGGTCCCACTGCGCTTCGTGCACCTGGCGAGGGGTGGAGGCGTCGCCATAGGGAACGTGGAGTTTGGAGCTGGCCGACTGAACGGCGATGCGCGCGTCCTTGGCGATGTAGGGCCGGATCGCATCGGTGTAAGCCTTGGTTCGCGCCAGCGTCGTCTTCCAGTCAGGAAAGATCGCGAGCGTGACCGGGTCCATCAACAGGGCCAGGTAGAACTCGTTCCCCATCTCGACGTCGCGCGGGATGAAACCATGGGCGTTCATCGCCTTGAACCACTTGGCCTGGCTGGCGAGCGATGAGGTTTCCAGGTTGGGCACCACAACCAGTTCGGCGCCCATCTCGCGGCAAAGGTCGATGTACTGCTCGACGGTGACGCCCTTGGGGTGAAGCTTGCGCGCCGCCGGCGCCGCCTGCTTTTGAAGGTACTTCCGGTAGTCCGAGCCGTTCGGAAAATCGCCGAAGTCGAGCTGGCCCGTCTCGGGCTGATAGTAGTTAGCGACGGTGCCGCCTGGGAACCGCAGATAGTGCGGACGCAGGGCCTTCACGGCGTCCCGGAACGCCGGCTCCTCGATCGGAATGTCGTAGTTGGCCGGCGTGTTGTAGCCCAGCCAACGGGCGGGCATCGCGCGCTCCGCGCCATCGGCCTTGAGGCGCATGGCGGATTGGGCGCCCTGGGCATGGGCGGCCTCGGCGGTCATCCAGCCCGTGATCCCCAAGGCGAGTACAGCGCGGCGTGACAGGTGCTTGGCGATGCGATCAAGCTCGGTCATCGTGCTCTCCAGGCTGGTCATAACTGACCGTGGTCATAAATTGACTTTAGTCGAATTTGTCCGGAGACTTCAAGCCGCGCCACTCGCGGCGCAGCTGCGCCAGCAGTCGGACGCCGACGACGAAGTGGGGCTCATGGCCACGACATCCATCTCCGACGCTGCAGATCCGATCGCCCAGGGCGTAGCGTCTCCAAGCTATTCGGCGGCCTATCGCGGATGGGTGCTGCTGCTGATTTTCGCGACGATGGCGTGCAACTACATCGACCGCTCGATCGTGAAGGTCCTTGCCCAGCCGATCAAGCTTGAGTTCCACCTATCGGACCTGCAGCTCGGCCTGATGACGGGCCTTGCCTTCGCCATGCTCTACATCTTCCTGGGGGTCCCGATCGCCAGCCTGTCGGAGCGCCGCAGCCGGGTGAATATCATCACCGCGGCCGTCGCGGTCTGGTCAGTGATGACGGCCCTGTGCGGCCTCGCCGGATCCTTCACCCAGCTTCTGCTCTGTCGGCTTGGCGTGGGTGTGGGGGAGTCCGGCGCCGCGCCGCCTTCGCAATCCCTGATCTCAGACTACTTCCCGCCACACCAGCGGGCCTCGGCGATCTCGATCCATTCCCTGGGCATCGCCACGGGCGGTCTGCTCGGCGCGGTCATCGGCGGCGTCGCGGGCCAAGCCTGGGGGTGGCGCGTGGCGCTGATGGTGGTGGGTGTTCCCGGCCTGATGCTGGCTGTCCTTTTCAAGCTGACCGTGAAGGAGCCGCCGCGCGGCTGGTCCGACCCTGCCCGTACGGCGAGGGCGGCCGACGGTCCGACACCGTCGATGTGGCAGGCGGCCCGGCGGCTCTTCACGAACGCCACCTTCCTGAACCTGGCGGCAGGCGCCGGGATCGCCAACTTCGCTATCCAAGGCATCGGCGCATTCGACGCCTCCTATTTCGTCCGGCGGTTCGACATCAGCTTGGCGCAGGTTGGCCTGGTGGTCGGCACGGTCGGCGGCCTGTCGACAGCGGTCGGTATGCTGACGGGCGGGTTCACAACGGACTGGATCGCCCGCAACGACCGGCGCTGGTACGTGTGGCTGCCGGCTGCGGGCGTGGCGATTACCGGGCCGCTCTACGCCATCGCGTTCCTGCAGCAGACCTGGATCGCCAGCGCCGTCGTCCTCGCGCTGCCCGGGCTGTTCCTCTACCTCTTCCACGCGCCCGCCCAAGCGGTGCTGCACAACATGAGCCATCCGCGCATGCGCGCCACGGCCATCTCGCTCTACATGGTCGTGACCGCCACGCTCGGCCTGGCGCTGGGCCCGGTCGGTGTCGGCTTTGCGGCGGACCAGATCGCGGCGCGACGTTTTGCGGGCGCCGGCGCCTTCACAGCGATGTGCCCCGGCGGAGCGGCGCCCAAGGGCGCAGGCGCGGTCCTGCACGCGGCCTGCCACGACGCCTCGGCCCAGGGCGTCCAGTACGCCATGATCGGGGCCTGCGCCCTGTTCGCCTGGAGCGCGCTGCACTTCCTGCTGGCCGGCCGTACCGTGCGCCGTGACATGGAGCACGGCCTACGGATTTAAGGCCTTGGTCGCTAGGCGGTCCAACGAACCCGGGTCAAGGAATGGGCCGGGGCCGTCACGCCGCGCTGCGTTGGAAGCGGCGTCACCGCAGGAACCCCGTCGTGATAGACCTTCAGCAGGTCAGGGGTCGCCACGACATCGGCGATGAGCGGTGTCGTAGCGCCAACAAGATCGCCGAGGTTCAGACCATGCGGGGTGTCCCAGGCGTTGTGCACGAAGAGCGTGCGGCGGCGGCCCTGGCGCAAGAGCGCGGCCTCGACATCCCTGAAACCCTCTCCGTCGATGGTGCCGTGCGCGGCGATCCGCTGCGAGCCCTCGACCCTTACGCGCTGATAGTGGGCGTCAGGACCGCGCGTGGCGGCGAAAAACCAGTGCAGCACGCCGGCTGAATTGACCGGCGTATACTTCGGCTCTCCGGGTCCGACCTTCAGGACCGAGCTCATATCGCCGCGCGCGAACAGCGCGTGATAGTTCGACACCGTGACCTCGCGCCGCCGGAGCTGGGACATCAGGGATCGGGTCACTTGGTGCAGCCACATGCCGTCGAACTTGACGTTGGAGGTCCCCAGCGTGTTCTCCGTCTCGAACCCGCCCCACTCGGTCACCCAGATTTCCTTGCCGGGCATCCTGGCCGCGGTGTCGGAGAGCGAGCGGTCGTAGCCCTCGTCAGCGCGGGCCAGCATCGCCGGATAGATCATCCCCACATTGCCGGGAATGTCGGCCATCGCCTTCAGGCCGGCCGAGCGCGAGAGGGCGGGGTAGAGGTGGGCGGTGACCGCGTCGAACCAGGGCTCCGGGGCCATGGCGTCGTCCCACTGGCGTTCCTTCAGCGCCCGCGGATCGTCCGGCGGCGAGGCGTCGGGGTGGTGCAGCCGGCTGCTCGCCGCCTGGACGGCGATCCGGGCGTCCTTGCGCAACGACGGGCGGATGGCCTCGAGATAGCGGTGAGTGCGCGCCAGAGAGGTCTTCCAGTCGGGGAAGATCTTCAGAGTCTCCGGGTCCATCACCAGGGCGTGGTAGAATTCGTTGCCCATCTCGATGTGGCTGGGGACCAGGCCCCTGGCGGCCATGGCCTGGAACCGCGCCGCCTCATTGGCCTCCGTCGAGGTCTCCAGATTGGGCAGCATAACAACGTCGGCGCCCACCTGCTCGGCGAAGGCGTGAAAGCGGTCGTAGAAAACCCCGTTAGGATGCGCCTTCAGGGTCGCCGGGACCATCTTGGCGATCATGAATTTGCGGTAGATCGAGCCGTCCGGATAGTCGGTGACGTCCAGCTGGCCGGTGCGCCAGTTGTAGTAGTTGGCCACCGTGCCGCCTGGGAAGCGCAGGTAGTGCGGAGCGATCGCCTTCACCGCCGGCGCATAGGCGGGATCCTCAAACGGAATGGCGTTATTGGCGGGCGTATTGAACCCCAGCGTCCGCGCCGGCAGCGCGCGTTCAGCGCCGTCGCGTCGCAGTCGGACATCCCCGCTCTGAGCCCAGGCCGGGTTCGCCGCCACAGCCGCCGCTGTGGCCAGCAGCCGCCGTCGCGAGGGGGTTGATTTGTCCACCAAGGCGCGTCCATACACCTCCCGGTTCAGGTGCAAAAAAAGGGGGCGGCGGCGAGTGGGAGGATCCTCGCCGCCGCCGCTGGCTCACACTACCAGCGGTAGCGGAGCTGGATGCCGTAGGTGCGTGGCGGCGACCAGCGCGTGCTCGTCCCGGAGTCGATGAACGTGTACTGATCGTTGGTCAGGTTGCTGACGTAGTACGCTAGCTCGGTGGACTTCCAGCGCACGCCAAGACGCAGATCCACGACATCATAGGGCTTGAGGCTCGCCGGCGCCGTCGTCCCTACCGCGACGCTCTCCTTGCCGCCTCTCTGACCGATGTAGTTGACGTCGCCGAATAGCATGACCGAGCCAACCGGCACGTTGTAGTCGAGGTTCGCGGAATACAGCCAATCCGGGGTCTGCGGGACATCAAAGCCGTCATAGACGCCCCCTTTGAAGGTGCCCGATTGGCGCGAGGCCGTGGCCTTCAGCAAGCCGCTGCCCGGGCCCAGATGGTAGCTTAGATTGCCTTCCCACTCGATCCCCCAGAGGTCGGCGTCGCCGCCGTTGATGGCGAAGTTCGTCGGGCGCACGCTGCATTGTGGATTGCCGACGAAGCAGCCGTTGTCGACCTGGGTGAGCGCGCCTTTCACGTGGGTCTTGTAGGCGGCGATCGTCGTGTAGAGGTTGGCGAGCAGGTTGCCCTTGGCCCCGACCTCATAGGTGATGGACTCCTCGTTGCCGAAGGTCGGCTGCAATGGGCGGGGCGCGACCAGCGGCGGCGCCACCCCGACCCCCGAGTTGAAGCCGCCGGCGCGATACCCGGTGCCGACCTTCGCATAGGCCATCCATTCCGGCATGAATTTCCAGTCGGCGATCAGGTTGTAGGACCAGTTTGTGCTGTTGAAGGTTCGACTGACGAGCGGCACGTTGACCACATGGGCCGGGAAGGTGTCGCCATAGGACCAGAAGCCCTTCTGGTCGTCGGTGTAACGCAGCTCCGCCGACAGGTTGACCGTGTCGGTGACGTTGTAGCCGACCGACCCGTAGGGCGCCCACGATATGTAGTTTAGGCCGTTGAAGGTCTCGGCGCCGACCGGATTGGCGGTGACCTGGAGGGGATTGTAGCGGGAACCAATCCGAACGAACTCGACACCGCCCAGCCAGTTGAGGCGGTCGCCGCCAGCCAGGTGGATGTCCTCGTAGTAAGTATAAGTCAGGTCCCCAAGGTTCTGGTAGGAGTCCGTCCGCTGGTTGGCGCCGCCCGTGACGGTTCCGTTGGCCCGTAACCCCGCGAGCGTCGCGGCATCCATCAGATCGTTGTCGCTCACGAAGTCCGTGGAGCGCCGTCGGAAGGATGTGACCGAGGTCAGCTTGGCCCAGTTGAGGTCGTAGTTGACCGTGAGAATGCCCTGAGTGACCCCCTGATTGACGTAGGACAGGGTGTTGAACGGCAGCACATAGGGCGTCTGGAAGTAGTTTTTCAGGTAGCAGACGGCCGCCGCTGTCGCCGGGCATCCGGTGCCCGCCTTGATGGTGAGGCTCGCTTCACCTCCGCCGATCGTGAGGTGCGAGTATTGCATGAGGAAGGTGGCGTCGAGCGGGCCGTGCTCGTAGCGGGCCTGGCCGCGCAAGATCCATCCGTGCTGCTCGTCGCTCGCGCGGCCCAGACTGACTTCCTTGTAGAGGCCTGATTCCTGATCGACGAACTGGGCGCCCAGCCGGACGGCAAACTCATCGTTGACCTTGAAGTTCTCAACCACCGAGGCGAGCTTCTTCTTGATGTCGGGACCGTAGTCCAGCAGCGCGCCGCCGGAGTTGTCGAACAAGGGCTGCTGAGAGATCAGATTGATCGCGCCGCCAACCGCGTTTCGGCCGTAGAGCGCGCCCAAGGTGCCGCGCAAAATCTCGGCGCGGCCAAGGTCGAAGAAATCGATCTGGGTATAGTTGCGGGCGAACTGAAGTCCGCCACCTACATAGACCCCGTTTGCGTAGAGACCGACGCCCGTGTCGGCATTGGTGCCGCGCGCGGTGCCCGATCCGCGAAGGGACACCTCGCTCAGGGTCGAGGACGTCAGGTTATTGAAGCGCGCTCCGGGGACGGAAGTGACAATTGCGCCCGTGTCCTCAACGCTAGCGCGCTTCTCCAAGGACGCGGAATCGATCACCGAAGCGGCGATCGGAACGTCGCGCAGGCGCTCCTCGCGCTTTCGCGCCGTCACCACAACTTCACCAACATCCGTCGTTTTTGCGGACTTGTCGGGGGTCGTGGTTTGAGCGTCAGCCGCCGGGCCGCCGCTCACGGCGATCAAGGCGCCGAGCGCTGCACCGCATGCCATCGATGCGCGACTGGAAGGTGCGCGAAAAGCCGTCAAGTCGGTCCGAGCCATCAGTTCCCCCTTTTTTCGGACGCATGGGGCGCCCGTGCCCAGCCGCGAACGGCTTTCGTAGAACATTCGCCTAAAACCGACCAACGTCAACTTTAAGAATTGACCCAGGTCACATTGCAACGAGCGGAAACGGACACGTCGGACAGGCCGCTCAAAGAGAGCGCCCTCCCAGAATCGCGCAACAAATTGACTTTGGTCGGTTTATCCGTTGAGCTTGGTTGGCTTCGTCGGCAGCCCCCAGATTCACCTGGCGGGCAGGAGGATCGCGCATGCTATCGGCCCGAACCATCACAGGTCTGACCGTGGCGATATTGCTGGCGCTGGTCGCAGCGTGGCTTTCGATTCGCGGGGCCTCCGCCAGCGCCCCCCGCCGCCCCAACATCGTGCTCATCGTCGCCGATGACATGAGCTGGCATGACGGTCAGGCCTACGGAAGCCTGGATGTGCCGACCCCCAACATGATGCGCTTGGCGCACGAGGGGATGGCCTTCGACCGCGCGTTCCAGGCAACCGCGATGTGCGCAGTCACGCGCCACCAGCTCTACACCGGGCTAGATCCCGTCCACTCCGGCGCCTATCCGCAGCATTCCTGGGCGGACCCTGGAACCAAGAGCGTGTTCGGCTATCTGCAGGCCCTGGGATATCGCGTCGGCCTTACCGGCAAGACCCACGTCGGACCGGCGGGAAGTTTCCCCTGGGAGTTCCTTGGCGACGCCGGCGGCGCGGCCGGCGGCGTCGATGAGAATCTGCCGCCGGTGGACCTGAAGGCGGTCGAGGCCTTCGTTGCGCGCGACGCAAGGCAACCGTTCTTCGTCGTTGTGGCCTCGCACCGGCCGCATGCGCCCTGGAAGTATGGCGACGCGTCAAAGTTCGATGCGGCCAAACTCCATGTGCCGCCCTACCTGGTGGACACCCCGGCGACGCGCGAATCCCTGCGCCACTACTACGCCGACATCACCGTGCTCGACGGCGAGGTCGGGCAGGTGCTCGATATTCTCGACAGGCATGGCGTTGCGCAGAATACCCTCGTTATCTTCACGAGCGAGCAAGGCAGCTCCGTGCCCTTCGCCAAGTGGACGCTCTACGACGCGGGCGTCCGCACCGAGATGATCGCGCGCTGGCCGGGCCATGTGAAGCCCGGGACCCGCACGGGCACCATGGTGTCCTATGAGGACGTCACGCCGACCTTCATCCAGGCCGCCGGCGGCCAGCCCCCCAAGGGCCTGGACGGGATCAGCTTCCTTCCGGTCCTGATGGGGGCGACAACCACGCACCGGTCCTACGTGTTCGGCATCCACACCAATCTGGGGATCATCGGCGGCGAGCCCTACCCAATCCGGTCAGTGCGCGACGAACGTTACAAGCTGATCCGCAACTTGATGCCGAACGACCCCTACAAGAACGTTCTGAACAACACCAAGGAGGGCGACCGGGTGATCAAGGACTGGGAAGCGGCAGCCGCGGCTGGCAACCGGTTCGCCGCGCAGAGACTGGCTGCCTACAACCAGCGTCCCGCCACAGAACTCTACGATCTGTCGACTGATCCCTGGGAAATGCACAACCGCGCCGACGACCCCGGACTCAGCGGCGTGCGCCGGCGGCTGCAAGTGGAGCTGGACCGCTGGATGGCACAGCAGGCGGACAGCGGCATCCCCAAGGAGATGCAGGCCTTCAAGCACATCAATCCGGCGATCATTCGCTTCATCAACGAGCATTACCCGGATTCGGCGCGCAATCCCGACGGGACCAAGATCCATCCATGAGTGGGCGGCTGGCGGGCAAGAGCGCTTTCGTCACCGCGGCCGGGGCGGGCATCGGCCGGGCGGCCGCGCTGGCGTTTGCGCGCGAAGGGGCCTCGGTTATCGCGACGGACATCGACTTGGCGGCCCTTGGCTCACTGGCTGCGGAAGGCCCGGAGATCGCGGTCAACAGACTGGACGTCACGGATCCTCAGGCCGTGGCCGCCGCGGCCGATGAAGCGGGTGGCGTCGACATCCTGTTCAACGCTGCGGGCTGGGTGCCGGCCGGCGGAATCCTGGAATGCCGCGAGGCGGACTGGGACCGGGCCGTCGAGGTCAACGTCACCTCGGTCTATCGGATGATCCGCGCCTTCCTGCCTGCGATGCTTGAGCGTGGCGGCGGCTCGATCATCAACGTCGCTTCGGTCGCGTCCTCGATCACCGGCGTGCCCAACCGTTTCGCCTACGGCGTCACCAAGGCGGCGGTCATCGGACTGACCAAGTCCGTCGCCGCCGATTTCGTGGCGAGAGGCCTGCGTTGCAACGCGATCTGTCCGGGGACCATCGACACGCCGTCCCTGGCCGATCGCATGGAGGCGACGGGCGATGCCGTGGCGGCCCGCGCGGCCTTTGTCGCCCGCCAACCCATGGGCCGTCTCGGCACGGCGGAGGAGGTCGCCCATCTGGCGGTCTACCTGGCCTCGGAAGAGGCTGCCTTCACCACCGGTCAGGTCCATGTGATCGACGGCGGCTGGACCACCTGAAAGGACATCATGAAACTCATCCGGTTCGGTGATGCAGGCCGCGAACGGCCAGGCGCGATCGATGCGGCAGGCGTCCGGCGGGATCTCTCCGCGGTGGTGGCCGACTGGTCCGGTGCGACGCTCGATCCAGCGGCGCTATCGGCGCTGTCGTCCCTCGACCTGACAGCCTTTCCCGCCGTCGCTGCCTCGATGCGGCTGGGACCTTGCGTGGGTGCGACCCGCAAGATTGTCTGCATCGGCCTGAACTACGCCGACCACGCGGCTGAGACCGGCGCCAAGGTGCCGGACGAGCCGGTGATCTTCATGAAGGCCTGCGCGCCGACCGGCCCCGATGACGACATTCCGATGCCGCGGGGGTCCGTGAAAACGGATTGGGAGGTTGAGCTTGGCGTCGTGATCGGCCGCCACGCGGCCTACGTCGCAGGCGATGAGGCCCTTGACTACGTGGCCGGCTATTGCGTCGTCAACGACCTCTCGGAGCGTCAATGGCAACTTGAGGGCACAGGGCAGTGGGACAAGGGCAAGGGGTGTGACGGCTTCGGTCCCGCCGGCCCGTGGCTCGCCACAAAGGATGAGATCGCCGACGTCGGGCAGTTGGGCATCTGGCTCGAGGTCAACGGCAAACGGCTGCAGAACTCGTCGACCAACCAGATGGTGCATGGTGTCGCCGCCCTGGTCGCTTACGTCTCGAAGTTCATGAGCCTTCACCCCGGCGATATCATCTCGACGGGCACGCCGCCGGGCGTTGGCCTTGGGATGAAACCGCCGCGTTATCTGGCGGTCGGCGACGTCGTCGAACTTGGCATCGACGGGCTGGGGCGTCAGCGTCAGCGGGTCGTCGCGTCCGTCTAGGCGAAGGGGTCGGCCATGAAGATCACCGCCATCAACCTTTCGGTATTCGACCTCCCCGCGGTCACCCGCCGGTTCAGGCTGGCAGACGAGGATCATCCGTCGCGCCTGCGGTGGCGTCAGGACTTTGAACCGCGGGGCCGCGAGACCGTGCACGTCCTGCACGTGGTGACCGACGAGGGCCTTGAAGGCGTCTGCACGGTCGGCGACGCCCGCTACACCCAGATGAGGACGGAAGACCTGGAACAACTGCGCCTGCTGGCTGTCGGCGAGGATCCGTTGGCGCGCGAGCGGCTCTACGCCAAGGTCGCCGGCGCGACGCGCCAAGTGTTCGCTCCGCCGGGCTGGTCCGGCGCCTTCGACAACTGCCTTTGGGATATCGCCGGCAAGGCCTCTGGGCAGCCCGTCTACCGGATGATGGGCGCACCGCGCGAAGAGGCGCCGGCCTACCTCAACTATTTCGGCGCCTCGCTGGAGGAGGTGCTGGCCGATGCGGCCAAGGCCTGGGACGAGGGTTGGCGCGTCCTGAAGGATCACTATTCAGGCGAAGCACCGACGAACATCGCCTGGTTCGAGGCCACCCGGGCCCGGTTCCCGGACGCTGTTCTGCTGCACGACGCGGCGCTCAGCACCTACGGCTTCCCGGAAGCAGTGCGGGTCGGATTGTGCCTGCAGGAGCAGGGCTACCTCTGGTTCGAGGAGCCGCTCGCCGATCGGGCGTTGGCCGACTTGCAACGGCTCTGCGCTCGGCTCGATATCCCCGTTGCGGCCTGCGAGACCTTCATGGGCGATCACGCGCTTTGCGCGGAGTGGCTGCGGGCCGGGGCGGTCGATATCCTGCGCGGCAACGGCCGCCATGGGACGACGCCGTTGATCAAGCTGGCGGCCATGGCCGAGCACCATGGGACGACGGTGGAGTTGAACGGCCCGGGCGGACTCTTCGGCCTGGTCAACACACAGCTCTGCTGCGGCCTGGCGGCCACCACCTACTACGAGTTCTTCCCCGGCGGGACGCGGGACCTATTGGGCAAGGAGATCGGCCTGACCAATCCGGCGATGCCCTCGGCCGGCATCGTGCGCCCGCCGTCGGGTCCAGGCTGGGGCGCGGAGTGGGACCGGCCCTACTTCGAGAAGGTGCGCGTGGCGGTAGTTTGATCGGCGTCGTCAGTGCGGCGGAAGGGCGTGCGCGTCCGTCCGCAGAATGGTGCGAAAGCCGATGTGATTCTCGCCGCTGTCGTTGGGGCCGGCTTCACGGGCGGCAGGGCGATAGCGGTAGCAATAGTCGGGCGAACACAGGAACGATCCGCCCTTGATGACGTGCTTGCGGTACCCCGGGTCTCCAGGGTCGAACGCGGCGGCCTCTTCCGGCCCGAGGGGATTGTCGCTCGCGGCGGGGTCAAGGTTGGGACGGTACCAGTCCTTGGTCCACTCCCAGACATTTCCGGCCATGTCGTGAAGCCCGTAGCCGTTTGGCGGATAGCAGCCGACCTGCGCGACCTGCGCCTTGTAGCCGTCGGCTCCGGTGTCGAAGGCGGGGAAGACGCCTTGCCAGACGTTGGCCTGCGGCTTGCTCTGATCGAGCGGTTCGTCGCCCCAGACGAAACGCGTCGCGCCCTTGCCGCCTTGCGCGGCGTATTCCCACTCGGCTTCGGTCGGAAGGTCGCGGCCCAGCCAGTGGGCGTAGGCGATGGCGTCCCCCCAGCTGACCTGCACCACCGGCAGGCTCTCCTTGCCGGCTATGGAACTCACGGGGCCCTGGGGATGCCGCCAGTCCGCGCCCGGGATCACCCGCCACCACTGGCCGGGATCAGAGCGGTCGGCGCCCTGTGATCCGACGAAGACGATCGCCGAGGGCTTCAACTGGTCGCCGTGGAGTTGCGGATAGGCCTTCGGGTCGAGCGGGCGTTCGGCCTCGGTCACATAGCCGGTGGATTTCACGAAGCGGGCGAAGTCGGCGTTGGTGACCTCCGTGCGGTCGATCCAGAAGGATCCGACGCGGGTTGTCCGTGCCGGCCCTTCTTCGGGTT
>PLEH01000249.1 GCA_003136395.1 Phenylobacterium sp.
GCTTTCGCGGGCCATCCGCTCGCGCATCTCGTACATGGCCCGGAACTTCCAGGTCGTATCCACGTGCAGCAGCGGGAAGGGCGGCTTGGCGGGATAGAAGGCCTTCATGGCCAGCCGCAGCATCACCGCGGAGTCCTTGCCGATGGAATAGAGCATCACCGGGCGCTCGCACTCGGCGACCACTTCGCGGAAGATCTGGATGCTCTCGGACTCCAGGCGCTGCAGGTGGGTGAGCATGGGGGCGGTGAGCGCGCTCTTGCTGGCTATGGAATCGGGCGCGACGCGGGCGTCCATCAGCAGACCTTACAACAACTGCGAACAAATCCGCTCAACGGCGAGTTGTCACTTAGAGAGGCCCAGGAAACCGGGCAAGTCGAGCCGCCCCCAGTTATTCTTAGGGCGCACCCAGCAGACGTGGCGCGGCTCAGCCAAAGCGGTCGGCGTGAGAGATCGGCGCGCGGGCACGGCGGCCGCGACGCCCAGCATCTCCCGGCGCGACGCGCCACCCGTTCGGGTCTGCCTGCCCATCGCCGCCTCCCAGCGCCTGTTCCTTGGCGGGAGATTGGGACCCAAACCGAGGTTTCGGCCAGTGCGATCATGTTTCGGCCCGGTCACAGCTCCGCGCTTGGCGAGGCCCAGGGGCCCGTGCAAGATGACGCGCAGGGAAACGTACCGGACGTTGGAACCCGAGAACGGGTTTCGAACGTCCCAGAGTTCTGGGGGCCTAGATGACCGCTGCGACAACCACCGCGCCGAAGGCGGGGGCCGGATACCGTTATCTGGTCGTGGGCCTCCTGGCCGTCGTCTACACCTTCAACTTCATGGATCGGCAGATCATGTCGACCCTGGCCGAGCCTATCCGCAAGGATTTGGGCTTGAGCGACACGGCGCTGGGGGCGCTGGGCGGTCTGACCTTCGCACTCTTCTACACGACCTTCGGCATCCCTGTGGCCTGGCTGTCGGATCGCTTCAAGCGCGTGTGGATCATGGCGGCCGCCTGCGGCATCTGGAGCATCTTCACCGCCACCTGCGGGCTGGCGACGAACTTCACCCAGCTGGCCATCTCCCGCATCCTGGTGGGCGCAGGCGAGGCGGGGGGATCGCCGCCTTCCTACGCGCTGATCTCCGACTACTTCCCGGCCAAGGAACGCGGCACGGGCCTGGCGCTCTATTCGCTCGGCGTGCCACTGGGCTCGATGTTGGGGGTCATCCTGGGCGGACGCGTCGCTGTGGCCTATGGCTGGCGGGTCGCCTTTTTCGCTGTGGGCCTGCCCGGCGTGGTGTTGGCGCTCATCATGTTGCTCGTGGTGCGCGAGCCCAAGCGCGGCGGACTGGACGAGATAGCGCTGGGCGCCGACGCCCACGCGCCCGCGCCGCCGGCGTTGCAGGTGATCGGGTCCTTCCTCACCAACCGCACGCTGCTCTGCGTGGCCATCGCCTGCGGCCTGTCGGCCTTCGTCGGCTACGCCATGCTGCTCTGGAATCCGCCGCTGCTCATGCGGGTGAAGGGGGCGACCCTGAAGGAGGTGTCCGACTACTACGGTTGGGTCATCGGCGGGACCGGAGTGATCGGCACATTCGGAGCCGGCTGGCTCGCTGACAAGCTGAGCCACAGGGACCGGCGCTGGTACGCCTGGATTCCGGTCATCGCCTTCACATTGACCCTGCCGGCTCTGGCGGGCCTGATCTGGGCGCCGACCTGGCAACTGGCGCTGCTTTTTGTGGCGGTCCCGGCGCTGCTCAACAACATGTACCTCGCCCCCGCCCTGGCGGTCGTCCAGAACGCGGTGCCCCCGGGCCAGCGGACCATGGCCGGCGCGATCCTGCTCTTCATCCTGAACCTGATTGGACTAGGCGGTGGGCCAATCTTCCTGGGGCGCGTCAGCGACCTGGCCAAGCCCCGGTTTGGCGACCACTCGCTCCTGGTCGGCTATGCGTCCCTGGCCCCGGTGATCTTGATCGCCATCATCGCCCACCTGGTCGCGGCAAGCTCCATCGCGCGGGACAAGAGGCTGGCTGCGGCGATCTGAGGCAGCCCACCGAACCCGCGGCGATCAATCGCGGCGGAACCGGCGGAACCGGCGGGGCACGGCCGGCGTTTTTGGGCTCAGTTTCACTGGGATCCGGGCCTTAGGTGTGTGGTCCCGGAATGAGATGGTGCGGGTCGATCTTGAAGATTGACGGGTTCTTGGTCCAGGCCTCGCAGATGACCTGGTAGGGCGTTCGCCATCGCAGGGCCTTGAGGTGCTTGGCGAAGTTGTAGGCGGTGACGAAGGCCAGGACATGGGCCTTCAGGCTTTCCAGGTCGTCGTAGTGGTAGACCTTGACCGTAGCGTCCTTGACCGTGCGGTTCATCCGCTCGGCCTGGCCGTTGGTTCACGGGTGGTAGGGCTTGGTGAGCCGGTGCTCGATGCCGTTGTCGATGCAGACGCGGCCGAAGATGTGACCGCCGGGGGAGCCGCCAGTTGGGCTGTCGCGATACTTGGGCAGGTCGGCGAAGGCCATCCCGTTGTCCGTCAGAACTATGTGGATCCGATAGGGGAACGCGGCCACCACGTTCCTGAGGAAATCCGCACCGTTCATCTTCCCCGCATTGTCTCGGAACTCGACGTAGGTGAACTTCGAAACCCGGTCGATGGCGAGGAACATGATGAGCTTGCCGTCGGCGTGGCGCAGCTCGCAGCTGTCGATGTGGACGTAGCCAATCTCGTAGGTCTTGAACCGCTTGCGTTGCGCCTTGGTCTCCTCGACCGGCAGCCGGGAGACGCCATGACGTTGGAGGCAGCGGTGCAGAGCGCTGCGGCTGAGGTTGGGGATAGTGTCCCTCAGACACCCCAGCACATCGTCCAGCGGCAGCAGCGTCTTCTGCCGGAACGCCACCACGATGGCTTCCTCGGCCGGCGTCAGCACCGTGCTCTTCGGAGCCTTCGGGCCCATCGGCGCATCGGCAGTCGTGGTCCGCTTGCGCCATTTGCGCACGGTCTTGGGGTTTAGGCCGTAGCGGGCGGCAAGGGCCCGGCTGCTTTCTTGCGACGCTTGGAACTCGGCACGAACACACGGCGTCGTGCGGGCGCAGCCGTGAAGAACACTTCCCATAGGACATCCTTCTCCTGACGACTCAGGATCGATGATGCACCATCAGAGTCCGGGACTGCACAACTAGATAACGATCGTATAATAGGATAAGTCTGTGCTGCTGTGGCAAAAACTGTAGCGTAAGCCTCGAAATCTTCTTGGACGATTTTTCGCGGAAGCGTTGCGGTGGAGCGCTCTGATGTCCTCCCGCTCTGCGGCGGGTCGCCTCCGTTATTGACCGCCGCTATGCGAGACCCGCGCCACGATCTAGAGAAGGACGATGACGATACGTGCGCTCGATGCCTCGTCTCTGAGTTCGTTCGAATCGGGCTCGACAGTTGGCCCTGATCACGTCGCCAAGCGGGGGCCTACCGTGGGGGCGTCGCGTCCATTCTCATCCGAAAACGCCGATCGCTTGAATGTGCCCCCAGTGTTAGCGCCGTCCTTCACTGCCGTGGAACGGTCGCCGCTCGCGGTGAATCCGCGGTCTTGGGATCGCTTCGCCGAAAGCTGCGGGGCTTCGTTGCGGTCGTCGCACGCCCACATGATGGCGTGGACCATAAAGAACTTGGGATTCTACAGGCTGCGGCTCTTCGAGGTCTACGTCGGCAGCGGGGGAGACGGCCGCAAGATCGGCCAGTGCGCGATTGGCGCCGCCCGGGTCGGACCCAATGCGATCTTCATCGATCGTCTGCAGCTTCTTCCCGAGCATGAGGCCAGCTGGCGCCTGGCGATGGAAGCGATCCTGACCAAGGCCGGGGGCGGCCAATATGACTACGGCTGGGTCCTGAGCCTCGAGGCGCCGCGCGAGGCCGAGCTGGCGCAGATCGCCGGCGTCGAGATGGACGAGGTGCGTCCGCTGGTCGTCCACGCCGTGGACTTCGCGCAGTGGTCCAACTGGGACGCCTATTACAGCGCGATCAGTGAAAACAGCCGCAGGAACGCCAAGTCGGCTCTGAAGAACTTCAAGACCGTCGAGGTCAAGACGAGATCGGGTATCGGCGCTGTCCGCTTTGTGCCTGCGATCATGCGACTGAGAAGCGGCATCTCGGAGCGCAAGGGCCTGGACATCAAGGAGTCCGGCGCGGCCATCGGCTACGCCGCGACGATCCTGAGTTGCCCGCGGTATATGACGGCGAGCGTCGTGAGCGGCGACGGGATGAACCTCGCATGCTTCTACGGCGCGGAATTTGGTCAGAACACCTACTACCTGGAAGGGGGCTCCGCGCAGAAGAACGGCGGGACCGCTTGGCATCTGCTGATCGCGATGTTGCGCCGGACCTATGAAAGAACGCCCACGGGAAAGCTCATCATGGGGTACGTCGACTACTCCACCCATGACGAAGAGAAGAGCGCCGGCCTCCTGCGGTCACGCCAGGCCTGTCGCGTGTCTGACTACGCCACCTCCACGCTCAAGTTCCGCTACACGCCGGCTTGAATCGGGTCTGACACCGCCGACCGCAAAGGCGGGTGGGGCCGGCTCGGACGACACGCCTAGGTCCCGCAAGCGCAACGATGTTCGCGCACCCGTTGGCCTCCACCGCGGGCGAGCGCCGCCTTGGGTGGGCTTGAGCCCCGCGAATTCCACTGTAAGACACGGCGGCGAGGACGAATTTGTTAGGTTATTCAGAGCAAGAAAGACCGCATGAAGATCTTGATCACCGGCGGGGCCGGGTTCATCGGGTCGGCCGTGGTGCGTCGCGCCATCGCCGACGGCCATCAGGTCGTGAACCTCGACAAGCTGACCTATTCGGCCAACCTCGAAAACGTCGCCAGCGTCTCGGGCCATGCGTCGTACGCTTTCGAGCAGGCCGATATCTGCGACGAGGCCGCCGTGAAGGCGATCTTCGCGCGCCACAAGCCCGACGCGGTGATGCATCTGGCTGCCGAGAGCCACAACGACCGCGCCATCGAGGGTCCGCTGGACTTCGTGCGCACCAACGTCATGGGCACCGCCGTTCTGCTGGAGGCCGCCCGGGCGCACTGGAACGCTCTGCCCGACGATAGGAAGGCCGGCTTCCGCTTCCACCATGTCTCGACCGACGAGGTTTTCGGGGCGCTGGGCGAGGACGGGGAGTTCACCGAAGACACGCCCTACGATCCGAACTCGCCCTATTCCTCGAGCAAGGCCGCCGCCGATCACCTGGCCCGGGCCTGGGCGCGGACCTATGGCATGCCGGTGGTGCTGACCAACTGCTCGAACAACTACGGGCCGTTCCAGTTCCCGGAGAAGCTGATCCCGACGGTGATCACCCGCGCGCTCGAGGGCAAGTCGATCCCGGTCTACGGCGACGGCCGCCAGGTACGCGACTGGCTGCACGTGGACGATCACGCCGAGGCGCTGTTGTTGGTGCTGCAGAAGGGCCGGCTTGGCGAGACCTATTGCATCGGCGGCGACGCCACCAAGCGCAACATCGAGGTGATCCGCATGCTGTGCGAGCACCTTGACCGCATGGCCCCGGCCAACACCGCCCACGCCGACAAGATCGCCTTCGTCACCGATCGCCCCGGCCACGACTTCCGCTACGCCATCGACGCCTCCAAGCTGGAGACCGAGCTGGGCTGGAAGCCGCGCATGCCGCTGCTCGAGGGCCTTGAGGACACCGTGCGCTGGTACGTCGACAACCGCGACTGGGTCGACGGCATCCGCCAGCGCGGCTTCCAGTCCGAGCGCCTGGGCCTCGTCAAGGCATGACGGTCCGCATCCTGCAGTTCGGGACCACCGGGCAACTCGCCCGCGAACTGCTGGCGCAGGCCAGGGATTTCGACGTCGAGATCACGGCCTTGTCCCGCGCGGAGGCCGATTTCGCCGATCCGCAGGCGGTCGTGGCCCGCCTGAAGGCTGCGCAGGCCGACCTTGTCGTCATCGCCGCGGCCTATACCGCCGTCGACCTGGCGGAGAGCGAGGCGGACCTTGCCGGTCGGATCAACGCCGAGACCCCCGGCGCGATCGCCGCAGCCCTCGGCGCCGAGGGGCCCGCCCTGGTCCACGTCTCCACCGACTACGTCTTCGATGGCCGGAAGGGCGCACCCTATGTCGAGGCCGACGCCACGAACCCGATCAACGTCTATGGCGCCACCAAGCTGGCCGGCGAGCAGGCGATCCTGACTTCGCCCGCGCGCGCCCTGATCCTCCGGACGTCCTGGGTGGTCTCCAGCCACGGCAAGAATTTCGTGAAAACCATGCTGCGGCTGGCCGCGGAGGGGAGACCTCTGAAGGTCGTCGACGACCAGTTCGGCCGGCCAACCTCTGCCCACGACCTCGCCCGCTTCATCCTCTCCCAGGCCGAACGTCTGGCGAAGGCGCCGGCCGGCGACCCCGTGTTCGGCGTCCATCACTTCGCCAACGCCGGCGAGGTGAGCTGGAAGGGCTTTGCGGAGGGCGTGTTCGAGCTGGCCCTGGGCGCCGGCGCGCCGAAGGTGGGGGCCAGCGCCACGGCCGACTGGCCCGCCCCGGCCAAACGCCCGATGCGGGGCACGCTGGACACCACCCAGCTCGAACGCACCTTCGGCGTCACGCCGCGGCCGTGGCGCGAGGCCCTGGCCGAGATCGTGGCCGAACTTCAGACAGCTGAGAGGTCTGCGGCATGAGACGCGGCATCATCCTGGCCGGCGGTTCCGGCTCGCGGCTGCACCCCCTCACACTGGCGGTCTCCAAGCAGCTCCTGCCGGTCTACGACAAGCCGATGATCTACTACCCGCTGTCGGTCCTGCTGCTGGCCGGCGTGCGCGAGGTCCTGATCATCACCACGCCTGAAGACCAGGCCGGCTTCAAGCGCCTGCTGGGCGATGGCTCGCAGCTGGGGATCAAGCTGGAATACGTCGTGCAGCCCAGGCCCGACGGCCTGGCCCAGGCCTATATCCTGGGCGAGGACTTCATCGCCGGCGAGCCCAGCGTCATGGTGCTGGGGGACAACATCTTCTTTGGCCAGAACTTCACCCGCTCGCTGCAGGCGGCCGACGCGCGCCAGAGCGGCGCCACGGTCTTCGGCTATCTGGTGCAGGATCCCGAGCGGTACGGCGTTGTGAATTTCGGCCCCGACGGCCGGGCGCTGGGCATCGAGGAAAAACCCGCCAAGCCGAAGTCGAACTACGCGGTCACCGGCCTCTATTTCTATGACGGCCGCGCCAGTCAGTTCGCCAAGACCCTGAAGCCGTCGGCGCGCGGCGAGCTGGAGATCACGGCGCTCAACCAGGTCTACCTGGAGGCGGGCGATCTGAACGTCGAGCTGCTCGGGCGTGGCTTCGCCTGGCTCGACACCGGCACCCACGACAGCCTGATCCAGGCCGGCGAATTCATCCGCGCGGTGGAGCAGCGCCAGGGCCTGCGGATCGGCTGTATCGAGGAGATCTGCTTCCGCCACGGCTGGATCGACGCCCAGCAGCTGCGCAAGCTGGGCGATGGGCTGGCCAAGAGCGAATACGGACAATACCTGCGCGAGCTGGCCGAACGGCCGCTGGGCGCCGACGATCCCGGCGACTGACCTGACGTTCGGGGATTGGCCTGAAGAGGCCGTCGGGGCGCCCTAGAAGAACAGCGCCTTGACGCCTGCCGCGATCGCGAACCACAGGCCGATCGAGGCGCTGGCGGCGACGGCGAGGCCGATCCCGAGGGGCAGTCGCGAAGTCGCTTGGGTCTCGGCGGCGACGCTGCGCGCGCTGACGTCTTGGAACGACACGTCTGCTGGCATTGCTCTTGCTCCAGACCCCCTGACCGGGGCGGCTGTCCCACAAAACACCAGGTTCGCTTAAGGATTCGTGCCGAGAAATGGAAAACGTCTCGTTAAGCGTCTTTCGTTTGGGCGCGGCCGTAGATGGGCCTGATGGCTGGGGAGCAAAGACTTGAGCGTGCTGGCGGACCGGGGCGAGATGGAGCGCGGCCGTGTCGTGGCTGTCGATCCCCGCCGGCGCCATGCTGCCCTCAACGCCAGCTATCCGGTAGCGACGCATCCCATGAA
>PLEH01000236.1 GCA_003136395.1 Phenylobacterium sp.
TGGCGATGGCCGCGGCGCTGGCCGCCGCCGTTGGCTTGGCCGCGGCCGTCGCCTCCCACGCCGCCGGCGCCATTGGCGGCCTCCTGAAGGTCCGCCTGGGCGGCGACGCCCAACAGACCCGTCTGGTCATGGATATCGACCAGGCCGCCAGCGCCAGGCTGGTCTCCGACGGCGCCTCGGATGGCCACGTCATCCTGCTATTGCCGACCGTTTCGGCGACCGGAGGCCTGCAGGGCGCCGGCCAGGGCCTGGTGAAGGCCTGGAGCGTCGACCAGGTGTCCGGCGGCGCGCGCCTGCAGATGGACCTCGCGCCCGACGCCCGGATCAAGGGCCGCTTCCTGCTGCCCCCGGCCGACGGCATCGACCACTACCGCTACGTCGTCGACGTGGTCTCCCAGCCAGGCCAAGTCCGGCTGATCAGCGCCAAGGCCGGCGCGACGGCCGTGGCGCTCAAGCTGCGGCCCCAGATCATTCCGCCGCACGTGACGCCGGTCTCGCTGAAGAAGGTCATCGTCATCGACCCCGGCCACGGTGGCCACGATCCTGGCGCGCTCGGCGCGCAAGGCTATGAAAAAGACGTCAATCTGGCCGCGGCCCTGGCTCTGAAGGAGCGGCTGGAACGCTCGCCCCGCTACAAGGTCGTGCTGACCCGCGACGACGACACCTATGTGCCGCTCGATCAGCGCGTGCGCGTCGCCCAGCAGGCCGGCGCCGACCTCTTCATCTCGCTGCATTCCGACAGCGGCCCTGACGCCAGCGTGCGCGGCGCCAGCGTCTATACTCTCTCCGACAAGGCCTCGACCCGCTCCGCCCGCTTCGTGCGCCGCGACGACTGGTTCATGAAGGCGAGCCTCACCGGCGACCGCGGGGTCTCCGACATCCTGCTGGACCTCACCCAGCGGGCCACCAAGAACCGCTCGGCGGCCTTCGCCCAGACCCTGGTCGGCCGCATCGAGGGCAAGGCGCCGCTCCTGCGCCGCAGCCAGCGCGACGCCGGCTTCATGGTCCTGCTGGCCCCCGACGTGCCCGCCGTCCTGCTGGAGATGGGCTTCGTCACCAACACCGAGGACGAACAGTTCCTGCGCGATCCCGCCCAGCGCGGCCGCCTGATGAACGCCGTCGGCGACTCCATCGACGACTACTTCGCCCAGGCGACGCGGCTCGCCGCGCGCTGAGGCGCCGTCCGGTAGCCTCGGTGAGTCTAGAAATGAGTTGGCTGATAGACGCCGTCTAAGATTGCATCAGTCGCGATGCATGGACTCTGCGACCCCAGGTGATCGGCAAGGTCGACTTCGGTGGCGGGCCTGCCGAAACCGTCGATCAGACCCTCCAAATAGGCAACCACGTGCGTCTCCAGACCTCGTCCGCCGTGCCAATACCAGACGAAGAAATAGCCACCACTCCTCAGTCCGCCGATAAATTTCCGTGTTGGCAGTGGCTTCAACGAGCCAACGTCGGTCTCCTGAAATTCCTCTGATCCAACTGCGATTTTGCCGACCCGCCGTAGGAGGTCGCTTCGAATGAGCGGAGGGACGGAAGCCCAGTTCTTCACAAATGCCGCGGAATGACGGAGCTCACAGTGTGAGCCCACAAACGGCGCTTGATTTTGGCCGGGAGCCGCGTAGGCGGGCAGGCAGCTTGTCGTGAAAGAGGTTGCCACCGCGAGAGCTACGAACGATCTCTGGGGACGTCTCATGTCCTGCTCCATTGGCGCAGCTCATCGAAGCCCACCTGAGGTTATCCTAACCCTGGAGGCTTGGATGGCAGCAATGCTTGTTGCGCTGCCCCGCGACCGCGCCGCCCGTTGGCGCCGCATCCGAAGCCGGTTAGACCGAAGGCCAGATGGGGCGGGGCGCCTCTGGAGGCCGTTAGTCCGTTGAATCCTCCCCGCGAGAAATGGGTCGCGATCGCCGGCGTCACGGTGCTGAGCCTCGTCGCCCTGGCCGGCTTCGCGGTGGCGATCTGGGCGGCCTGGCTGTTCCACGACATGCCCGACGCCGGCGACCTGGCCGACTATCACCCGCCGACGGCGACACGCGCCTACGCCTGGGACGGCACCCTGATCGGCGAGTTCTCCCGCGAGCGTCGCATCTTCGTGCCCTACGACAACATCCCGCCGCAGCTGGCCCAGGCCTTCCTGGCGGCCGAGGACCGCAACTTCTTCAAGCACTCCGGCCTCGACTACACCGGCATCGTCCGCGCGAGCCTGAAGGACGTGATCAACCTGGCCCAGGGCCGGCGCCTCGAGAGCGGCTCGACCATCACCCAGCAGGTCGCCAAGAACATCCTGCTCACCAACGACGCCACGGTCGGCCGCAAGCTGAAGGAGGCGATGATCGCCCAGCAGCTGGAGGGCACGCTCTCCAAGGAGCGGATCCTCGAGCTCTACCTGAACGAGATATGGCTGGGGTACCGATCCTATGGCGTGGGCGCCGCGGCCTACAACTACTTCGGCAAGTCGATCACCGATCTGGACCTGGCCGAGAGCGCCTATCTGGCGACCCTGCCCAAGGGGCCCGACAACTACCACCCGCTCCGACACAAGGCCGCCGCCATCAGCCGACGCAACTGGGTGCTGGACCAGATGGCCGACAGTGGCTGGGTCACCCGCGCCCAGGCCGAGGCGGCCAAGCAGGAGGACCTGAAGGTCCAGCCGGAGCCCAGCCGCGCCAAATACCGCGACGCCGACTATTTCGTCGAGGAGGTGCGCCGGCGCGGCCTGGCGACACTCGGCCCGAAGCTGACCGAGGGCGGCTACTACATGCGCACCACGCTGGACCCGCGCCTGCAGAGCGCGGCCCGCACCGCGTTGATGGACGGACTGGAGCGCTATGACCGCCGGCACGGCTGGCGCGGCGCCTGGGGTCATGTGGCCACGCTTGCCGGCTGGGAAGCGGTCGCCAAGAAGACCGTCACGCCGGCCGAGCGCCGCACCTGGCGCGCCGCGGTGGTCACCGACGTCAAGGGCGGCGTGCGCATCAAGACCGTCGAGGGGCAGACCGGCGGGCTCGCCGCCGAGGACGTGGCCTGGGCCCGCGCCGGTCGCGGCATCGGCGCCGGAGACCTGATCTTCGTCGCGCCTGACGATAAGGGCGGCGCGGACTTCCGCCTGAAGCAGGTGCCGGCGGTGAACGGCGCGCTCGTCGCCATGGATCCGGACACCGGCCGGGTGCTGGCCATGGTCGGCGGCTATTCCTTCTCGCTCTCCAGCTTCAACCGCGCCACCCAGGCGTATCGCCAGCCGGGCTCGGCCTTCAAGCCGATCGTCTATGCGACGGCGCTGGAGAACGGCTACACACCGGCCAGCGTGGTGTTGGACGCCCCGATCAGCCTGCCGGGCGGCAACGGCAAAGTCTGGACGCCGGAGAACTATGAGCACGAATACCTTGGCCCGCTGCAGCTACGCAAAGGCCTGGAGCTCTCGCTCAACACCATGACCGTTCGCCTGGCCCAGGGCGTCGGCATGCCCAAGGTCAGCGCCTCGGCCATCCGCCTGGGGGTCGTCAGCAAGATGGAGAACGTGCTCGCTATGGCGCTGGGGGCCGGCGAGACCACGGTCTTCAAGCTGACCGCGGCCTACTCCGCCTTCGTCAACGGCGGCCGCAAGATCGAGCCGCACCTGATCGAGCTCGTGCAGGATCGCGAAGGCAAGACGATCTTCAAGGCCGACGCTCGCGAGTGCGACCGCTGCACCATGGGATTCAACGGCGACGAGAGCCCGCGCGTGCCGCCCTCCGGGGCCCAGGTCTGGGATCCGATCACCGCCTACCAGATCACGTCGATGCTGCAGGGGGTCGTGCAGCGCGGGACCGGGGCGGCCGCCTCGGTGCTGGGGCGCCCCACTGCCGGAAAGACCGGCACCACGAGCGAGTTCCGATCCGCATGGTTCGTGGGCTTCACGCCGCACATCGTGGTGGGCACCTACATCGGCTTCGATGATAACCGCACCCTGGGCGAGGGCGAGCAGGGCGCCCGAGCGGCGCTGCCGATCTTCATCGACTTCATGAAAGAGGCGAACAAGTACTACCCGCCCGACGACTTCAAGGCGCCGCCCAACGCCAAGTTCGCGATGATCCGCGGCATCCGGGAAGCCTTCAAGCCAGGCACCGAGCCCAGGGTGGCCGACATAGCCGACCCCAGCGCCATAGGCCCGCAGCCCTACGACAAGGTCTTCCAGAACGGCCTGACGGGCGCGCCCAACGCCGCCTCCGCTGTCAATCCGCCGCCGCTCCCCAAGCCGCCGGCCAAGCCGGCGGCCAAGAAGGACGACGTGAACGGCTTGTACGAATAGCCCCAAGCGCGGCGCGCCGCGCTCGATTCTTTGCTGCAGTCTTGAGCGAGAAGGTCTCGACCTTCTCGCTCGGGCGGCTTATCTCGCGCCTCCACCTGAACCAGGAATTGTCCCATGAGATTGGATGTCGAGGCCGCCAAGGCTGACATCGAGCAGTCGGTCGAACTGCTCAGGAGGCGTCTTTGACTGGGAGCCTGCGCTGCGCAAGCTCGACGAGCTGAACGCCCGCGTCGAGGATCCGACGCTTTGGGACAACGCCGCCGCCGCCCAGGCGCTGACCCGCGAACGCGCCCGGCTGGCCGGCCAGATCGAGGCGGTGAAGTCGCTGGAACGCGATCTCGCCGACGCCCTCGGCTACGCCGAGATGGCCGACGAGGAGGGCGACGAGGCGTCCCTGGAGGAAGCCCGCGCCCAGCTTCGGGTCCTGAAGGAGCGCGCCGGCCGCGCCGAGCTCGAGGCGCTGCTGTCCGGCGAGGCCGATGGCAACGACGCCTTCGTGGAAATCAACTCCGGCGCCGGCGGCACGGAGTCCTGCGACTGGGCCGGCATGCTGCTGCGCATGTACAGCCGCTGGGCCAACGCCCACGGCATGGAGGTCGAATTCCTGGAGGAGACCTCCGGCGACCAGGCCGGGATCAAGTCGGCGACCCTGCAGATCAAGGGGACCAACGCCTACGGCTGGCTGAAGACCGAGGCCGGCGTCCACCGCCTGGTGCGGATATCGCCCTTCGACAGCGCCGCCAAGCGCCACACCAGCTTCGCTTCGGTGTGGGTCTATCCGGTGGTCGACGACACCATCGTCATCGACATCAATCCGGCCGACGTGCGCACCGACACCTACCGGGCCTCGGGCTCTGGCGGCCAGCACATCAATAAGACCGACTCGGCCGTGCGCCTGACCCACATCCCCACCGGCATCGCCGTCGCCTGCCAGGCCGGCCGCTC
>PLEH01000273.1 GCA_003136395.1 Phenylobacterium sp.
GGGCCACGGCGGTGGTGTCGATGTTGTTGAGAACGCCATCCCCCTGCGGGGTCGTCCCGAACTGGCCCAGCCATGAGCCATCCGCCTGCTGGTGGGTGACCAGCCAGTTGAGGCCGGCCTCGCGGGCTGCATAGGTTTCGGCCTGGGTGGCGGCGCTGGCCGCGCCGCCCACGGCCAAGGCGGCCGCCGAGATCGCGCCGATCAAATGCCTATTCATTGCCACCCAGCCTTTTCGGCGGTTGGCATCCGGCCAAGCGCTTCTCGCAGCCTCGCACCAGGAACGAATAGGTTAACGCCGTCAAGCAAGCTCCCCTCACAGGCGACGAGTGTCCGCTATGGGTCGAAAGCAGACATTGCCTCCAAGCCCGAAAGCGGCCCCTCCACACGGCGGCACTGAGTCAGGAGCGGCCCAAAAAACTTGACACGGCGCCTTTCCTGTGTTCTCTTTTTGTTCATGGCGCGCAGTGCGGAGAAACAGGCCCGGTCTGAGGCCATTCTGGGGGAGCTTGCCGAGCTCGGCCTGATGCTAGCCAGGGATCTGGCGACCCAGGCGCGCGCCTGTGAGGACCCGGCTCAGCAGGCCGTCCTGGTCGACGGCTTCCACAAGACCTCGCGCGCGGTGCGCCTGACGATCGCGCTCGACGCCAAGCTCGACCGGAACGCGGCGCGCGACGCCGCCGAGGAAAGCGCCCGCGCCGAGGCCGCGGCCATCGAGGCGGCGGCGAGCGAGCCCTTCTTCCCGCCGAGGGGGCCCGCGGAACGGCGCAAGGACCGCGTCCGGGGCCTCATGAACCGCCTGATCTGGAACGAGTCCGAGGGCGACAGCGACGAATACGACGTGCTGTACGAGGACCTGAGCGCGCGCCTGGACGAAGCCGCCCTGGCGCCGGACTTCGAGGACATCCCCGTCGAGACCCTGGCGCGCCGCATCGCCGCCGACATGGGCCTGCCCGCCGACTTCGCCCTCTCGCTTTGCGAGCCGGCGCCCCCAATCCGTGAGCCCGAGCCCCGCGAGCCGGTCCTGGCCGACACGGGATAAAGTACTCCGCTCATCCCCGCGAAAGCGGGGACCCAGGTTTTTTTCCGGTGTTTTCGGCCATTGGATGAGTTCGAGCATCTCAAGCCCAGCAACAAAGCGCCTGGGTCCCCGCTTTCGCGGGGATGAGCGGTATTGAGTGTGCCCCCTACCCCTCAGGCTTCAGCTTGCGCCCGAAGAAATCCAGGGTCGCGAGCGTGCGGTGCAGCAGCGGCTTGGAGGTCCAGCCGGTGCGGTGGCGCAGGCCCGGATAGGTCTGCATCTCGAACGGCGTCCCCATCTGCTGCAGCCGGTAGATCACCCGCGTCGAGTTCTCGAAGATCACATTGTCGTCGGCCATGCCGTGGACGATCAGCAGCGCGCCGGGCCTCAGGTTCGCGAGCCGCCCGGTCACCTGGGAGGCCCGATAACCCTCGGCGTTGTCGGCGGGCGTGCCCATGTAGCGCTCGGTGTAGGCGGTGTCGTAGAGCGTCCAGTCGCTGACCGGCGCGCCGGCCACCCCCGCGGCGAACGGCGAGTTGGGCGCGGTCAGCAGCATCAGCGTCATGTAGCCGCCGTTCGAATAGCCGGTGACGCCGAGCCGCGCGCCATCGACGTAGGGCAGCGACTTCAGGAAAGCCGCGCCCGCCAGCTGGTCGTCCACGTCGGGCCCGCCGGTCCGCCGGTCGATGGCGGTCTTGAAGGCCACCGAGCGGTTGGGCGTGCCGCGGTTGTCGAGGCTGAAAAGGATGTAGCCCGCGTCGGTCAGCAGCTGGTCGGCCGGGGCCTCCCACCGCGTCTCCACCAGGGCGCCGGCCGGGCCGCCATAGACCTGAACGATCACTGGATAGCGCTTCTTCGGATCGAAGCCGAAGGGCGTGCGCATCGACCAGTGAAGCGTCTGGCCGTCGGCGGCCTTGATGGTCCCGAACTCCACCGGCCGCAGGTGGTCGAGGTACGGATGGAACGGATGGCCCGCCACCAGCGGATTCTCCTCGATCCAGCGCACGAAGCTCCCGTCGGCCTTGTAGAGGCCGGTGCGCGGCGGGGTCCTGGGGTCGGAATAGCTGCCGGCGAAGGCGCCGCTGGTCTTGGCGACCTCGGCGCTCCACCAGCCGCCGGCCGGGGTCAGGGCCCTGGGCTCGCCGGGCCTGGCCCAGGAGACCTCATAGAGCCTGCGCTCGATCGGGGTGTCCTTGCTGGCCGAGAAGATCGCCATCTTGCGGGGCTCGTCGATGCCCTCCAGCGCCGCGACCGGCCAGTCGCCATGGGTGATCTGGCGCACCAGTTTGCCGTCGCCCTTGTAGAGGTAGAGGTGCCTGTTGCCGTCCCGCTCCGACGACCAGAGGAAGCCGCCGTCCTTCAACGGCTTGAGGTCCTCGCTGAGCGAGACCCAGTGCGGGCTGGTCTCGGTCAGGATGACGTGGCTCGCGCCCGTCGCCGGGTCGACGGCCAGGACGTCCAGCCGCTTCTGGTCGCGCGTCAGGCGCTGGACGTAGAGCGTCCTGCCGTCCTTCGCCCAGTCGGCGCGCGCCAGGTAGATGTCGGCGCTCGCCCCCAGGTCGACCTTCACCCGCGCGCCCGTCGCCACGTCGGCGACATAGAGCTCCACCACCGCGTTGGGCCGCCCGACGCGTGGGTAGCGCTGGTGGACCACCGTCCCACCCTCGGCGCCGATATCCACCCGGTCGATGACGTCGACGCCCGACTGGTCGACGTGGGTCAGGGCGATCTTCGTCTCGTCGGGCGACCACCAGTAGCCGGTGAAGCGGTGCAGCTCCTCCTGGGCGATGAACTCCGCCGTGCCCCAGCTCTTCAGCTCCGTCCCGTCCGTGGTCAGCGCGCGCTCCGCCCCGCCGGCCAGCGGCATGAGGTAGAGGTTGTCGTCGCGGACATAGGAGACGAAGCCGCCCTTGGGCGAGATCTTGCCGTCGATCTCGTCGCCCGGCGTTTGGGTCAGCCGGCGTGTCTCGCCGCTGGCGCGCTCATAGAGCCACAGGTCGCCCTGCACCGGGGCCAGGATGTACTTGCCCTGCTCGTCCCATTGGTACTCGACCACGCCATGGGTCCGCTGGCCTAGCCGCTCGCGGCGGCTCTTCTCCGCCTCGGAAAGCTCGTGGCCGGCGGGCGACAGCGCGCGACCGTCGATCAGCATGTGAGCCGCCCCGCCCGCCACGTCGGCGATCCACAGGTCGGTGACATCCACGTCGTCGGCCTTGGCCTTCAGATAGGTCAC
>PLEH01000262.1 GCA_003136395.1 Phenylobacterium sp.
GGGGGTCTTCGACGGCTGCATTATTTCCAGCGTCGTGCCGCAGTCGATCTTCAACCTCAGGAACCTCGCCCGCCGCTATCTCAAGGTCGAACCCCTGGTGATCGGCGAGAACGTCGACCTCGGGATCGAGGTCCGCATCGAAAAGCCGTCCGAGGCCGGCGCCGACCGCCTGGTCAACGCCATCGGCGCCCATGTGGTCTATCCGGGCGACCTGATCATCATCGACTCAGGCACCGCCACCACCTTCGACGTCATCGCCGCGGACGGCGGGATGGAAGGCTGCGCCATCGCGCCGGGGATCAATCTGTCCATGGAAGCGTTGCACCAGGCGGCGGCCAAGCTTCCGCGCGTCGCGATCCAGCGGCCGCGCGGCAACACCGCCATCGGCAAGGACACCGTGGCCGCCATGCAGTCGGGCGTCTTTTGGGGCTACATCGCGCTCATCGAGGGGCTCTGCGCGCGGATCAAGGCCGAATGGGGCAAGCCCATGACCGTGATCGGCACCGGCGGCGTCGCCTCGCTCTTCCACGGAGCTACCAGCTCCATCGACCATTTCGACCCGGATCTGACGATCCGCGGCATGCTTGAGATTTACCGCCGGAACACGGCGAAGGGATGAATGACTAAGCGTAGCAAAGACGACGAACTCGTTTTCCTGCCGCTCGGCGGGTCGAACGAGATCGGCATGAATTTCAACCTCTACGGCTTCGGGCCGCCGCACGACCGCAAGTGGATCGTGGTCGACCTGGGCATCACCTTCGGCGACCAGACGACGCCCGGGGTCGAGGTGATCCTGCCCGACCCGACCTTCATGGAGGAGAACGCCCACCGGCTTCTGGGCATCGTGCTGACCCATGCGCACGAGGATCACATCGGAGCCGTGGCCTGGCTCTGGCCGCGGTTCAAGGCGCCGATCTACGCCACGCCGTTCACGGCCTTTGTCCTGCGCGAGAAGCTGCGTGAGGCGGGCCTGCTGGACGAGGCGCAGATCACCGTCGTGCCGCTGGGCGGCAAGATCTCGCTCGGTCCGTTTGAGCTGGAGCTGATCACGCTCACCCACTCGATCCCCGAGCCCAACGGCCTGGCGATCCGCACCCCGTTGGGCACGATCCTGCACACCGGCGACTGGAAGATCGATCCGGATCCCCTGCTGGGCGCGGTCACCGACAGCGACGCCATCCTGAAGCTGGGCGACGAGGGCGTGCTGGCCATGGTCTGCGACTCGACCAACGTCTTCGTGGACGGCCACGCGGGCTCGGAGGCGGACGTCCGCAAGGCGCTGATCCCGCTGATCCGCAGCCTGAAGGGCAAGGTGGCGGTGGCCTGTTTTGCTTCCAACGTCGCGCGGATGGATTCCATCATCCGCGCGGCCGAGGCCAATGGCCGTCGGGTCTGCCTGGCCGGCCGGTCCATGCACCGGATGTCGTCGGCCGCCAAGTCGGTGGGCCTGATGGAAGGCCTGCAGCCCTTCCTGGACGATCACGAGGCCAAGAAGTTTCCCGCCGACAAGGTCCTCTACCTCTGCACCGGCAGCCAGGGCGAGGGCAGGGCGGCGCTGTCGCGGATCGCTGACGGCACCCATCCGCACGTCAACCTGGGAGCGGGCGACGCCTGCGTCTTCTCCTCGCGGATCATCCCGGGCAACGAGATCCCGATCCGCAACCTGCAGGACAAGCTCGCCGATCGCGGGGTGCGCCTCTACACCGAGCGCGACCACCCCGGAATCCACGTCTCCGGCCACCCCTGCCGCGACGAACTGGCCGAGATGTATCGCTGGGCGCGGCCGGAGATCTCGGTCCCGACCCACGGCGAGCGCCGACACCTCTTGGAACACGCAGCCTTCGCCCGCGACCTGCAGGTCCCGCAGCAGGTGACGCCGCGCAACGGCGACATGGTGCGCCTGGCCCCCGGCCGCGCGGAGATCATCGACGAGGTCCCGGCCGGCCGGCTCTATGTCGACGGCGGCATGGTGACGGTGGAGAACGGCGACGCCCTTCGCGAGCGCCGGCATGCGGCGTCGAACGGCATGCTGGCGGTCTCGGTCGTGCTGGACGGCGCCAACAAGATCGTCTCCGGCCCGCAGGTCCGCGCACTCGGCCTGCCGTCGGAGCCGGACTACTCGCTGGACGACATCCTCGACGACTTGGCCGACGAGGCCGAACAGGCGCTGGGCCGTCTCAAGAGCCAGGACCGCGACCTGGATGAGACCGTCGAGGCCGCCATGTCGCGCGCCGTGAAAAAGGCCAGCCAACGCATCTGGGGTCGGCGGCCTGTCGTGGAGACCACCGTCCTGCGGTTGTGATTATCGTTTGACAGAAACTAATTGATGTCAGACGCTGCGGTCACACTCTGGGGAGACCGCTCATGGCTTCCATCGTCGATATCGCCCCGCCACGCCCGGCGCCGACACCCAGCTTCCGCAAGATCCGCGCCGCCAGCCGCGCCTTCGAACTGCTGTTCACGGTTCTGTTCGTCTTTTTCATCCTTCTGGCGATCTTCAGCCTCTGGATCCTGCTGTTCTATCAGGGCGACATCATCTCGATCGGCCCACGCGGCGGCATGATCAGCACCTCCGGCCATCCGCCGCCGGACTTCATTCCGTTCCGTTACTGGCGGCTCGGCCAGAAGCTGGTCTATGTGCCGGATGTGATCGTCCGCGCGCTGCCCTCGATCTTCCTGTTCTGGAACCTGCAGCGCCTCTTCCGGCTCTACAGCCAGGGCGAGGTGTTCACCGACCGCACGGCCCGGCTGATCCAGGCCATGGGCGTCTGCCTGGTCGCCGACGCGGCCCTGCCGTTCCTCTGCCACCTGGTCCTGAGCGCTACGGGCTACGAGATCGACAAGATGTGGGCCCACATGGCTGCCGTGCAGGAGCTGGTACTGGGCGCCGTGGTATTCGTCATCGCGCTCGTGATGCAGGCCGGCCGCGAGATCGAGGAAGACCGCGAGGGGTTCGTCTGATGGCCATCGTGATCCGCCTCGATGTGATGATGGCCCGGCGCAAGGTGCGCTCCAATGTGCTGGCCCGCGCCATCGGCATCACCGAGGCCAACCTTAGCCTGCTCAAGTCCGGCAAGGTGAAGGGCCTGCGCTTCTCCACCCTGGAGGCCATCTGCCGGGTCCTCGACTGCCAGCCGGGGGACCTCCTGGAATATGTGCCCGACGAGGGCGTCGAGGCCCTCCGAATAGCCAGCTGACTTCCCACTCCTAAGCAACCGAGAGAAGGAACGGCCGATGATCGGGCGAATGATGGCGCTTGCCTGTGCGCTGGGGCTGATGACCGGCGCAGCGCGAGCCGAGATGGTCGATGTGGACGGCGGCCAAATCTACTACGAAACCTGCGGAAAAGGCCCGCAGGCGATCGTGCTGATCCATGACGGGGTGATCAATTCCGCCAGCTTCGACGACATGTGGCCGATCCTCTGCCGGGACTTCCGCGTCGTCCGCTACGATCGGCGCGGCTACGGCAAGTCGCCCGGGGCAAAGGCGCCCTATTCGCCCCAGGAGGACCTGGCCGCGGTGATGGCCGCGGCGAAGATGGAACATGCGAGCCTCGTCGGTTTCTCCTTCGGCGGCGGCCTGGCGGTCTCCTACGCCGTCTTGCATCCCGAGCAGGTGGACCGGCTGATCATCTCCGGCGCGGCGCTGAACGGCTTTACGCCCACCAAGAACTTCTCGGACCACATCACCCACATCATGATCCCCATCGTCTTCGGTAATTTCGACGGGGTGATCGCCAACGCGTCGAAGGAAACCTGGATCATGGCGCCGGGCCACGATGAAGCCCGCGCGAAGATCGGAGAACTGATCAGGGCCAGTCCGCAGGATCTGCGTCATCAGATGCGTGACCCCATCAAAGGCTGGCCCTCGGACCTGCCCCGAATGCCAGGTCTGAAGGTCCCCACTCTCATCATGACGGGAGATCACGATATCGCTGACAATCAGGCCGCCTCCGGCGCCGCCCAAGCGCTGATCCCTGGCTCGCGACGGATCGTGATCGACGATGCCGGTCACCTGATGCAATTGGAGCATCCCAAGGAGATCGCCGAGCTGATCGCCGACTTCGTCCGCAAGGGGAAGTAGCGGGCCTAGGCCTCCGCCAGGCCGAGCGCATCGATCGCGGCGACCTGGGCCGGCTCGAGCGGGCCGGCCGCCTCGGCGGCGAGGCACTGGGCGAGCTCGGCGCGGTTTTTCACCCCCAGCACGACGGTATCGATGTTGGGCATGCCGAGCGCATAGCGATGGGCCACGGCGGCGGGATCCTCGCCCCACCCGGCGCAAAGCGCGCGGAACGGCGCGGCGCGGTCGTAGTCTCGCGCATCGGGATAGTTGGGCGAAAGGCTGCGGTCGATGGCGGCAGTGAGCGCGCCGGCCTGCACGGCCCGGATCCCCATGACGCCCAGACCTCGCGCCTTGGCGGCCGCAGCGATCTCGCGCGCACGCGCCGGCTCGGCGTACCGTCTGAGGGCGCCGGGGCTGTCCATGAGGTTGGCGATGGCCTGGACGGCGTCGGGCCGGGGCGTGTGCTCGATGGCCGCCAGCACGGCGGTGGGAACGCCGATTCCGGTGATGCCCCAGCCGCCGATCCGGCCCTGTGCCTTGAGCTGTTCGAAGGCTGGCGCGGCGGCCTCCACGTAGGTCGACCAGGCGGTGGAGAAGGCGTCCTTGTTGGCGTCGCCATGGGAATAGGTGAAGCCGTCGAGATGGATATTGGAATGCAGGAAGAAGAGGTCGACCCGCTCCAGCCGCATGGCCGCGAGGCTGGCCTCCAGGGACGCCAGAAGACGCGCCGCGACCTCGCCCAATAGCGGCGTCCCGAGCTGGTGCTTGGTGGTGACCTTGACGCCGGCGGGCAGGCGGCCGGCGAAGGTCTCGCCGATGAAGGCCTCGCAGTTCCGGTACATGGGGGCTGCGTCCAGCACCGTGATCCCGGCGTCCAGTGCGGCCCTTAGCGTCGCCGTCGCCTCGTCATGCGAGGTGTCGCCCCAGATCTGGCCGATGCCGCCTCCGCCCAGGGTCAGCCGGCTGACCTCGCCTATCGATCCCAGTGTCGCGGTTTTCATGGTCTGGCGTCCTCCGGACTTCGACTAGCGCGCCTGGTCCCACCGGGGTCAAGGCGCCGATCTGTAGGCAGGAGGGCTTGTCGCCGCCGCCCGGCCCGGCTTTCATGGCCCAAGCGGCGGGGGAGGCCGCGCCGGTGTCCGCCTACCGTGGGATCCGCATCGCCGATTTCAGCCAGGGGGTCTCCGGTCCCATGGCGGCCATGCTGCTGGGCGACTTCGAGGCCGAGGTGGTCAAGGTCGAGCCGCCGGGCGGCGACCGGCTGAAGGACCATCCGGGCTATCACGCCTGGAACCGCAACAAGCAGGTGGTGACGATGGATCTCGACACCCCGGAGGGTCGAGACGCCGCGCGCGAGCTGATCGCCGGCGCCGACGTCGCCCTGTTCAGCGATCCGCCCGGGCGGCTGGAGGCCCTCGACCTCGACGCGGCGAGCCTGACCCACGTCCATCCGGGGCTGATCCATGCCTGGATGCCGCCCTATGGGGTGCGCGGCGAGTGGAGCAACATCCCGCCGCATCACAGCCTGCTGACGGCGCTGAGCGGGGTCGCCTTCCGCCAGGGCTGCTATTCCGATCAGCCAGTGCACCTGGTCCTGCCGCTGATCTGGTACGGCCAGGGCGTTTTGGGCGGGGCCGCCATCGGCGCCGCGCTCCTGGAACGGCAGCGGAGCGGCAGAGGCCAGGCGGTCACCGTGAGCGGCCTGCACGGCCTCTCCGAGGTGTCCGGCCCGGTCAGGGTGCTCGACCAACCGCCCTTGCCCCGTGGCGCGCCGCTGGGGGCCTCGCCCAGCTATCGGCTCTACGAGTGCGCCGACGGCCAGTGGTTCTTCCTGGGCGCGCTCTTCGCCAACTTCTACCAGAAGGTCTTCAAGGCGCTCGGTATCGAGCAGCACTGGGAGCGGCTGGCGCTCGACCCGCCGCTGGCCCGCGACACCCTGGCGGAGATCTTCCTGACCCGGCCACGCACCGAATGGCTGCAGATCCTGCAGGACCATGGCGCGCCCTGCGCGCCGGTCGGCTCGCGCGAGGCCTGGTTCGCCGGCGAGACCGTGGCCGAGGGCGGCCTTCGGCAGGTCTTCAAGCATCCGCAGCTGGGCGAGGTGGCGATTCCTGCGCCGCCGGCAAGGCTCTGCGAGACCCCGGCCTCGATTCGTGGTCTCGCCCAGCCGATCGCGGCCCCGCCGGCCTGGCCGCCCCGCGAACCGCCGGCCGGGAGCGGGGAGGGCGAGGCCGCCGCGCCGCTGGATGGCGTCCGCGTCCTCGACCTTGGCACGGTGATCGCCGGCGCCCATGCCGGCGGCGTCCTGGCCAACCTGGGCGCGGACGTGGTCAAGATCGAGCCGGTGGAAGGCGACCCCTTCCGCAGCGATGGGGGCGGCTTCTGCGCCTACAACCGCGGCAAGCGGGGCCTGGGGCTCGACCTGAAGCAGGCGGCGGCCCGGGAACTCTTCTACGACCTCGTCCGCCAGGCCGACGTGGTGCTCGACAACTACCGCTTCGGGGTGCGTACGCGGCTGGGCATCGACTACGCGACGCTGAAGGCCATCAATCCGCGGATCATCTCCTGCTCGATCAACGCCTATGGCGACAAGGGTCCGCGCGCGACCCTGCCGGGCTTCGATCCCCTGCTACAGGCCGAGGGCGGCATGCAACAGGCCCAGGGCGGCGATGACGAACCGATCCTGCACACCATTCCGGTCAATGACGTGGCTACGGCGGCCGTGGTCTCCTGCGCGGTGATCGCCGCGCTGAACGCCCGGGAACGCACCGGCGAGGGCCAGGAGATCATCACCAGCCTGATGGCCCAGAGCCTTACCTTCCAGCTCGCCGAGGTGGTGGCCTACGAAGGCCGCCCGCCCAACGACCGCGGCGGCCGCGACTGCCTGGGTCCGCGCGCGCTGCACCGCTTCTATGAATGCGCCGACGGCTGGCTGGCGCTGGTCTGCGAACGGGCGGAGGAGGCGCAGGCGCTCGGCCGCACCCTCGGCGTCGAGATCGGCGCCGACGCCCTGACCGCAGAGCGCGACGGCGCCTTGGCCGCGGCCATCGCCTCGGCGCTGTCGGCCCGTCCGCGCGAAAAGACTGTCCAGGCCCTGCTCGCGGCGGGCGTTCCGGCCGCCCCGGCGCTCAGGGCCGCCGAGGCCCTGGAGAGCGACTGGCTCTGGGAGAACCACACCCTGGAACGCTGGACCCATCCGAGGCTCGGCGATTTCATCGGCGTCCGGGCTTATGCCGATTTCTCCCGCACTCCGGCCGGCTTCCAGCGCCCTACGCCGGACCTGGGCGAGCATTCCACGGCGCTGCTCACCGAGCTCGGCGTCGCGCCGGAGCGGATCGAGGCCCTACTCGCCACCGGCGCGGTGTTCGAGCCCGTCCACATCGCCCCGCACCTGGCCAAGTCGGCCCGGACCGGCAACGACAACGCCGCGCTTTCAGTGTCGTGATCGGCGCCTGGCCTTTCGTCGCCGATCTTTACCTTCCGCAAACCGTGGGGCGCGATTTTCATTCGCGGCGGCTCTATATGCGCCGCAGTACTGAGTAATCCCCGGTGTGCCCCCCGCACCGGGGGTTTTTCATGCGCAACCGCCGGCCGCGGTCGATGAGGCTGGAGGGGTCGGGCGAGGCGGCCTATACCGCGTCTCATGATCGGAAACCTGAACCACGTGGGCGTCGCCACGCCCTCCATCGAAGCTTCGGTGAAGATGTACCGCGAGATGCTGGGCGTCACCGACTTCTCCGAGACCTTCGCCATGCCTGAGCAGGGCGTCTGGGTCTGTTTCGTCAACCTGCCCAACAGCCAGATCGAGCTGATCGAGCCCTACGGGGACGCGTCGCCGATCACGGCCTTCCTGGAGAAGAACCCCAAGGGCGGTCAGCATCACCTGTGCTTTGAGGTCCCCGACATCCTGGTCGCCCGCGACGAAATGCGGGCCAAGGGCGCGACGGTGCTGGGGACTGGCGAGCCGCGCATCGGCGCCCACGGTGTGCCGGTGATCTTCCTGCACCCCAAGGACATGGGCGGCGTTCTCGTCGAACTCATGGCAACTCCGAAAGCGGGCCACTGATGGGCGGACCGATCACCTTGATCGCCATCTACCTCACGATCTGGTGGACGGTGCTGTTCGCGGTCCTGCCGCTGGGGATGCAGAGCCGGGCTGACGCCGGCCTGCCCAATGACGGCTCCGACCCCGGCGCGCCGGTCGATCCCAAGCTCAAGAAGAAGTTCTTCACCACCACCTGGATTTCGACCGTGGTCTTCTCGATCCTGTGGCTGGTGATCCACTTCAAGCTGATCGACCTGTCGCGCCTGCCTGGTCCGCACAGCTGAACGCGTTGCCAAGGCGCGTAGGCGAAGGCTATCAGAGCCCTCCGCCCACGGTTCTCTCGGAAAGCCCTTAAGCCATGCGCCTGTCGCGCTACTTCATGCCCACGCTGCGCGAGGCCCCCGCCGACGCCCAGATCGTCTCCCACCAGCTCATGCTGCGCGCAGGCATGATCCGCCAGGAGGCGGCCGGCATCTACGCCTGGCTGCCGCTGGGCCTGAAGGTGCTGAAGAAGATCGAGCAGGTGGTGCGCGAGGAGATGGACCGGGCCGGCGCCATCGAGGTGCTTCTGCCCACCCTGCAGCTCGCCGACCTGTGGCGCGAGAGCGGCCGCTACGACGACTACGGCGACGAGATGCTGCGCATCAAGGACCGCCACGACCGCGACCTGCTCTACGGCCCCACGGCGGAAGAGGTGATCACCGAGATCTTTCGGGCTTATGTGAAATCCTACAAGGATTTGCCGAAGAATCTTTACAACATCCAGTGGAAGTTCCGCGACGAGCGCCGGCCTCGCTTCGGGGTGATGCGCGGCCGCGAGTTCCTGATGAAGGACGCCTACAGCTTCGACATCGACGAGGCGGCGGCCCGCAGATCCTACAACCGCATGTTCCTGGCCTACCTCAACGTCTACGCGCGGCTGGGGCTCAAGGCGATCCCGGTGAAGGCCGATCCCGGCCCGATCGGCGGCGACCTCTCCCACGAGTTCATCATCCTGGCCGACACCGGCGAAAGCGAGGTCTTCGCGCACGGCGACCTGGTGGAGATGGGCGCGCCAGGGCCCGACATCGACTGGGACGGCGACCTCGAGCCCATGGTCAACCAACGCGCGCGGCTCTACGCCGCCAGCGACGAGATGCACGACCAGGCCCGCTTCGAGGCCGAGGTGCCCGCCGACAAGCGGATGACCGCCCGCGGCATTGAGGTCGGCCATATTTTCTACTTCGGCGAGAAGTACTCCAAGCCGATGAAGGCGCTGGTCACCGGTCCCGACGGCAAGGACGTGCCGATCCACGGCGGGTCCTATGGCGTCGGCGTCTCGCGCTTGGTGGCGGGCATCATCGAGGCCAGTCACGACGAGGCCGGGATTATCTGGCCGGACGCCGTGGCGCCCTTCGGCGTGGCCGTGGTCAACCTGCGGCCCGGAACCGCCGAGGTCGATGCGGTGGCCGAGCAGGCCTACAAGGCGCTTGGCGATCTCGGCAAGGAGCCGCTGCTGGACGACCGCGACGATCGGCCCGGCGCCAAGTTCGCCTCCATCGACCTGGTGGGCATCCCCTGGCAGCTGATCGTCGGCCCCAAGGGCGTCGCCGAGGGCGTCGTCGAGATCAAGCGCCGCGCCACCGGCGAGCGCCAGACCCTGCCGCTCGATGCTGCTCTGAAGGTCATCGCGGGATGATCGAACCGCAGGCTGGCGTTGGCGGTTCCGCGCCGCCCTTCGGCCTGTGGGAACGCATGCTGGCCAACCGCTATCTGCGCGCCAAGCGCAGCCAGGGCGGGGTGGCGCTGATCTCGATCATCTCCTTCACCGGAATCATGGTCGCCGTGGCGGTGCTGATCGTGGTGATGTCGGTGATGAACGGCTTCCGGGCCGAGCTCCTGAACAAGATCCTCGGCTTCAACGGCCACGTCTTCGTCTCCGGCGGCGTGCTGGACGGCGCCGCGCGCGATCCGGCGGTCCAGCGCATCCTGAAAGTGCCCGGCGTCACCCAGGCCGTCCCGGTGATCGAGGCCCAGGCCATCGCCATGGGGCCCAGCCAGATCACCGGCGCCATCGTCCGCGGCCTGTCGCCCAGGGACCTGAAGGCCACCCGCATCGTCGCTGGCAACATCACCAAGGGCGATATCAGGGGCTTCGGCAAGGGCGAGTACGGCGGCGACGTGGTGGTGGTCGGCGATCGCTTGGCCGAGCAGCTCGGGGTCAAGCCCGGCGACAACATCACCCTCATCTCACCCTCGGGCGCCGCCACGGCCTTCGGCGGCACGCCCTTGCAAAAATCCTATGTGGTCGGCGCGACCTTCACCGCCGGCATGAGCCAGTACGACCAGGCCTACATCTTCATGCCGCTGGAGCAGGCCCAGCTGTTCTTTGGCCGCGAGGGCACGGTCGACGCCATCGACATCCGGGTGACCGATCCGGACAATGCCGCGACCCTGAAGGCCGCCATCACCAGGGCTGCCGGCCCAACCGCCCTGGTCGCCGACTGGACCCAGCGGGACTCGTCCTACTGGGGGGCGCTGAAGGTCGAGCGCAACGTCATGCGGTTGATCTTGATGCTGATCGTGGCGATCGCGGCGCTCAACATCATCTCGGGCCTCACCATGCTGGTGAAGAACAAGGGCCGCGACATCGCCATCCTCAGAACCATCGGGGCCGGGCAGGGGGCGATCCTGCGGATCTTCTTCCTGGCCGGCGCCAGCATCGGGACGCTGGGCACGGCCGCGGGCCTGGCGCTCGGCGCGCTGATTTCGATCTACATCGATCCGATCCAGAGCTTCGTGGAATGGGCCACCGGCCAGTCGGTTTTTTCCTCCGACGTCTATTTCCTCAGCCGGCTGCCGGCCAAGGTGGACTGGGTCGAAGTCTCGATCATCGTCGGCTTCTCGCTGGCCATGTCGATGATCTGCACCCTGCCGCCGGCCTGGCGCGCCTCGCGCCTCGATCCGGTGGAAGCGCTTCGCTATGAGTGAGGCGGTGCTGTCGATCCGCGGGCTTGAGCGCCGCTATGTCACGGGCGCGGGCGAGCTGACGGTGCTGCGGGGCGTCGATCTCGACGTTCGGCCGGGCGAGATCGTGGGGCTGATCGGACCCTCCGGATCGGGCAAGTCGAGCCTGCTGCACGCCGCGGGACTGCTGGAGCATCCGAACGCCGGGCGGATCACCATCCTGGGCCGCGACTGCACCGACCTGGCTGACCGCGACCGCACGCGCGTGCGGCTGGCC
>PLEH01000200.1 GCA_003136395.1 Phenylobacterium sp.
TGGGTGTGTTTGCTACAGGATTCCGGAGAACTCCGGCAGTTCGTCGAGGAACAGGACGCCGTTGTGCGCCAGGCTGACCTCGCCGGGCTTGGCCTTCAAGCCCCCGCCGGTCAGCGCGGCCATGCTGGCGGAGTGGTGCGGATTGCGGAATGGGCGGGCGCGGGTGAGCTCCCCCTTGGCGATCAGGCCGGCCACCGAATGGATCATCGAGGTCTCCAGCAGTTCCTCCGGAGTCAGTGGCGGCAGCAGGCCCGGCAACCGCGCGGCCATCATCGACTTGCCCGACCCCGGCGGGCCCACGAAGGCCAGGTTGTGGCCGCCGGCTGCGGCGATCTCCAGCGCCCGCTTGGCGTTCTCCTGACCCTTGACCTCGCGCAGGTCCGGGACCCGCTCGGGCTCGCGGATGATCCCGACGCTCGGCGGCGACAGGACCTGAGTTCCCCGGAAGTGGTTCACCAGCGCGATCAGCGAGGGCGCCGCCAGGATCCGCGTCTCCCCGGCCCAGGCCGCCTCCGGTCCGCAGGCCTCCGGGCAGATCAGCCCCAGGCCCATGGCCCCGGCCGCCACCGCGGCGGGAAGGGCGCCCGCCACCGCGGTGATCCGCCCGTCCAGCGACAGCTCACCTATTGCCGCCCAGTCGTCGAGGACGTCCGGCGGGATGACGTTCATGCCGGCCATGATGGCCAGCGCGATGGGCAGGTCGTAGTGGCTGCCCTCCTTCGGCAGGTCCGCCGGCGCCAGGTTGGCGATGATCCGGCGCGCCGGCAGCGACAGGCCCAGGCCCGAAAAGGCCGCGCGCACGCGCTCGCGGCTCTCGGAGATCGCCTTGTCGCCCATGCCGACCAGGAAGAACTTGGGGTCCCCGCTGGTGAACTGCACCTGGACGTCCACACGGCGCGCCTCGACGCCCTGAAACGCCACTGTCACGACCCGCGCGGCCATTCCGTCCCAGCCCCCAGCAAATGTGATCGAGAGTCAGTTATCCACAAGAGCGCACCACAGGGTTGCGCTCAGATCAAGAACAAAAACAGAACTTATGGGGAAGACGAGACGTTTCCGTGACTTGTCCCGGGGTCTTCGCGAAACAAGCTAGACCGCGGCCCGAAGGCTTTCAATCCGTTCCCAGAGGATTTCGGCGGCGTCGATCCCGGTGAAGGCTTTCAGCGCTACGGCGCCGGTGGGCGAGGTGACGTTGATCTCGGTCAGGTAGTCGCCGATCACGTCGATGCCGACGAAGAGCAGGCCGCGCGCCATCAGCTCCGGCCCGATGGCCGCGCAGATCTCCCAGTCCCGCGCGGTCAGCTCCACCGCCTCGGCCCGGCCGCCGACGGCCAGGTTGGAGCGGATCTGGCCCTTCTGCGGCACCCGGTTGATGGCGCCCACCGGCTCGCCGCCCACCAGCAGGATGCGCTTGTCGCCCTGCTTCACGGCGGGGAGAAATTTCTGCACCACCCATTGCTCGCGGAAGGTGACCGAAAACATGTCGTAGAGCGAGCCGAAATTGAGATCGTCGCGCGTGATACGAAAAACCGCGCCGCCGCCGTGGCCGTACAGCGGCTTCATCACGATGTCGGCGTGCTCGGCGCGGAACGCCTTNNAGCAGGATGCGCTTGTCGCCCTTGGTCACCGACGGCAGGAATTTCTGCAGGATCACCGGCTCGCGGCTGAGCTCGGCGTGGATCTCCAGAAGGGCCTCCAGGTTCGGGTCGTCGGCCAGGTGGCGGGTCACGCCGGAGCCGCCACGGCCGTTGAGGGGTTTGAGCACCACATCGCCATGCCGCCTGCGGAAGTCGGCGATCGCCTCGCGGTCGTTGGTGATCAGGGTCGGGGGCTGCAGGCCTGGAAAGTCGGTGACGAACAGCTTTTCCGGCGCGTTCCTGACCTCGACCGGATCGTTCACCACCAAGGTCCGGGGGTGCACCTTCTCCAGGAAGAACGTCGAGTCGATGTAGTGCATGTCGAAGGGCGGATCCTGTCTCAGCAGGATCACGTCGAAGGCGGCGAGGTCGATGCGCTTGTAGTCCCCCAGGGTGGCGTGGTCGCCGACCCGGCGCTGGACGGTCACGCTGCGGCCCCGGGCGAACACCCGGCCCTCGTCCATGGCCAGAGTGTCGGTGGTGTAGACGAACAGGCTGTGGCCGCGCGCCTGGGCGGCCTCCATCATCAGGAAGGTCGTGTCGCCTTCGATGTTGATCCCCTCGATGGGATCCATCTGCACCGCGACCTTGAGGGACATCTGCGCGCGCTCCGGGCGACCTGAGGCTTGGGACATAAGCTGGGCCGAGGCTCGGCGCTAGTTCAGCTGCAGCCTCACTCGCTCGCGTTGGGCCCGGGCGGCGAGCGCCGCGCCGCCGTCGAGCGCCGTGGCGCGGGCCAGGGCCTCCAGCGAGCCGGCCAGCGCGCCCTGGCCCTCGCGGGCCGCGGCGACGTCGAGCCAGGGGCGGTGGTCGCTGGGGTCGAGGAGGGCGCGGCGCAGCGCCGAGCGCTCGGCGCGCTCGAAGTCCCGGGCGAGGCTGGCGCGGGCGTAGATGTTGTTCTGCAGGCGCACCAGCACGGCCCGGTCGCTCACCGGCGCCATCAGCCGGTCCAGCCGGTCGGCGACATTGGGGGTCAGGCCCGCGTGCAGGGCGCGGCGCGTCAGCTCCGACGGCAGGACGACGCGGCCCTCGGAAAAGGGGTCGAGCGCCAGCGGCCCCTCGTCGGTCTCTATGCGCAACAGGAAGTGGCCCGGGAAGTCGACGCCCTGGACCGTCAGCGCGCATTTGCGCGCCGCGTGCAGGTAGAAGATACCCAGCGTCACCGGCAGGCCCTTGCGCCGCTCGGTCACCGCGATGATGTCGGCGTTGTCGGGGTCCTCATAGGTGAAGAGGTCGCCGCCGAGACGCAGGTCGCCGGCCATGGCCTCGGCGATGGCTTCCTCGGCGCTCTCCTGCTTCAGGCGTTGCGCCAGGCGCTCGGCGCCGGCCGCGCCAAGGTCGCGGGCGGCCTGAGGGTCGCGGCTGGGGTCCTCGTGGATGGCGCAGGCGATCGCGGCTTCCAGCAAAGGGAAGTCCGCGTCCGGCGCGACGCCGGCGTCCTTGAGGATGGATTCAGCCTCTTCGCGGCTCATGAGTCGCCGGCCCGTTCCCTCATTCGCCCTTCCAAGCGTCTGGAATATGGCGGGGAAGCTTGCCCGGCGCGAGGGCCATGAGGTCGAGGCGTACCGTCGCACCCTTGAGCGTCGGCCGGCCGGCGGCCACCGCGGCCCCGGCCCGGCGCAGCCGCTCGCGCTGGTCGAAGGTCACGGTTTCCATGGCGATCAGCAGGCTGGCGCGCCGCTTGACCTCGACGACGGCCAAAGTCTTGCCCTTCAGCGCCAGCAGGTCGATTTCCGCCTGCCGGGTCTTCAGACGAAATCCCAGAATCCGGTAGCCCTTGGCCATCAGCCAGATCGCGGCCAGCACCTCGGCGCGCCGCCCGGCCAGGCGCGAGGCCGTCCCGCGTGCCGAGCGGACCTGGCTCAACGTCCGGCTCTCATTTCCATCGCCCGCTGGTAGACGTCGCGCCGCGAGAGGCCGAGCGCCCTGGCGACCTCGGCGGCCGCCTCGGCCGGGCGCAGGCGGGTGAGCGCATCGGCGAGCGCGGTGTCGATGTCGGCGCCGCTGGCGTCGACCTCGCGGCCGGGGCCCACCAGGATCACGATCTCCCCCTTCGGCGCATCGAGCTTGGGGTCGGCGGCCAGGGTGGCGAGCGGCCCGCGATAGAAGGTCTCGTAGAGCTTGGTGAGCTCGCGGCAGACGACCGCCTCGCGCTCACCCCCCAATACGGCGGCCATGTCGGCGAGGCTCGCCGCCAGCCGCGACCCACCCTCGAAGAAGACCAGGGTGGAGCGAATCGGGGCCAGTTCCTCCAGGAAGGCGCGCCGCGCGGCGCTCCTGGGCGGCGGAAATCCTGCGAACAGGAACCGGTCGGTGGGCAGGCCCGCCGCCGAAAGCCCGGCCAGCAATGCCGAGGCGCCGGGGATCGGGAAGACCGGGAAGCCCTGGGCGGCAGCTTCCCTGACCAGCCTGTAGCCGGGGTCGGAGACCAGCGGCGTGCCGGCGTCGGAAACCAGCGCCACGGTCTTGCCGTCGGCCAGCGCCGCCATGGCCCTGGGCCGGGTGCGCTCGGCGCCATGCTCGTCGTAGCGCTCCAGCTTGGCGGAGAGGCCGTAGGCCTGCAGCAGCTTGCCGGCCACCCGGGTGTCCTCGGCCAGCACCAGGTCGGCGGCGGCCAGGACGTCGAGGGCCCTCAGCGTAATGTCGCGCAGATTGCCGATCGGCGTCGCCACCACATAGAGCCCCGGCGCCAGGGCGGAGTCGTCCAGAGCGGGAGGCGAGGGGCGGGCGGCCATGGCGGAGGGTTCGCCGGTCGGGGGGGCAAAGGCAAGCCTTCCCTCCCTTAAGGGGGAGGGTGGCGAGCGCAGCGAGACGGGTGGGGAGGTGTGGGCCGGAGTGCTGAGTCGGAGCTTGAACGCGACTTCCCCACCCTGGCTGGCTTTGCCAGCCTGTCCCTCCTCATTCGGGGAGGGGATTAGGTCGCGAGCTCGCTCGTCAGGCGATCCAGCACCAGCCGACCTGCCGACGTGGCGCGCAGGCGCTGCGGGTCGTCGGCCAGCAGGCCCAGGCGCACCAGTTCGTCGATCCGCTCCGGCGCGATCTGCAGAACGGCCACGTCGGACAGCGGCACGCCGTCGGTGATCCGAAGGCCGCTCAGCAGCCGCTCCTGCGCCGCTTCGCGCGGGCTTAGCGCCTCGGGCGTCGGGAATCCCACGCCCGTCTCGGCCACGCGAACGATGTAGTCGGCGGGCCTGGCCGCGGCCTGGGTGGCCTGCCGCGCCCCGCCGGCGGTGATCCGGCCGTGCGCGCCGGGGCCCGCGCCGACGTAATCGCAGCCCCGCCAGTAGATCAGGTTGTGGCGCGAGCGGGCGGCCTCGCCCCGGGCGTGGTTGGAGACCTCGTAGGCGTCGAAGCCGGCGGCCTCCAGGACGCGCTGGGTCGTGTCGAAGAGTTCGGCGCCGGCATCCGCATCGGGTGGCGTGAAGAGGCCCCGACGTACGGCGCGGCCGAATGCGGCGCCGGCCTCGATGGTCAGCTGGTAGGGCGAGACGTGCTCGGCGCCAAGATCGATGGCGGCCCTGAGCTCCCCGGCCCAGACGCCCGGCGTCTGGCCGGGGCGGGCGTAGATCATATCGATGGAGAGCCTGGGAAACGCCCGCGCGGCGGCCTCAGCAGCCCGGATGGCGGTCGCCGCATCGTGGTTGCGGCCGAGGAACCTGAGCGCCGCATCGTCCAGCGACTGCAGGCCGAGCGACAGCCGGTTGACGCCGGCCTCGGCGAAGGCTGCGAACCGGGCGGCCTCGGCGTCGGTGGGATTGGCCTCCAGCGTCACCTCCAGGTCGGCCGCCGGGGTCCAGAGCCGCTTCGCCGCGGCGATCATCTCGCCCGCCCACGCCGGGTCCATCAGCGAGGGCGTGCCGCCGCCCAGGAAGATCGAGACCAGGTCGCGAGGGCCGGTGAGCGCGGCCTGGGCCTCCAGGTCGGCGACGATGGCGCGGGCGAGCGCGGCAGGCTCATCGCCCTTCCTGTCCTTGAAGACATTGAAATCGCAGTAGGGGCAGATGCGCGCGCAATAAGGCCAGTGGATATAGACGCCCAACTTGGCAGGGGTCGTCACAAGAGCGCGGCCTTCAGCTTGGCGAAGGCCCGGGCCCGGTGGCTCATGCCGTCCTTGGTGGCTGCGTCCATCTCGCCGAAGGTCTGGCTCCCGCCCTGCGGCGTGAAGATCGGGTCGTAGCCGAAACCCTTGTCGCCGCGGGGCGGGAAGCTGAGCGTCCCGTCCACCCGGCCCTCGACCACCACCGCCGGCCCGCCGGGCCAGGCGACGGCCAGGGCGCAGGTGAACCAGGCGGAGAAGTCCTGGGCGCGGGCTTCCTCCAGCCGCTCCTCGACCTTCTTCATGGCCACGGTGAAGTCGCGGCCGGGCCCCGCCCAGCGCGCCGAATAGATACCGGGCGCGCCCTCGAGCGCGGTCACCGACAGGCCGGAATCGTCGGCCAGCGCCAGCAGGCCCGAAGCGTCGGCCGCCGCGCGGGCCTTCAGGAGCGCATTGCCGGCGAAGGTGGTCTCGGTCTCGTCGGGCTCGGTCAGGCCGAGATCTCCAGAGGTCACCAGGTCGAAGCGATTCTCGANNGGCTCCAGCTTCAGCGCCATCGATTCACCGCTCCTTTACGCGTGAGCGACCATAGCCTCGCCCCGCTCTGTTGCATTGCAAAAGTTTAATATCGTTACTCGATGTTAATTTGATCGCTAATCGATACGGGCGTAGTGATTATCGCCATCGGGACGGGAAAAACGCCCCGGTATCACGCTGCAGCGCAGCAAAATCGCACCAAGGACCAAGGCCATGTTTTCTTCCGTCATGAGGGCTTTCGACCGCGCCTCGCTCACCATCTTCATCGCGCTCGCGATGACCCCGATGCTGGCAATCGCCGTCGCCGCCACGATCCGCTAGGGTCTTCGCCGATGCGGTTCGTCCGACCCGCTCCCGCCGCTCCCACACGTCTTGGGGCGGCCCGGGCGGGTTTTGGCGTTGAGACGGGAGGTCGCTGGATGCGTGCGCTTGGACCAGGATCGGTCTCCAGCTTCCTGAAGATCATCCTGGACGTGGTCTTCGCGGCCCTCTGGATCGCGCTCGGCGCCGTGGCGCTGGTGCTGCTGGCCACGCTGCTGTTCAGTTTCAATCCCGATCTTCTCCCGGCCGTCCTGACCAGCAATGTGGTGACGGTGGCGCGCCGCGGCCCGCTCCTGGCCGGCGCGCTCCTGGGTTTCGGCCTGTCGATCGGCGGCGTGCTGGTGATCGTCCATTCCCTGCGGCAGATCTTCGTCACGCTCACCGCCGGCGACCCCTTCCATCCGCGCAACGTCCGGCGTCTGCGGCTCATCGGCCTGATGCTGGCCGTGCTCGAACTGGGCCGCTACGCTGTCTGGAGCGTGAGCCCGTTAGTGCCCTGGGTGAAAGACGTGCGGCCCGACTTCAGCCTCACCTCCTGGTTCTCGGTCCTGGTGGTCTTCGTGCTCGCCGAGGTGTTCCGTGAGGGCGCGCGCCTGCGCCGTGAAGCTGAGCTGACGATCTAGCGATGCCCATCCGCGTCCACCTCGACCGCGTGCTGCTGGAGCGGCGCATGTCGCTCACCGAACTCGCCGACCGCGTCGGCGTCACCATCGCCAACCTGTCGATCCTGAAGACCGGCAAGGCGCGGGCCGTGCGGTTTTCGACCCTGGCGGCGCTCTGCCGCGAACTGGACTGCCAGCCGGGCGATATCCTGCTCTATGAAGCCGGCCCCGACGACACGCCCGACGACGACGAGGAAGAGATCACCTAGCCGCCGTGCTGCGGCGCGGTACGACACATTCGGCAGGCCGCTGGAAGCCTTGTAATCTCAACACTTCATTTCCATATGCGCTGCACAATGCTGCACTGCACTAGAGGAGTGTCCCGATGATCGCCGCGATTGAACGCGCCCTGAAAGCCCTGTTCGTGCCGCTGGCGCATGAGCTGGGCCGGATGCCGCCCGCGGCCTTCCGCCACCTACTGGCCGGGCTCTAAGAACACGATCATCCCCGAGGGGATGGTCCGAAGCGGGCGGCTGGGAAACCAGCCGCCCGTTTTCGTGTCAGCCGCCGGTCGCGGCCTTCTGCAGGGCGACCAGCTCGCCGATCCCCTTGCGGGCCAGCGAGAACAGCGCCTCGAACTCGCCCTGGGAGAAGCCGCGCTTCTCGCCGGTGGCCTGGATCTCCACGATGGTGCCGGAGCCGGTGAGCACGAAGTTGGCGTCGGCCTCGGCGTTGGAATCCTCCTCGTAGTCCAGGTCCAGCACCGGGGTGTCTTTGAACACCCCGCAGCTGATCGCCGCCACCTGGTCGAGGATCGGGTCCTTGGCGATCACGCCTTCGTCCAGCAGGTATTTCGTGGCCAGCCTGAGCGCGACCCAGGCGCCGGTGACCGAGGCCGTGCGCGTGCCGCCGTCGGCCTGGATCACGTCGCAGTCGATGGAGATCTGGCGCTCGCCCAGCGCCTTCAGGTCAACGATGGCGCGCATCGAACGGCCGATCAGCCGCTGGATCTCCTGGGTGCGGCCAGACTGCTTGCCCTGGGCGGCTTCGCGGCGGCCGCGGGTGTGGGTGGCCCTGGGTAGCATGCCGTACTCGGCGGTGACCCAGCCCTGCCCCTTGCCGCGCAGGAAGCCTGGGACCCCTTCCTCCAGGCTCGCGGTCACCAGCACCTTGGTGTGGCCGAAGCTGACCAGGCAGGAGCCCTCGGCGTAGCGGTTGACGGCGGTCTCCAGGGTCACGGGCCTGAGCACGTCGGCGAGGCGTTCGGACGGGCGCATGCGGAGACTCCTGGAACAGGGTTGGGGAACGGGCGACAGCTTGCGCCCACTTGCGCCGCGCTTATCCTAGATCGGCAAGGTCCCGTCCATGGACGCAACCGAGAACCCACCGCCGCACCTGTGAGCACACCTCTCTTCGCCGCCGGCCCGTCCCTGGCCGAACTCGACGAACGCGCGCGGGATATCTTCCGCCGCATCGTGGAGAGCTATCTGGAGACCGGCGATCCGGTGGGCTCGCGGACGCTGTCCAAGGGCGGGCTGCAGCTCTCGCCGGCCTCGATCCGCAACACCATGCAGGACCTCACCCAGCTCGGCCTCCTGGGCGCGCCGCACGTGAGCGCCGGGCGGCTGCCGACGCACGCGGGCCTCAGGCTCTTCGTCGACGGCCTGCTGGAGGTGGGCGACGTGGGCGCGGTGGACCGCCAGGCCATCGAGGCCCGGCTGCACGCCCACGGCCGCAACTACGAGGACGCGCTGAACGAGGCGAGCTCGATCCTCTCGGGCCTGGCCGGCGGGGCGGGCGTGGTGGTCACCCCGATCCGCGACGCGGGCGTCAAGCACGTGGAGTTCGTCGCCCTCGGCGTCGAGCGGACGCTGGCGATCATGGTCTTCGCCGACGGCACGGTGGAAAACCGCCTGATCCGCCTGCCGGCCGGCGTGACCCCCTCGGCGCTCACCGAGGCGTCGAATTTCCTGAACGCCCGCCTGCGCGGCCGCACGCTGGTGGAGGCCAAAACCGACCTGCGCGCCGATCTCGACAAGGCCCGTCGCGAGCTCGACGTCACCGCCGCACGCCTGGTCGAGGACGGCCTGGCCGCCTGGGGCGGCGGCGAGGCGGAGGACCGCGCGCTGATCGTCCGCGGCCGGGCCAATCTCCTCGAAGAGACCGGCGCCGCCGAGGACCTGGAGCGGGTCCGCTCGCTGTTCGAGGACCTGGAGCAGAAGGAGCAGCTGATCCAGCTTCTGGACGGGGTGCGCGAGGGTCAGGGCGTGCGCATTTTCATCGGCGCGGAGACCCGGCTCTTCTCGCTATCGGGTTCCGCGGTGATCGCGGCCCCCTATATGACGGGATCACAACGGGTGCTGGGCGCGATCGGCGTGATCGGCCCGGCCCGCCTGAACTATGCCCGGATCATCCCGTTGGTGGACTATACTGCCCGGGTGCTGGGCCAGGTGATGAACGCCTGAGCGACCAAAGCTGAGAGACGAGACTAGATGTCTGAAGACGATATGCCTGATGAGGCCGACGCCTTTATCGCCGAAGCGACCGCCGACGAGGTCAGCGCGCTCAAGGTCGAGAACGGCGCCTTGAAGGAACAGATCCTGCGCTATGCCGCCGACGCAGAGAACACCAAGCGCCGAGCCGAGCGCGAGGCCAATGACGCGCGCGCCTACGCCATCCAGAAATTCGCCCGCGACCTCTTAGGCGTCGCCGACAACCTCGCCCGCGCGCTGACCCATGAGCCGGAGAGCGAAGATGCGGCGGTGAAGAATTTCGTGCTCGGCGTCGAGATGACCGACAAGGAGCTGCAGTCCGCCTTCGAGCGCAACGGCCTGAAGAAGATCCAGCCGGCCCGGGGCGACAAATTCGATCCGCACCAGCATCAGGCGATGATGGAGGTCCCCGGGACCGATGTCGCCGGCGGCGGCGTCGTGGAGGTCATGCAGCCCGGCTACGAGCTGCTCGGCCGCCTGGTCCGGCCGGCCATGGTGGCGGTCGCCGCCAAGGCGGGCGGGGCGGACGGGGCCAAGGCCGGCGCGCCTCCCAACCCCTATTCGGCCGACGACGAGACCGATCCGGGCGCCTCGGTGGACCGCCGCGCCTGAGACCGCGGTCAGCGCCCACAACGAAATTCCACTGACAGGCGACTCCGATTGACTTTACATCATAAATAAACGCCGCTCGTGAGTGGCGGGTGAACCGGTATCGTGTCGGTTGGCGGATGCCGAGGCCCTGTGGGAATCCCGATGCGTAAACTGACCGGCATGCTGGTCGCTGCGGCCTTGGCGCTCGGCGCGGGCGTGGCGTCCGCCAGCGCCCAAACCCTCTATTCCACCGACTTCACAAATCCCGCGACCCTCGGTGCGGGCGTCGCGGAGGTGACCACCACCGGCGGCGGACTCATTGAAAACGTCGGCGGCGGCATCGCCGGCTTTTACACGGGCGATGTCTTCCGCAACGCCACCGGAGGCGCCCCCGTCGGCGCGCCGGGGAACCTCTCGACCTGGGCGCTTAGCGGCCTCGGGGTCCATGATCATCTCAGCGTGAGCTTCACCGCCGCGTTCCTGGACTCCTGGGACAGCACCGATGGCGCCCCGACGCCGGACTACCTCAACATCTACCTGGACGGGATCCAGGTGCTGCAGCTCACCTCGGCGGCGGCTTCAGGGTCGGTCACCGTCCTTGGCGGCGGAACAGAGGTCGCGTTCGGGGACCTCTTCGACAGCGCTGGGGGGTACTACAGCCACGACCGCATTGTCGACATGTCGACCGCGTCCAGCCTGACCTTCGCCCACACCGGGTCCAGCTTTGTCCTTGGCATCTCGGCCAGCGGGGCGGGTTGGCAGGGGGGCGACGATGAGAGCTGGGGCATCGACAACCTGTCGATCACCGCGAGCCAGAGCGGTGGCGGCGGCGTGCCAGAACCGGCGAGCTGGGCCCTGATGATCCTGGGCTTCGGAGGCGCCGGCGCGGCGCTGCGTCACCGCCGCCGGGCGGCCATCGCCGCCGCCTGACGGCCCAGTTCCGCATCAAGACCAGGCGCCCCGCGGACCTCGCGGGGCGTTTCGCGTTTCAGGGGTCCGACGCCCTTCCCCGGGGCGGTAAATCGGCTAATGTCGCAAGTCCTTCCAGGTCGGGGGGCGCGGGCGGCGAATCGCTCCCGCGCGGTCGAGGTTCGGACATAGACATGAAGCTGACGATCGAGCGGGCGGCGCTCCTGAAGGCGCTCGGGCACGTGCAGAGCGCTGTCGAGCGGCGCAACACCATCCCGATCCTGTCGAACGTCCTGTTGTCGGCCGAGCGTGACCGGTTGACCTTCTCGGCCACGGACCTGGATCTCGAGATCATCGACGAGGCTCTGGCCCAGGTGGACCAGCCCGGCCAGATCACCGCGCCGGCCCACACCCTCTACGAAATCGTCCGCAAGCTGCCGGAAGGCGCCGACGTGGTGCTCTCCTTCACCGGCGAGGACCCGCGCCTGACCGTGTCAGCCGGGCGCAGCCGCTTCAACCTGCCGGTGCTGCCGGCGGGCGACTTCCCGGTGATGAGTTCGGACGGCCTCTCCGGGCGCCTGGCGGTGGACACCGCCGACCTGATCCGGCTGATCGACAAGACCAAGTTCGCGATCTCCGCGGAGGAGACCCGCTACTATCTGAACGGGCTTTATCTCCACACCGTGGTCGAAGACGGCAAGACCATGCTGCGCGCCGTCGCCACCGATGGGTCGCGCCTGGCGCTGGCCGAGATGATGGCGCCGGAAGGCGCCGCCGGCGCCCCCGGCGTCATCGTGCCCCGCAAGACCATCAATGAGGCCCGGCGCCTGCTGGAGGACGCCGGCGAGCAGGTCGAGCTGCAGATCAGCCCCCAGAAGGTCCGCTTCGACTTCGGCGGCGCGGCGCTGACGTCGAAGGTCATCGACGGGACGTTCCCCGACTATCCCCGCGTGATCCCCAAGGACAACACGCGCATCGTCCTGGTGGACTCCAAGCTCTTCGCCCAGGCCGTCGACCGGGTGGCCACCATCTCGGCGGAGAAGTCCCGCTCGGTGAGGATGGCCGTCGAGGGCGGAAAGTGCGTGCTGACCGTGCGCAACATGGAAGCCGGCCAGGCGGTGGAAGAGCTGGAGCTCGACTACGACGGCGACCCCTTCGAGCTCAGCTTCAACGCCCGCTACCTGCTGGACATCACCGATCAGATCAGTGGCGAGATGGCGGAACTGCGCTTCGGCGGGCCGAACGATCCGGCGCTGGTGCTCGATCCTCAGGACGCGGATGTGCAGTACATCCTGATGCCGTTGCGGGTTTAGGGACGGCCGTGAGCTGGCTAAGCCGATGGGCCATGCGGCGGGCGGCGAAAATCTACGCTCGGCGATTGGCCGGGGAGCTCCGAGCGGGGTGGGGTCCGGCGGAGTTCTACACTCCAGGCCAGGTTGCCGCGGCGATCAAGCGCCTAGAACTTGATGGACCCCACGCCACCCTTGCGTATGCGGCATTCCTGACGCCGGGCGACTTCGAAACCGTGCAGTCAGGATTGCTCAGCAAGATTGGCTACGACGAAGCGCGAAAGCTCATGGAACGCACCGTGCCTCGCGTGCTTTCGGCCACCTATCGCCAGAGTCCGATGTCGAACAGCGACGCCGCGAGCCGCTACGGGGTTGGTGGCTTCTAAAGGGCCCGGACGGATCGCGCCTTAAGTCCATGTCGGCCAGTTTGCTACGGCCCTGGACTTGGTCAAGGACGGCCCGAGGGCCGCCGCTCCGCGGCGAGGGCTCGGCCCTCGTCCTTGACGAAGCCCAGAGCCGTAGCTCGAATCTGCCATGGGCTTCAGGGCTATCCAGCATTCTGCAGAATGCAGGTCTCCACTTTTCTGCTCGTCATGGCCGGGCCTGTCCCGG
>PLEH01000162.1 GCA_003136395.1 Phenylobacterium sp.
AAGATTTTCACCCGGCGGGGCGTTCAAAGGAGGAATTCTGAATGAAACTTCTCTGCAAGCAAAGCTATCACAGATAGTTGCTACTTGCAATCTGACTAGGAGTATGCGTAATATGCCTGAAGACGCAGTTATCGAGATATCGTCGCCCTCGACCCCTGAAGTAGAAGCCGAGCCGTACCAGGAGATTTCGCTCGACAGCCTGACCGATGAGCAAGACAAGCATTGGCGGCTGACCGGCGAACTTCCCAAGGCGAAACCAGCGGAACCGCCTCCCGCTAAAAAAACCGATGAGCCGCCGCCTGAAGGTGGAGAGGCCAGAGGAAGCAAGGAAGCAGGCAAGGGGAAAGGCGTCAAGGCTCGCTCCAGCGAACTCGATGCCGAAATCGAGGATCTCGAAGCCAAACTTGCCCGCCGCAACGATCTGAAGCGGCAAGCTGAATCGGGAACAGGCGACAAACCACCGGCCACGCCAGCCGCCGAGAACAAGCCAGCCGAACCGAAGTCGCCTACCCGTCCCAAGGCGTCGGACTTTAACGGTCCCGATGCGTGGGAACAGTTCGAGGATGCCAAGCTGAAATATGCTGAGGATCTTACGGACTTCAAGGTAAAAGTGGCGGTTGCGGAAGATCGCGCGGAACGGGCGAAAGAGGCGACGAAAGCCAAGCAGGAAGCCGACGCCAAGCCGGTAGCCGACCGCTGGAACCAGCAGGTTGACAAAGCGGCTAAGAAGTATGGCGCGGACAAGTGGGATGAGGCGGCGAAGGCCGTGTTCCCGCTGTTAACGCAGGACCGGCGCATGGCCGTGGCTGCGGACTTCGTGCTCGACTCCGAAGTGGGGGCTGATATCAGCTACTACCTCGGAACGCACCTGGATGAGGCAAACGCCATTGCCGAGATGAAGCCCAGCCGACAAGCTGCGACGCTTCGCGACATTGAGATTTCCCTGACCGAACCTGCAGCTCGACGTGAGCCCCCTGCTCCTAAGAAGTTCACCGAAGTGCCGCCGCCGCCGACAGACTTGTCGGGACGAAATGTACCGCCGAAAGACGCGATGCAAGCAGCACTTGAATCCGGCGATGACGAAGCGTACCGCAAAGCGGCCAACGCTCGCGACATAGCCGCNNGGACTGGGTGGGTAACGAATCCATCCGAGTTCTCACTAACAAACTGGTAATCGCTGAAGCATTCAACACCGATTACAACAAAGAGTTCACAAAAGAGTTCGCCGTTGGCGAGGATGTGCGCGTGAAGTATCCGCAGCGCTTCCTGATTCGCGACGGCTTGACCTATCAGCCCCAGCCGATCAACCGCCGCAAGACGGATATCGTGGTCGATCAGCCCTTCGGTATCGATTTCGAGTACGATTCGATTGACCAGGCGTTGAAGATGGAGCGCGGCGAAGAGTGGTTCATGAAGGAGTACATCGTACCCGCCATGGATCAGATCGCGCAGGAAATCGATTCCCGCGCGGCCAACTTTGCATGGTCGCATGCCAACAATATCGTTGGCAGCTTGAAGACGACCCCCACGGACACCTCGGCGGCCGGTGCCGCCCTGCAACGTCTGACCGAGAACGCTGGCCTGACCGACAATATGCGCATGATTGTGCCTCCGGGTGCCATGACGTCGATTGCGAACGGCTCGCTGACTCTCTTCAATCCGACCGACGAGATCAGCAAGATTTGGAAGAAGGGTTACATCGGCGATGCGCGCAGCTTCACCTGGTTCGAGAGCATGTCTCTCTACCAGAACACCGCTGGCAACTGGCAGGTTCCCTCTGCCGTGACTGTCAATGGGTCGAACCAGCAAGGCACCGCACTGAACATCAACTGCACCAGCGGCGACACCTTCAAAGTGGGTGACGTATTCAACATGGCCGCCGTCAATAACGTCAACCCTTCTACCCGGCGCTCGACCGGCGTTCTGCGGCAGTTCCGCGTTACGCAGGATCTGACGGCAACCGGTGCGACCGCAACTATCCAGATTTCCGGCGGCGACGGGCAGGGCATCGTGGCTCCTGGAGATCAATATCAGAATGTGGACGCGCTCCCGCTCGACACGGCGCTGCTGACGCTCTTCCCAGGCACCACCAGCCCCAGCTCCGCGACCGGCTGGAACGGGTTGGCGTTGGCAAAAGACGCCTTCGCCCTCGTCGGCGTCAAGATGATGCTGCCTAAGGCGGTAGAAATGTCGGTTCAGAAGCGCGATGCCAAGACCGGGATTCCGGTCAGCTTTATTCGCGCGTTCGATCCGATTCAGCGCAAAATGATCAATCGCTTCGATACCCTCATCGGCTTCGGTGAGCTGTACTCGAACGCTTGCGCGGTGCGAATGCTGAGCGCGACCTAACGCACTAGGAAAACAGGAGACTATCATGAAAACCAAACTCATTCTCGCAATCGTTTTGCTGGCGGCCGCGGCTTTTGGCCAGACCGCTCTCACCCAAACCACGCTTTCGAGCGCGATTACGTCCAACCAGACCGTAATCCAGGTAGCGTCGCTCACTGGCATCGCGTGTTCGGTGACGCAGCTTCAGCCGCTCTACATCCTCGACCCTGGCACTCGCCAAGGTGAGCTGGTGAATTGCAGTAAGA
>PLEH01000203.1 GCA_003136395.1 Phenylobacterium sp.
GTAGTGTTCGTACCCATTGTATCCCATTGAGGAGGCGAACCATGAGCAAGGCGACGAAAAGACCAACCCCCAACAAGCTGTCGAAGACCGGCAAGAAGGCCGGAATCGAGTTGACTGAGTCCCAACTCAGCCAGGCGTCGGGCGGCATCCTGAAAGCGCCGCTCAAGATTGACTACAAGTACTAGGCCTGACCCCCGGCAGGTGGATGAGGTGGCCGATGTGCGCGCGGTCATCCCGGAACTGTGCCCGGCCTGGCTCGATTTCACTGCCTTGCGGTGGAGCTTTGAGCCCGCCGACTTGGCGATTGACACGCAACCTCGCGAGTCACAGCGTTGTGACGCGTCCAAGTACGCATCCGACGCGCAGTAGTGTTCGTACCCATTGTATCCCATTGAGGAGGCGAACCATGAGCAAGGCGACGAAAAGACCAACCCCCAACAAGCTGTCGAAGACCGGCAAGAAGGCTGGAATCGAGTTGACTGAGTCCCAGCTCAGCCGGGCGTCGGGCGGCGTGACCTCGCCAACCGGCCCCATTCAGAGGCCCAAAATCAAGGTAGAAAGCTAGCCTTAGGGCGGCCACACGCCGGCGCCGGCCGGCCTCCTCGGCCTGACGGACACATCATGGGATCGAGCCGAGCCGCCAGCCGGTATGTGGATGACGTCGCCTATGTGCGCGGCTTCATCGCGGAGCTATCGCCGGCTTGGCTCGATTTCACCGCCCTCCTGTGGGGCTTCGAACCCGCCGACCGGACCGGCGGCTTCGCTTGGTGCGATCTGGGCTGCGGCCAGGGCGTCAATGCGGCCGTCTTCGCCGCCACCCACCCGGGCGGCCAGTTCCATGGCGTCGACTTCCTGCGTGAGCACATCGACCACGCGCGCGGATTGGTGCAGGCCGCGGGCGCTGCGAACGCCGTCTTCCACGCCGCCGACTTCAGCGCGGGCGTCGATCTCGACCTGCCGCCACTCGACTACATCACCGCTCACGGGGTCTACAGTTGGGTCGATGACCAGGCGCGGCGGGATCTGCGCCGCTTCGTCGATCGTCACCTGAAGCCCGGCGGGCGGGTCTACATCAGCTACAACGCCCTGCCTGGCCGCGCGCCAGACGCGCCGTTCCAGCGGCTCATGTTCGAACTGGGCCAGCGAGGATCGGGCGACAGCGCCGCACGTGTGCGCGAGGCGGGGCTCCTGGCGACGAAATTGCTGGCGATGAAGACCCCGGCGCTGACGGCCAGCCCCATGGCGCAGGCTTTCCTCGCCCGCGGCGCGAGGCACAGTGAACGCTACCTGGCGCATGAACTGATGGGCGCGAACTGGCGGCCGCTGAGCGTACTCGAGGTGCGGGCCGACATGGCGCAGATCGGCCTGGAGCCCGCCGGCTCGGCCGCGCTGATCGAGAACTTCGACGACTTCGTGCTGGGTAAGGCGGCGCGGAAACTGCTTGCCAAGGTGGAAGATCCCGACCTGCATGAGCTGGTGCGAGACTATCTGACCAACCAGTGCTTCCGGCGGGACGTCTTCGTTCGCAACGGCGCCAGGCTAGACGACGCCAAGCAACGCCGGCGGCTGGCGGAGACGACCTTCGCGCTGGCCGTCCCCAAGGCCAGGGCGACCTACAGTGTCAGGACGCCGGCCGGAGAGATCAAGTTCGACAACCACGTCGCTCGCCATATGGTGAGCGCGCTCGCCAAGGGGCCACGCCGCCTGGGCGAGCTTGCTGGCGACGGCGTCAGCGAGACCGACGTCCTGGCCAATGCGATGATCCTGGCCGGCGCCCAGCTGATCCGGCCTGTGGAGGCCGGGGTCGACGGCGCCAAGGCCTTCAATCGCGCCGTCTTCGATCGCCTCGGAGGCGCCGACGAACTCGGCCTGCTGGCGCTGGATTGCGGGACGGCGATCGCAGTCCCAACCCGGCTGCTCGCGGCGCTCAAGGATGGCGGCGGCGGGGATCAAGGTATCCCCGCGGCCTGGCGGCGCTTTCTTGCGGCCCATGGCGCGGTCGCCGCATGATCCAGGGCCGACAGGCGGGCGCGCTCGCCCGCCGACGGCGATTTTGGCGCGCCGCCGGCACGGGTCTAGCCGCAGTCTGGCTTGCCGCCTGCACGGTCGGACCCAACTTCAAGCCACCCGCCGCGCCTTCCCCGCGAGCCTATGTCACGGACCCGGCGCCCACGCTTTCCGATCCCGGCCCGGCTGAGGTTCGCCAGACCCTGGCGGTCGGCCAACCGCTGGCGGACGACTGGTGGGCGGCGTTTCACTCGCCGCAGATCGACCTGCTGGTCCGCAAGGCCCTGGCCAACAACCAATCCCTCGCTGCGGCCCGCGCCAACCTCACTCAGGCGCGCGAGGCCGAAACGCGGGCGCGGGGCGGGGCCTATCCGCAAGCAGACTTCGCGGCCACCGCCTCGCGGCTCAAGACCAGCCTGCTGCCGGAGGGCATCAACCAGCTCGGTCCGGTGACCAGCGACTTCACCCTCGGTCCCAACGTCTCCTATGCCTTGGACCTGTTCGGCGGCGCGCGGCGGCTGCGCGAGCAGAAACATGCCCTGACCGAATACCAGGGCTATCAGCTCGACGCCGCGGGCCTGACCATCACCGGCGATGTCGCGCGCAGGCTCATCGACCTGGCGCGCGCGCAGGACCAGATCGACGCGCTGGAGGAGGTGCTGCGCGACGACGAGCAGACGGTGCAGATGGTCGACCGGCTGTTCGGCCTTCGCCTCAAGACCACCGTCGACCTGAACGCGGCGCGCAGTCAGCTGGCGGCGGACCGCGCCCTGCTCCCGCCCTTGCGCCAGCAGGTGGCGATGGACCGCAACGCAATCGCGGTCCTGACCGGCGAACCGCCGGGCGAAGCCGCCCCGCCGGACCTGCGGCTCGGCGCCCTGGCGCTGCCCGACAGCCTGCCGGTCGCCGTGCCGTCGGCGCTCGTGCGTCAGCGGCCGGACATCCGCGCGGCGGAGGCTCAGCTGCACGCGGCCAGCGCCGGCGTGGGGATCGCGACCGCCCAGCTCTATCCGAGCCTCACCCTCTCGGCGGGAACCGTCCAGGAGTCGCTGTCGGCCTCAACCCTCTTCACCAGCTCCGCCACGGGTGGCTTTGTCGCGGCTGGTCTGGCCGCGCCCATCCTGCACGGCGGCGCGCTGCGGGCCGGGCGGCGCGAGGCGGTCGCGGCCTATGACGCGGCGTACGCCAACTATCGCCAGACCGTGCTGGAGTCCTTCGGCCAGGTCGCCGACGTCCTGCAGGCGCTCGACCATGACGCCCAGGCGCTCAATGCGCAGCAGCAGGCTGTGGAGGCCGCGACCAGCGCGCGGGACGCGGCCAAGGCGCAATATGCCGTTGCCCGCGTCGACATCCTGCTGGTGCTGAACACCCAGCGCCAGCTCGCCCGCGCACGGATGCAGCATGCTCAGGCCCGTGCGCAGCGCTATCTCGACACGGTGCAGCTGTTCGCGGCCATGGGCGGCGGCTGGGTGCGGTGAAACCGCGGCTGGCGCCTGGTGTGCTGGACTTGAAGTTCGCCTCATTCCTGGGCAAGCCGCCGAGCGAACTTCGGAATCGGGACACTAGCCGCCGGCGCTCAGCATCTTCAGCAATCCGTTGAAACGCTCCCCGGCCATGGACAGGTTGTCGAGGATCGCCAGGTCCAGCTCGTCCTCCATGATCGCCTCGCCCTGCAGCGACTTCGTCACGCCATAGGCCAGCCGGCGATCGGAGCCGCGCAGGCGGTCGGCCAGGAAGACCGCGAGCGCGCGATAGAAGCGAAATCCGAAGGCCACATCGCTGTCCAGCTTCTGGGTCAGCTTCTGCTTGTCGATGAACAGGGCGAGCGAGCGCGTGGCGGCCGACACGGTCGCCGAGGGTGGCGCGGAATCGACATAGGAGAGCTCGCCAACGATCTCGCCGACTCCGAGGCGCGAGATCTCGCCGATCCCCTTCACCGAGACCGAGAGTTCGCCGTCCAGCAGCAGGATCACGGCGTCGACCGGCCGGCCCTCCTGGATAATCACCTCGCCCGCCTCCACCCAGCGCCGTGTCCCGGTCCGCGCCATCCATTCCACGTCGGCGTCGGTCAGCAGGCCGAAGATGTAGAGAACCTTGCGCATGACGGGCTCCTAGACGAGTTGGCGGCGGGCCAGGTCGGCGAACGGGCCGGGCTGGCTGTCGAGCTTGGCGAACGTCCCTTCCTGGGTGACGGCGCCTGCGTCGATGACAATGATACGGTCGGCGTCGCGCACCGTGCTGAGGCGGTGGGCGATCACGATGCGGGTCACGCCCAGCCTGGCCAGGGAGGCGCTGACGATCGACTGGGTGCGGTTGTCGAGCGCGCTGGTCGCCTCGTCGAACAGCAACAGGCGCGGACGATGAACGAGGGCGCGGGCGATCATCAGCCGTTGGCGCTGGCCGCCGGAGAGCGTGCTGACGCCCTCGTTGACCACCGTGTGCATGCCCATCGGCATGGCCTCGATGTCGGCGTCGAGGCCGGCGTGCCGCGCCGCCTCCCAGGCCTGCTCGATCGGGACCTGAACGGCGCCGCAGATGTTCTCGAAGATGCTGCCGGAGGTCAGCTTGCCGTTCTGCAGGACCACGCCGACCTGGCGGCGCACGGCGGCGATATCCAGCATGTCGATAGTGCGCCCGTCGAACAGGATGGCGCCGGACAGCGCTCTCTCGAACCCCAGCATGAGCCTGAAGATCGTCGACTTGCCACCGCCGGACGGGCCAACCAGAGCGACGAATTCTCCCGGCTCCACCGCCAGCGAGAGCCCCTCCAGCACCATAGGACCATTGGCGGCATAGCGGAACGTCACCTGGCTGAGTTCGACCGCGCCGGAGATCTCCCCCGTCGAATTGACCGGGCCGGAGGCCTCGACCGGCTCGGCGAGAACTGGGCGCAGACGCGTGAAGAACGGCGCGGCGATCAGGATATCTCCGGCCGCCGCGCCGAGGCTGGCCACCGCCGCCAGCGACTGGCCGAAGGCGGCGAAGAAGGCCAAGAACCGGCCGGTGTCGAGGCCCGAAGGTTCGCGCACGGCCAGCGCAAAGATGGCCAGGCCGGCGAGCGTCGGAAAGCCGGCCTGGAAAGCGGTCAGGCGTGCGCCCAGCCGTTGCGAGGCGACGAAATGTCCCTTCTGCTGCGAGAAGTTGCGCACCCATTGCGCCAGCGCCCGAGTCGTCGCCGCGGCCACCCGCAGCTTGCCGATCCCGGTCAGCAGCTGCAGCACCACGCCGTGGGTCTTGCCATGCAGATCGAAATAGCGGCGCTCGTGACGCAGGCGCGCGGCGGAGATCGTCAGGATGACCCCGCCCTGGACGAGGGTCAGGGCGCTGGCCACGAGCGCCAGCCGCGCGTCGAGCACGAGCATCAACCCCAGGCCGAACAGGCAGAAGATCCCCGCCAGCAGGCCTCCGATCGCGCGTCCGGTCAGGACCTGGCGCATCTCGGCGACGCCAAGCACACGGTCGGCCAGATCGCCGGCGGTATAGTTCTTGAAGAACGTCGCCGGCAGCCGAAGGAGGCGGTCCATCACGGCGGCCTGCAGCATCCAGTCGGCCACGCCCGAAAGCCTGACCGTCGCCACGCCCTGCACGGCCTGGAGGCCCGCCGCGCCGACCGCGGCCATCAGCAGGGCCACCGCGCAGAAGGCGAGCTGGCCCAGATCGCTGCGGGGGATCGCACCGTCGACCAGCAGGGCGGTGACCAGCGGCGCGGTCAGCCCGACGACCGCAAGGGCCGTCGCCGCCAGCAGGATCCGGGCGACGTCCGAACGGCTGTGAGGCGCCATCCACCGCACCAGCTTGCCGACCGGCAGGTCGCCGTCTGGCAGCGGCCGATAAAAGGTCGCGGCCTCAAGCGAGATCGTTTGGGCGAGTGCTTCATCGACCTGGCGCCGCGCGCCGGAGCCCAGGTCCACCACCACATAGCCGCGCCGGGCGAGGGGCAGGATCGCCACCGGCTGGCGCGCCTCGCCGATCCAGGCGACGAGGGGCCCCGCGTCGCGCCGCCACCAGCCGGCGCGCAACAGCGTCGGTCGAACGCGCAGGCGCGAGGCCCGGGCGATCTCGGCGATCGCCGCGAAGTCCTGGCGGGCCGATGCGCGCGCCGGCGGGCGGCGAACCTCGACGCCAAGGGCTTCGCCAACGGTCCGGCACGCCGAGAACATCGGATCGTCGATCCCTTCGGCGGCGGCCGGGGCCACATCTTGCGGCGCGATGATCTGGGCGAGCTCATCGAGCAGGCGTGCGGATTGGTCAGCCGCTCGCGCGGATCTGCGGCCAAGCCGCGCCGCCTCGGCGCGCACGCCCTCCTCCAGTCGATCGGCGAGCCGCGACAGGGCTTCGGCGTGGAACCGATCGACCGCCAGCCAGTAGTCGGCCGATGTCTTGCGCCGGGGCCCTGGATCGGCGTCGGGTTCCGGTCCATTCAGCGCGCCGCCGAAACGTCGGATCCAGCCGTCGATCAATTCAGCGTCCGTGACCTGGGACCGAGCCAGTGTCAGGACCTCGCTGCCCTGGCTGCCCACGGCGAGGAGCCCGACCCGCGGCGCCTCATCGCCCGAATTGGCGACGCCGAGGACCACGTCGCCGCTCCCGACGCGAAACAGATGGGTGCGCGCGCCTGCGGGTCCCGGTCCACAAGGCTGGGCGAACACATCGACCACCCCGTCCGACACGAGGAACACCTGGTCCGCGCCATCCAGGCGCAGGGGCCGGCGCGCATCCAGCGCGAGAGGCTGGCCCACATCACCTGGCCTCGCTGGAGGTCTTCGCGGGCGCAGGCCGGTCATGTCAGCGCCACCAGGCGCGCATAGGCGCCGTCCAGCGCGATGAGCGCGTCGTGCGCGCCGCGCTCGATCACCTGGCCACGGTCGAGCACCAGGATCTCGTCGCAGTCGCGCACCGTGCTCAGCCGGTGGGCGACGATGATGCAGGTGCAGCCGCGCCGCCGCAGAGCGTCGTCGATCGCCTTCTCCGTGGCCGGGTCCAACGCCGCGGTGGCCTCGTCCAGGATGAGGACCGACGGGTTGCCGACCAGGGCGCGGGCGATCTCGATGCGCTGGCGCTGGCCGCCGCTGAAGTTGTCGCCGCCTTCGATCACGTGCCCGTCATAGCCGCCGGGCCGGGCTGCGATATCGTCATGGATCGCGGCGTCCTTCAGGGCCTGGGTGACGTCGGCCTCGGGGACGTCGGCGTCCCACAGGGTGACGTTGTCGCGCACGCTGCCTTCGAACAGGAAGATATCCTGATCCACATAAGCGAGCGAAGCGGCGAACAGGTCCGGCGGAACCTCCGCCTGCGGAACCCCATCGAATCTGATCTCGCCGGACGTTGGCCGGCAGAGCCCCGTGATCAGCCGGCCGATCGTGGACTTGCCGCTGCCCGAGGCGCCCACCAGGGCCACCCGCATGCCCGGCTCCAGCTTCAGGGTGAAATCCTCGACCACCGCGGGCTCCAGCGGCGAATAGCGGAACTCGACCCCGCGGATCTCGATCTGGCCGGACAGCTTGCGGACCATGCCCTGCCGGGACGGCCCGCCGTTATCCGCCGGATAGTTGAAGACGTCCTCCAGCCGGGTCAGATCGCCCTTGATGGTCAGGAAACTGCCGGCGAACTGCACCAGGCTGGTGATCGGGCCCGAGAAGCTGGCCATCAGCGACTGGAAGGCGACCAGGCCGCCGATGGTCAGGGCCCCGTCGATGACCCGCAGGCCGCCCAGCCCCAGGATCACGGCCGTGGTGAGTGCGGCGAACAGCGCCGGGAAGATCTCGCTGAAGGCGGAGTAGAGCCCGAGCTTCTGCTCCAGGTTCAGCACCAGCGCCTGACGCCCGGACCAGCGGGTGAAGGCGTCGTCCTCCAGCCCGCCCGCCTTCAGGGTCTCGATGGTGCGGATGATGCCGACGGCGTCGCCCTCGAACTTGCCGCGCTCGGCCGCGAGCGCGCGATTGAGCTCATCGCGCCGCCGCGCGGTCAGCAGCAGCGCCACGACGTTCAAGAGCGAGATCGCGATGCAGAGCCCGGCAAGCCGCCAGTCGTAGAACGCCATCGCCGCGGCGAAAAACAGCACGGACACCAGGTTGAGCGCGTTGGTCGCCAGTGCGCCTGACACCAGTCGCGCCACCCGCTCGTTGGCGGCCACGCGGGCGGCGATATCGCCGGCGTGGCGCTGCTGGAAGAAGGTGATCGGCAGCGACAGCACGTGCCACAGAAAGCGGCTGATCATGGCCACCGAGAGCTTGGTCTGGAGGCGCAGCAGCAGCGACTGCTGCAACGCCGCGATCAGGGCGCGGGCGAGCGCGGTGAGCCCCATGCCGATCAGCAGCGGCGTAACCCAGTCGCGGGCGCCGCGCAGCAGGATCTCGTCGACGAAGACCCGGGTGAAGGTCGGGATCAGGATCCCGGGCGCCACCAGCATGACGCTGACCGCCAGCAGCAGCGCCACCGGTCGGCGCGATGCGCTGAGCAGCCGTGACAGAACCTTAAGGGCGGACGGCGGGCGGCCCGCTTTCTGGAAGGTCCCCGTCGGCTCGAACGCCAGGACCACGCCGGTGAAGGACTCGCCCAGCTCCTCAAGGCTCACCCGGCGGCGTCCCTGCGCCGGGTCGTTCAGGTAGGCGAAGCCCTGAGCGATCCCGTCCAGCACGACGAAATGGTTGAAATTCCAATGGATGATGCAGGGCATCGGCAGGTCGCCGAGCGCAGCGGGCTCCTTCTTGAAGCCCCTCGCGGCCAGGCCAAAGGCGCAGGCGCCGCGCACGATGTTGCTGGCCTTGCTGCCGTCGCGGGTGACGCCGCAGGCCACCCGCAGCTGTTCGAGCGGGACCCAGACGCCGTGAAAGGCGAGCACCATGGCGAGCGAGGCGGCGCCGCACTCCACGGCCTCCATCTGAAGAATGGTCGGGGTGCGGCGGATGTTCGGCGGACGGAGTGACGCTAGCCGGGCCGCGGCGCGATCGAACGGCGACGGCGGCGCGGCCGAGGCCTGGACAGCGCTCACGGCCGCCACATCAGCCGCCGCTCCCGGTCACGCGTCGGGCGAGCGGGATGAGCAGCTCGAAGGGACGTCGTTCGCGGGTGATGATCTCGGCGTGGGCCAGGGTGCCGGCGGTGAGGCGCAGGTCCGGCCCGTGTCCCGACGACCAGCGGTAGCCACTGGGCGCGGCGGGATCGGCGTCGAACTGGATGACGGCGCCGTAGCGTGCGCCCGCGCGGCTGAAGCGGGTCGCCAGGTCGGCGTTGTGGAGCACCGCGGCCAGGCCCTCTGGCGTGGCGGGGAAGGGCGAGACGCTGACCACCCGGCCCATGACGGCGCCGAATTCCTCGCGTTTCACGTTGGCGGGCGCGACCCGCGCCCGCATTCCCGGCCTGACCAGCTTGCCGGTGTCCGCCGGCAGGTAGACCACCGCCTGCAGACGGGTCTCGGCGGACTCGATCGAGGCGATCGGCGCGCCGACGGCGAGCACGGCGCCGGGCGAGACCTTGATCTCGGTGACGCGCCCGGCGATGGGGCTGACCACCTCGGTCTGGCGCGTGAGCGCGGCGGCGAACTGGCCGGACTCGCGGCGCGCGTCATCGACGCGGACCTGCGAGGCCAGCAGGTCGCTCGTCTGCCGGGCCTGACGGTCCAGCCGCTCGGCTGAGAGCGTCAGGATCGCGTTGCGCGCGTCGACGCCGCGCTGGCGGGCGGCGTAGAGATCGACGCGCATCTGCTCAAGATCAGGCTCGGTGGTCAGGCCCTGCTTGACCAGGCCCTGCATCGTCTTGAGTTCGCCGGTGAGCACCGCCGCGCGGTCCTCGGCCGCCGCGGCCGCCAGTTGCAGACCGGCCTTGCGCGCATTGAAGCTGGAGTCCTGGGCGGCGCGTTCGCGATCGGTCGCCGCCGCCAGCTCGGCGTGTTCGCGCTCGCGCTCACCCAGCAGGGCCGCGGCGGCGCGGGAGCGTTCGCCCGCGTCGTCCTGCGCGAGCTCGGCGATGGGCTGCCCTCGGCGAACCCGGTCGCCCACGGCCACGACGACGGCGCGAAGCCGGCCGCCGGCCGGGGCCGCCGCATCGGCGACCTCGCCGCCCGCGCCCATCACAATGCCATCGCCGGCGACGCGGGTCGGGACCTTGCCGACCACCGACCAGATCAGCAGAACAAGGATGGCAAGCGCCATGACCGCCGCCGCGATCCAGTCCATCGGCCGGGTGACGCCGACGACCTGGTCGAGCTGGTCCGGCGACGACAGCCGATCGATCGCCGCTTCGCGGAAGATGCTCTGCGTCGCCTTGCTCATGGCGACCGCCGCCGTGCCCCTTGATATCCCGCGACCACCAGCCCGCCCTCGAGTGTGCGAAGAGGTCAGCTCAGACACGCCTCTTCGAGACGACAGTCTGTCAGACTAGAGGCTTCTCGCGCGCGTTCAATCGGCGGCGCGCCGGGGCCGTCGAGCCGTTCCGCGGTGAATCCCGCCCTGATCGTCACGAGCGTACACCGGGCAGAGAGGCGCAACGGCCAGCGCGACCTCAGGCGATGGATCGGAGCTCACTCTTGTGTTTGATGTCGGTGGCTTCGCCCGCGACCCCACCGAGCAATTCGCCGCCCACGACCTTTTCCAGGTCGCTGTCAGCGAGGTCGGCCGGGACTTCAGGCGTATCCGTCGGGGTTTGATCTTGGTTCGCCATGCCGCAACTCCCTAGCTTGCGTTCATTCACTATACGCCACCCATCGCGGTATTGATGCACCGGCAGCGCGCCCGCGACCCCGGCGGCGCGTGCGAACTGTCCTTCTGAATTTCCCGGATACTCCCGTCGTGTTAGGAAGACTGCGTCCCCCGGGCCCTACGCGCCGTAACTAGAGCTACGGCCCGGACTATTCGCGTTGGCCGTCAATCTTCGCTGGGAGGATCCCGATGGATCAAAAGGATCAGAAGAACACTGAGGCCGCGTCCGAGCCTCAGGTCGAGACGTCTGCCGAGCTTCAAGACAAAGATCTCGATGTGGTCACGGGCGGGCTGATTTCGGGCGGCGGTGTCGGCGCCCCGATCGGCGACACCTGCATCACCAGCATCGGCTGATGCACTAGACCAGGAGGCCGTGCGCGGGTGGTCGACGGGGCCTGCATTGAGGTCGACGCGCACGGGTTTCACGGCTTCGCCTACAAAGGCGCGGCCGACCTCATTCGTGCGCTCTTTGAACGACATCTCGCGCTTGCCATCGAAGCGGCGCGGCCGCGTTTGGTCTCATTGGCCCCCGTCGCACCGCAGGTGCGGCATTGGGTGACCGTTCCCGATGAGGTGGAACGGGCGCTGCAGGTGTCTCGCGAAGGCAATCGACAAGCCTGGTCGCAGCGCATCGCGCATGGGCTCAGCGATTTCGTGCTCGAATGCCTGAAGACCGAACCCAATCCGACGCGCATCGCCGTTGGCGGCCTGTCAGCGAGCGAGCCGCTCGATATTGAGTTTTTCCGCACCCTGGAGCGGCGCGCCGACCCGGATCGGCTCACGCTCGACTTGACCTACGTTACCGACGAACCGCCTGCGCCTGCCCCCGAAAACGCCCAGGAGTTCGCCACCTGGGCCCGCCGCTCCATGAACCTCGCCTACTATGAGGCGACGCTGGAATGGGTGCGGCTGGCCGAGGCGGCGCTCGCGGGGCGTGGGCCACACCCCCTGCGAGCGCGGATATTTCACGAAAAGCTATTTGCGCTGCTGCTACTCGATCGCCTCGAAGAGGTGGAAGCCCTCTGCATCGGCTGCCTGGGCGAGGAGACAGACCCGGTGATCCTGGTCGATGCCGGCTACGCGCAGGCGATTCTCTATGCGAGGTTTTATCGGGATGGCCGGCGAGACTATCGCGCCGCGCGCGCCTGTATTGACGCCGCCTTGGCGGCAGCCGCGAAGATGCCGCCCGGCGACAACCGTGTGATCAACTCCGCTTTTTTGCACAACACGCTGGCGCTTGTGGAGCTGCGCGAAGGCAAGCCGGACCTGGCTTGTCGCTTGCTGACGGACGCCCTGGCCGATCTCGCCCGGGATGCGCCCGACAGCTTCAGCCGCGAGGCTACAATCCTGTTCCACAATCGCGCGCGCCTGCACCGGCGCCAGGGTAAGCCGGACGAGGAACTGCGCGATCTTCAACGGCTGCATGACTTGGAGCCAGGCAACGACGAAGCCTGGTTTGATCGCGCCCTGATCCACCAGAATGCCGGACGGCACGCCGAAGCGCTGGCCGACTACGACCGCGCGATCTTCTGGGGGCCGCCGCTGGTCGAAGCCCTGCACAACCGCGCGCAATGCCTGCGCGCGCTCGGGCGCCACCACGAGGCCCGAGCGGCGTGCGATCGCGTGCTGGAGATCGATCCCGACCACCTCGCCACGCGGATCGACCGCGCTTGCCTCTGTCAGGCGCTCGGCGAGATCGAAACCATGGCGCGAGACGTTGAACGGGGCCTTCGCCAGGCGCCGGACGACGCCCGGCTGCTCTGTCTGCGCGGTGTCGTCGCGACGATCGAGGGCAGGAACGAGGCAGCGCTCGCGAGCTTCGAGGCGGCCCTCGATCGTCAACCCGATCTCCCTGATGCCTGGGCAAATCGCGCCGCTATCCACTTCCGGCTCGGCGAGAACGAGCGGGCGCTCGCCGACATCGACCGCGGTCTGGCCCTGCGCGACGATCCGGCAATGCGTCGCAATCGTCAGCGGATCCTGAAGAAGCTCCAGGACGCGAATTTCCATACGACCGAATAGCGGAGGGGCGGTCCCAACTCCACCTACCTAGAGCGCGGCGCGCAGCGCCATTCCATCATACGCCGTCGAGACGTCTCAGCCGAATGACTGCGCCCCAAAGCCACGATTCTGAACGCAGCGCCTGGTGGAAACCGGATCGCGAAAGACGGCCCGCCCTAGGACCGGATATAGGCGTCGGTATTGTTGGCGACTTTTGTCGCGGTCGGTTGCTGGGTGGCCTTGATGGTGGCGGCGGTGGTGGCGGGATCGCCGCCCGTCACCTCGTCCAGCTGGGTCACGGTCAATTCGACGACTTCCGGCGTCTCTTGGGTCTTGGCGACGTCTTGGGTGTTGGAAACGGGCATGCACTTCCCTTTCTCGGCATGGCGGCGGGTTCGCCGCGCAACGGCTCGACCAACTTCGGTCATCCGACCCTGATAACACTGGTCAACCAACCATGATACGGAAACGCCCGACCGGCAGACGCAAGCCCCTACCTCGGCGGCTCGTTTTATCGGAGCAGTTGATNNGGCGGCGGCGGCGGCGGCGACCTGCTGGTGATGTATACTTCCGTCAGCTCGAACTTAAAATATTCACCACCTGCGACATTTGCCAGTTCTTCAGGGCTCAGCTCGGGGTTGCTTCCATCTGCGGGGGCTTCAGGGCTGGCGGTGGGCTGTTGCGCATCTGTCTTATCGGTTGGCATGTTCTGTCTCCTGCCAGGTGGATACGGAATTTCGGGGACACAAGACGCAACTCCGCGCAGCGAACGTATCTGCCAGACGCCACCCGGCCTTAAATCTCAGGGATGATACGAGCCTTCGGGCCGGGAGTCCGCCTCAACCGCCCACTTCAAGACCGCCTGGCGCCGCCGGGCGTGCGGATACTCGCGGCCCCTCCAACAGCGTGGTCATGGCAGTCTTCTGTCGAACCAGATTCAGTTCCGAATTGGCGACGGATATCTGGCTCCGTTCTGGCTCACAAATGTAAGGTGTAAGTGCCAGAATGAATGATACAGCGTGCGCAGCCGTATTTCCGAAAAGCGCAAGAACAATAATGACTTAAAGATGCTATGGGCAGGTGTGAGAACGCGGAAAAGTTGCTTGGGAAGCTGACGTTCTACCTCTGAACTACGGCCGCATTCCGAAGAGGTTGGGTTCCTTAGCCGGTCTTCCCGGCCCCCTCAAGCGCGCGCCGCGACAGAAGGCGTGGGGGCGCCATCAGGTCCCCTGGATTGCCGCGCGGCGCTCCGGTCCGCTAGAACGCATCCAAACGCCTGTTTGAGGATGCCGTCTTGCCTGACCTTTTCGAGCCCCTGACCCTGGACCACGGCCCGGCCCTGAAGAACCGCCTGGTGCTGGCGCCCCTGACGAATTCCCAGAGCCACGCCGACGGGACGCTGTCGGACGAGGAGTTCAAGTGGCTGACCTGGCGGGCCAAGGGCGGTTTCGCCCTGACCATGACCTGCGCGGCGCACGTCTCGCGCACCGGCCAGGGCTTCCCGGGCCAGCTCGGGGTGTTCGGCGACGAGCACCTGCCGGGGCTCAGGCGGCTGGCCGCCCAGATCAAGGACTATGGCAGCGTGGCGGTGGCGCAGCTGCACCACGCGGGCATGCGCTCGCCCAAGGCCCTGATCGGCGAGGCGCCGCACTGTCCGTCGGACAACGAGGAATTCGGCGCGCGTGCGCTCACGCTCGCCGAGGTCGAGCGGGTGCGCGACGACTTCATCGCCGCGGCGGTCCGCTGCGAGACGGCCGGCTTCCAGGGCGTCGAGATCCACGGCGCCCACGGCTATATCCTGGCCCAGTTCCTGAGCCCCGAGGTCAACCTGCGCACCGACCGCTATGGCGGATCCTTGCAAAACCGCGCGCGGATCATCCACGAGATCATCGACGGCGTCCGCGCGCGCACCGGCCCCGATTTCAGCCTCGGCCTGCGGCTCTCGCCCGAGCGGTTCGGCCTGAAACTGGGCGAGATTGTCCAGGTGGCCCGGGAGATCTTGGCCGACGGCAGGATCGACTACCTGGACCTGTCGCTGTGGGACTACGCCAAGGAGCCGATGGAGGACGAGTTCAAGGGCCGCAGCCTGATGAGCTACTTCACCGAGCTGCCGCGCGGGCAGGTGCGGCTGGGCTGCGCCGGTAAGGTGATGACGCCGCAGGACGCGCGGACCTGCCTGGAGCGCGGCATGGACTTCGTGCTGCTGGGCCGCGCCGCCATCCTGCACCACGACTATCCGCAAAGGCTCGCCGCTGACCCGGGCTTCATGCCGGTGAAGACCCCCGTCAGCGTCGCCTACCTGGAGAGCGAGGGCCTGGGCCCGGCCTTCGTGAAGTACATGCAAGGCTGGAAGGGCTTCGTCGAGGAGCCCCAAACCGAGCCGGCATGACCGAACCGGCCTGACCGCCTTCGTTGACGCCGCGGCCGCACGGCCGCACCCTGCGCCGGACAGATCAGAGGAGGCCGGCATGGCCGACGGCGAAACGGTCCTGGACCGGGCGAAATTCCACGCGATGACCGAGGGCGACCAGGAGGACTGGATGGCCATCGGCCGCGCCGCCGCCCCGCACCGGGGCGAGTTGGCCGACCGCCTGCTCACCCACCTGAAGCTGCTCGACAACGACCACGGCGGCTTTGCGGTGGACCGGCTCGAGCACTTCCTGCAGACCGCCACGCGGGCGCACCGGGCCGGTCAGGACGAGGAGTATGTCGTCTGCGCCCTGATGCACGACATCGGCGACATTCTCTGCCCGGCCAGCCACGGGGAGCTCGGGGCCGCGGTCCTCAAGCCCTATATCTCCGAGGCCAACCACTGGATGATGGAGAAGCACGGGATCTTCCAGGGCTACTATTTCTTCCACTACATCGGCCTGGACCGCGACATGCGCGAGCAGTTCCGCGGACATCCGCACTTCGAATACTGCGCCCAGTTCTGCCATCTCTATGATCAGTCGAGCTTCGATCCCGGCTACGACACCATGCCGCTTTCGGCCTTCGAACCGATGCTGCGCCGGGTGACCGAGACGCCCCGGCAGTCGATCTACAAGCGAGACTGATTCCGCTCATCCCGGCGANNGGCCTTCGCCGGGATGAGCGGGCTATTGGTCCTCGAAAATCGCCTCGATGGGGGCGTCGAACAGCCTGGCGATCCGGAACGCCAGCGGCAGCGAGGGATCGTACTTGCCGGTCTCGATGGCGTTGACGCTCTGACGGGAGACGTCCAGGCGCAGCGCGAGATCGGCCTGGCTCCAGTTGCGCTCGGCGCGCAGCACCTTCAGGCGGTTCTTCATGGCGAGTTCCTCAGCCGCTAGCGCTTGGTCGCCCGCCACCAGGCGGACATCGCGAAGTAGCCGGCGAGCTGGGCGGCAAGCATCAGGCCCGCGCCGAGCGTAAAGGCGTGGGTCGCCTCGCGGCCGCTGGCGATCCAGGGCAAGCCGCCCGCGCCAATCAAGGCGAAGATCGGCACAGCAATCACGATTCCGGTCACGCTGCCCCAGCACCAGGCGAACTTGGAGCGCTCCTGCACGAACTCCTCGGACTGGCGGAAGCTGGCGATGGCGAACCACGACGCCCAGGCCAGGGCGGCGGCCATGCAGGCGACCGTCACGGCGGTGAAGCCGGCGTCGCCCGCGGGCGGCGTCGGACGAAAGATGATCTCCGGCAGGAACATGATCGGGATAGCGCCGACCAGGGCGATCGCGGCGTAGGTCCAGGTTCGCAGGGTTCTTCGATCAACCACGGATCAGTCTCCTCACTTCAGGGGGTCAGTGGACATGTTCGACGCGCATGCCGTCGGCCTTCAGCAGGGCCGGCACGCCGTCGGGCCCCAGGAGGTGCTCCTCGCCCACGGCGATCATGCGTACGCCGGGTGTCTTCAACATCTCTTCGATCTGCGGGATCCAAGCGCGGTTTCGCGCCACCAGCATCCGCGCATAGAGCTCCGGGGACTTGTCCCTAATGCCGTCGACGAGATGCTTGGCCGCGGCCGCGTCGTCCCCGGCCGCCCAATCGCGTGCGAGGCTGGCAAGCTTGGCCTTGCCAACCTCGCCGGCGTCATCCAGGCCGGAGCGCAGCAGCCCGACCTGGGCCTCCGCCGGCATCGCGCCGAACATCCGCATCTGCTGCTCGGGGCTTTCGAGGCCCCTGACCGGCTTTCCCTGGGCCAGGGCATCGCGGTCGAGGGTTGTGTCGACGCCGCTATCGGCCGACCAGCCGAGGCCCTGGGCGATGACCTGGGCCACCACGACCGAGGCGAACCAGGGCTGCATGCGCTCGAGCATCGCCGGCGGCACGTGAGCCGGCGCGGTGACCGCTTGCAGCTTCGTCCATTCGTCGGCGGTGAGCTTGCTGGAGAGGGGCGGCGCATCAGCGGGCGCCATGCCGGTCGCGGCGACCAGCTGCTGGGTGCGCTTCATCTCTTCGGCGTCGCCAGGTCCGACCGGCAGCTTGATCTCGAGCCACAGTTCGCTGGAGTCCTTCAGCGCCTTCTCCACGGCCGGCGTCCGCCATTTCACGTCGGGCGGCAGCAGGTGCACCGTGCCCACCAGATAGACCGTCGAGCCCTTGGCCTTGGCGACCCACAGCGTCGGGTCGGCCGCAGCCGGAGTGGCGGCGGCAAGCGCGGCCGCCGATGCGATGGCGCCGAGCGCCGCGAATTGTAACCGCCGAGACATGTCAGCCCTCCTTGTCTTGATGACAAGGAAACACGACACAACAGGTCGTGTCAAGCGTCCATGACAAAACGTCGCGCGTCGTTGTCTATTCGCCCCACACCTTGAAGTGCTTGGAGAGCTTCAGGCCCTGGCGCTGGTAGTGCGAGCCGAGATCGCCGTAGAGGCGTTCGGGCTTCTCGGTGAGCGGCTCGTAGACCAGGCGGGCGACGGTCTGGCCGTCCTCCAGGATGAAGGGCGTTTCGTGGCTGCGGACCTCCAGCACGCCCTTGGACCCCTTGCCGTGCGCCTCGTCGGTGCCGAAGCCGGGATCGAAGAACCCGGCGTAGTGGACGCGGAATTCGCCGACCGACGGGTCGATGGGGGTCATCTCGGCGGCCTCCATCACCGGGATCTCCACCGCGCCCTTCGACGCCAGGATGTAGAATTCGCCGGGGTCGAGCAGCAGCTGACCATCCTTGGGATGAAGCGGCTCCCAGAAGTCGCGCGGATCGTGGCCGTCCTCCTTGTCGAGGTCGACGAGGCCGGCGTGGCGGCGGCCGCGGAACCCCGCGATCTCGCCGGTCAGGTCGACGCCGACGCTCTCGACGCGCAGGCGCTCCGGGGCGCCGGCCTTCAGCCGCAGCTGGTTGAGCCGTGTCCCGGTTCGCACCAGCACCGAAAAGGTCTGCGGCGCGATCTCCATATAGATCGGCCCGTCATAGCCCGCGTCCACGTCGTCGAAGCGGTTGCCGCGGTCGGTCAGCAGGCGGACGAAAACGTCCACCCGGCCGGTGGAGCTCTTCGGATTGGCCCGCGCCGAGACGCCGGGCGGCAGCTTCAGCCGCTCCTGCAGCTCGGCGATGTAGACGCAGCCGCGTTCCAGCACCGCGCTGCGGGTCAGGTCCACTTCGTGCATGGCGACGCTGGCGATCCGCTCGCGAACCGTGTGGCGCCCCGGCAGGAAGGAGGCCCTGACCCGCCAGGCGCGCGCGCCCAGTCTGAGGTCGAGGCTGGCCGGCTGGACCTGGTCGGTTTCAAAGGGCGTGGCGGCCGAGATCGCGCCATTGGCGATCAGGGCGTCGATGGCTTGGCAGGGCAGGATGCCCGGGCGGGTGAAGTCGCTCATGGGCGGCGAAGCGTTAGCGCAGTCGGCGGAGGTTGCAAGGGGCGAGGTGGGAGGGGGGTCGGCTTGTGACTCTCAGGTGACGTTTGGGCCGTCCGCTTTCGGGGTGAAGGGCTAAGACCGCTTCTCTATCG
>PLEH01000241.1 GCA_003136395.1 Phenylobacterium sp.
ATGCCCATGAAGACGACGTTGGAGAGCCGGCGGTCCTCCTTGGGGCTCGGCCATTCGCCGAGGTCGTCGCGGGCGACCTGCACCTGGGCCACGATCTCGGCGGCCGTCAGATTGCGGACCAGCGCCTGGGTGCCGGTGTGGCAGAAGGTGCAGTTGAGCGTGCAGCCCACCTGGCTGGAAACGCAGAGCGCGCCAGCCCGGCCAACGTCAGGAATATAGACGGTCTCGATCTCGATGCCGGGCGCGGTGCGGATCAGCCACTTGCGCGTGCCGTCCTTCGACACCTGCCGCTCGACGATCTCCGGGCGGTCGAGGGTGAAGGCCTCGGCGAGGGCCGCGCGCATCTCCTTGGCGACGTCGCTCATGGCTGAGAAGTCGGTGACGCCATAGTGGTGGATCCAGCGCCAGAGTTGGGTGGCGCGCATCCGGGCCTTTTCCGGGCGCACGGCCTCGGCCGCAATCAGCGCCTGCGCAAGCTCAGCGCGCGTCAGGCCCGAGAGGTTGGGCTTCGCCGACGCGCGCGGCATGGATGGCGCACGAGAGATGTCGAGGGTCACGCCCAAGGGGAGAAGAATCCTGTCTGAGAGCCCCGGATATAGGCGAGAGCAGCCGTTCGGCCAAATCGGAGCGCCGTTTACCATTGCTTTGCGGTGGAGGCATAGCTGAGCCTTATGAACCTCGCCGCCTCGCTCCTCATCGCCGCCACCCTGTTCGGCGCGCTCCCCGCCCAGGCGCAGACCGCTGCGCCCGCCAACGGCCTTCGCGACTTCTGCGCCCAGCGTCCCGGCAAGGCGACGCCGCCCTGCATCATCGACGCCGGGCGCCTGCAGGTCGAAACCGGCGTGGCCGACGCGGTCTTCCAGCACAGCGGCGGGGTCCATGCCGACACCTACACCCTGGGCGCCACGGAACTTCGGCTGGGGATCAGCCGCCGGGTCGAGCTGGAAGCCGCCTGGGCGCCGGTGATCGTCAACCAGACCCGCGGCCAGCCGCACGAGAGCGGAACCGGTGATGCGAGCCTGGCGGTCCTCGCCGCCCTGACCGATCCCGACAAGATGGGCGTCGCGGTCGCCGCCCAGGCCTTCGTCACCCTGCCGACCGCCACCCACGGCCTGGGCGCCGGCGGCTGGACCGGCGGCGCACGCCTGCCCATTGCCATTCCGCTCAGCGGTGGATTTTCCCTGGGCCTGACCCCGGAGGTCGACGTGCTGCGCAACGCCGGCGGCGGCGGGACTCATGCGGCCTGGACCGGCGTCGCCAGCCTGGGCCGCAGCTTCGGGCCAGTGAGCCTGGGCGCCGAGCTCTGGGGCCAGGTCGAGAACGACCCCGCCGGAACCATCCGCCGCGCCAGCGCCGACCTGACCTCTGCCCTGATGATCGGCAAGACCCTGCAGTTCGACGCCGGCGCCAACTTCGGCCTCAACCGCCAGACCCCGGACGCCGAGCTCTATGTCGGGATCTCGAAGCGGTTTTGACCGACCTCGATTTCAAACGCCCGTTAGGTTTCCGCCTTCCGCCTCCGAGGCCGCTGGGCTAGCGTCCCGCCAACTTCGAAGAGCACCGGCGGGAGACGGACATGAAGGCGCTGTTGAGCAAGGTCGTTGGCGGACCGGACGCCCTGGTGCTGGAGGATGTGCCGTCGCCTCAGGCCAAGCCCGGCCACGCGGTGATCTCCGTCAAGGCCATAGGGGTCAACTTTCCCGACGTCCTGATGATCGAGGACAGGTACCAGTTCAAACCCGAGCGCCCCTTCGCCCCGGGCGGAGAGCTCTCGGGCGTGGTGAAGTCCGTGGGCGAGGGCGTCACCAATGTGAAACCCGGCGACCGGGTGCTGGCCAACACCGGCTGGGGCGCCATGGCCGAGGAGGTGCTGTTGCCGGCCTCGCGCCTGTGGAAGATCCCCGACGCCATGCCGTATGATGTGGCCGCGGCCTTCATCCTGACCTACGGCACCTCCTACCACGGCCTCAAGGACCGGGGTCACCTGGAGCCCGGCGAGACCCTGCTGGTGCTGGGTGCGGCGGGCGGCGTCGGCCTCTCGGCGGTCGAGCTCGGCAAGGCCATGGGCGCGCGGGTGATCGCCGCCTGCTCCACCCAGGAGAAGGTCGACCTGGCCATTAAGCACGGCGCCGACGCGGGCGTGGTCTATGGCCGCGGCCCCTTCGACAAGGACGGCCAGCGGGCGCTGGGGGCCCTCTTCAAGGACGCCTGCGGGCCCGACGGCGCCGACGTGATCTATGACGCGGTCGGCGGCGACTACGCCGAGCCGGCGCTCCGCTCCATCGCCTGGGAGGGCCGCTATCTAGTGATCGGCTTCGCGGCCGGCGACATTCCGCGCATCCCGCTCAACCTCGCGCTCCTGAAGGGCTGCGATATCGTCGGCGTGTTCTGGGGAACCTGGACCCAGAAGAATCCGGCTCTGTTCGCGGCCAGCATCGACGAACTCCTGGCGCTCTATGCCTCAGGCAAGATCAAGCCGCACGTCTCCGAACGCTTCCCGCTGGCCCGCGGCGCCGAGGCCATCGCACACCTGGGCAGCCGCCAGGCCATGGGCAAGGTGGTCATCACGGTCGACTGAGGCCGGGCGGCCCGCTCTTCCGGGCCTCGCTTTCGTATAGAGGAGACCGCATGGCGGGACGTCTGGACGGCAAGGTCGCGGTGATCACCGGCGCGGTGTCGGGAATCGGCCTCGGAACGGTCGAGCTGTTCGTGGCCGAGGGCGCCCGGGTCGTCGCCGCCGACATCCAGGACGAGAAGGGCCGCATGCTGGAGCAGCGGTTCTCAGGGTCGGTGCGTTACCTCCGCTGCGACGTCACCCAGGAAGCCGACATCGCCGCCGCCATCGGCCTGGCCGACAGCGCGTTTGGCGGGCTCGACGTCCTCTTCAACAACGCCGGCATTTCCGACGCGATGCGCTCGATCCCCGAGATCGAGGCCGAAACCTGGACCTGGATTTTCGATGTCCTGGTGCGCGGCCCGGCGCTGGGCATGAAGCATGCGACGCCGCGGTTCCTGGCGCGCGGCGGCGGCTCGATCATCAACACCGCCTCCATCGCCGGAATGCAGGCCGGCTGGGGCCCCATCGCCTATTCCTCGGCCAAGGCCGCGGTGATCCACATGAGCCGGGTGGCCGCCGCCCAGCTGTCGCGGCAGAAAATCCGGGTCAACGCCGTCTGCCCCGGCCTGATCGCAACCTCGATCTTCGGCTCGTCCATGGGCCAGTCGCGCGAGGTCGCCGACCAGATGGCGGCCCGCGTCGCGCAGAACGGCGCCAAGGTGCAGCCGGTCCCGAGGGCCGGGCTGCCGGAGGACGTCGCCAAGGCGGCGCTCTATCTCGCCAGCGACGATTCCGAGTTCGTGACCGGGACCTCCATCGTGGTCGATGGCGGCATCACCGTCGGCAGCCGGCACAGCTGGGACAGCGGATCGCTCTCGCCCTTCGCTGAGCTGTTCCCCGAGATGGGTGCGGCCGACTAGGATTCCTCGCGCAGCCGCGCCACGGCGGCTTTCGCGGCCGCCCGGTGCCGCGGTTTCAGGTTCTTTCCCACCAGCGCCAGCATGGCCATGAACACCGCCGCGTCGTCGGTGTAGCCGATGCCGGCGACGAAATCGGGGATCGCGTCGATGGGCATGACGAAATAGGCGAGCGCGGCGAACATCATCCCCTTGGCCGCCACCGGGGTCTCCTCGTCGCGGGCGCAGTACCAGACGGCCAGGGCCTCCGAGGCGAATGGGACCAGGGCCGCCACACGGCGCATCTTCGGCCAGAAGCCTCGCGTCACCCGCTGCTCGTTCAGCTGCATGACGTGCGGGACCAGCGCGTGGGCGGGATCCAGCGGATCGGCGTTTCCGTTTACGTAAGGTGACGCTTTTTCGGAACGGCTCATCGGTTTAAAGCCTCGGGCCAACTCTTAGGCAGATAACGAGATCGGGAGCGCCACGTCCATGCAACTCAATTCCTCCGTCGCCGCGATCGTCACCGGCGGCGCCTCCGGCCTCGGCGAAGCCACGGTCCGCAAGCTGGCCGAACACGGCGTCAAGATCGCCATCTTCGACATGAACGAAGAGAAGGGCGAGGCCGTCGCCAAGGCCGTCGGCGGCGTCTTCTGCAAGTGCAACGTGACGAGCGAGGAAGAGGTCGACGCGGCCTTCGCCAAGGCCCGCGCCGCCCACGGCCAGGAGCGGATCCTGGTCAACTGCGCNNCTGGTCGGCACCTTCCGCTGCATCGCCAAGTCGGCGAAGGGCATGCTGGACCTGGAGCCGCTGGAGGACGGCGAGCGCGGGGCCATCATCAACACCGCCTCCGTCGCCGCTGTCGACGGACAGATGGGCCAGGCGGCCTACTCGGCCTCCAAGGGCGGCATCGTCGGCATGACCCTGCCCATCGCCCGCGACCTGGCCGGCGACGGCATCCGGGTGAACACCATCCTGCCCGGCATCTTCAACACGCCCCTGATGCAGTTCGCCCCGGAGCCGGTGAAGCAGGCCCTGGCCGCGTCCGTGCCCTTCCCCAAGCGCCTCGGCAATGCGCCGGAATACGCTTCGCTGGCGCTGGAGATGATCACCAACAGCTACTTCAACGGCGAGCACGTCCGCCTGGACGGCGCGATCCGCATGGCGCCGCGCTGACGGCCCGCGACGCAGGAGTGGTGGCGGGAGACTTCGAAGCGAGCTAGGGATCGCCGAATTGACGCCCGCCCGCCCGGCGCGGACAGTCGAACCTCGCGTCACGCGAAAGCCCCGAATGCCGACCTCCCCGTCCGCCGCGCCCGAGCCCACCGTCGCCCGCAACGCCCTGGTCATCCTGGCCGTGATCGCCGGCGGCGCGACGCTCTATGTGCTGGCCCCGATCCTCACGCCGCTGGCGCTGGCGCTCTTCCTGGCCGTGATGATCGACGGCTTCGCCCGCGTGCTGGAGCACCGCCTGCCGCACGTCTCGCGCAAGGCGGCCCTGCCGCTGGCGCTGCTCATCTCGATCCTGCTGTTCGGCGGAACGGCCGTCTTCGTGGCGATGAACGGCACAGGGTTCGTGACCCAGCTCCTGGCCTATGGCCCCAAGCTGGACGGCGTCATGCTCCAGGTGGCTCATGCCGCCCACCTGCGGCGCCCGCCGACCGTACAGAGCATCATCCGCGGGCTCGACGCAGCCAAGTACCTGGGCCTCGCCGCACGCGCGGTGCAGGACTTCGCCTCGACCGCCCTCTTCGTCTTGGTCTACCTCGCCTTCATCATCGCCTCGCGGCGCGGCTGGGAACGCAAGGCCGTCGGCCTCTTCCCACAGCGCGAGGAACGGCAGGAGGCGGTCGTGGCCTTCCTGCGCATCCGCGACGGCGTTGAGCAGTACCTCTTCGTCCAGACCATCACCGGGTTGATGGTCGCGGTGCTGTCCTGGATCGCCATGGTCGCTGTCGGCCTGCATGACAGCCTGTTCTGGGCCTTCCTGATCTTCCTGGCGGTCTACATCCCCGTGGCCGGCGGGGTGTTCGCCGGCGTCGCGCCGCCGCTCTTTGCGCTGGTGCAGTTCGACGGCTATGGCCGGGCGATCGTGCTGTTCGTGATCCTGCAGCTGATCGGCATGATCATCGGCAATGTGATCTATCCGCGGATGCAAGGCCGCAGCCTCAATCTCGATCCGGTGATGATCCTGCTGTCGCTGGCCTTCTGGAGCGCCATCTGGGGGCTCACCGGCGCCTTTCTTTCGACGCCCCTGACCGTCATGGCCATGGTGATCCTGGCGCAGTTCGACGGCAGCCGTTGGATCTCGGTTATCCTTTCGGCTGACGGCGACCCGCAGCAACTGAAGAACAAACGGCCGAACGAGCCGCCCGATGAGAAGCTACCCCCGCCCGCCAAGAGCAGGCTTTCCAAGCTGACGCGGCGGCCCGTCAAACAACCCTGAGCGCCAAGCCTTCACCGCCAAACTTCACTTTGGGGACTTCAACTTGCGATTTCGGTTCCTATCTAAGGTGGGCCCCGGGCCGACACGGTCCGGCAACTCCGTCCGTATCCCCCCAAGCACGCGGACGAAGCGAGCACAGAGCGTTTCGCCGTCCCCCCACGGCGAGACCAAACGGCGCCGGACACTCTCCTCCGGCGCCGTCCTCGTGTCAGGAGGCGCCCACCGCCGTCCGGCCGGAGGCGAGCTATGATCAAGCCGCCTGCATCCGGGCTGCTCCCCAAGGCCATCCTCGCCGCGCTGAAGGGCGACCCGGCGATCGCCGGCGCCCGGGCTTTCGCCGCCCAGGCCTGCGCCGACGCCGCTCCCGACGAGCTGCCGGAACTGACCAGCGCCGAACTGGCGGGCAATCTGGCGGACTTCTGGAAATTCGGCGCGCGCCGGCGGGGCCGCGGCCCCATGGTCCGCATCGCCCCCCTGCTTGGCGGAAAGAGCGGGGCCAGCCAGACGAGCGTCCCGCTCGACCGGCTGGAGATCGTGCAGGACGACGCGCCCTTCCTGGTCGATTCGATCATGGGCGAGATCGCCGAGCAGGGCCTGTCGGTCCGCGCGCTCTTCCACCCCATCGTCGAGGTCCAGCGCGACCGGGCGGGCCTGCGCGGGTCCACCGGCGCGGCGCATCGCGAGTCGATGATCCAGGTGATCCTCGACCCCATCGGGGCGGACCGCGAGGCCGCCGTCATCGCCGGCCTCCATCACACCCTGAAGGACGTCCGCGCTGCGGTGGATGATTTCCCCGAGATGCTGGCGCTGATGGCCCGCACCCTAGGAGAGCTGGAGAGCCATTCGAAGCGGGCCCGGCCGGAGGAGCTCGCCTTCCTGGCCTGGCTCGAGGCCGAGCAGTTCGTGTTCCTGGGCGCGCGCGTCTACGAATATCCGCGGCTGAAGAACGGCGACTACGCCGCCGAGGAGCCGCTCTACCAGGCCAAGGACGGCCTGGGCGTCCTGCGCGATCCCAGCCGCACCGTCCTGCGCCGCGCCAACGAACCGGCGATCCTCTTGGGCAAGGTCAAGGACCGCCTGCTCACCGACCCGGCGCTCACCGTCGCCAAGTCGAACGTCAGGAGCCGCGTCCACCGCCGCGGCTACATGGATTACGTCGGCATCAAGCGCTACGGCGCCGACGACCGCCCGATCGGCGAGGTGCGCTTCGTGGGCCTGTTCACCGCCGAGGCCTATGACCACCCGGCATCCGCCGTCCCGCTGATCCGCGAGAAGGTCGCCAATGTGCTCAGCCGCGCGGCCACCGTGCCCGGCAGCCACAACGAGAAGCGTCTGAAGAACATCGTCGAGAACCATCCGCGCGACGAGCTCTTCCAGATGAGCGAGGACGACCTGCTCGCCGAGGCGCTGGGCATCCTGCACCTCTACGACCGTCCACGCGTGCGGCTCTTCGAACGCCGCGACCCCTTCGACCGCTTCGCCTCGGTGCTCTTGTTCCTGCCGCGGGACCACTACGATTCCGACCTGGCGGCTCGGGCCGGCAAGATCCTCGCCCAAAGCTACTGCGGGCGGGTGTCCGCCTCCTATCCGAGCTTCTCCGATGCGCCCCTGGCGCGGGTCCACTACATCATCGGCTTCACGCCCGGGCAGCACGACGAGCCCGACCTGCGCGCCCTCGAGGCGGCGATCACCGAGGCGGCGCGCACCTGGGAAGACCGCTTCGAGGCCGCGGTGCGTAGCGGCGAGCGGCCGATGCAGGAAGTCGCCGACATCCTGTCTCGCTACGGCGACGCCTTCCCCGCCGGCTACCGCGACCGGTTCGAACCGGCCGAGGCCCTGGCCGACCTGGCGGTGATCGACGGGTTGGCGCCGGGGCAGGGCGTCTGTGTCCGCGCCTACCGCTCAGCCGCCGACAACCCCTTGCAGTTCCGCTTCAAGCTCTATCGGCCCGACGCGCCGGCCCACCTTTCCGACGTCCTGCCGATCCTCGAAAGCATGGGGCTGAAGGCGCTGGCCGAAGCCGGCTTCCCGGCGACCCGGGCCGGCCGCCCCACGGTCTGGGTGCACGACTTCGAGATCGAGGATCCGCGCGGCGCCGATCTGGTGTTCGCCGACCTCAAGGGCGCCTTCGAGGACGCGGTGGTCGCGGTCTGGACCGGCCGCACGGAGAACGACGGCTTCAACCGGCTGGTGCTGGAGCTCTCGATCCCCTGGCGTGAAGCGGCCCTGATCCGCGCCTTCGCCCGGCACCGCCAGCAGTCCGGCCTCGACCCCAGCCAACGGGTGCAGGAAGAGGCGCTCTCCGCCCATCCGGATGTGGCGCGGCTGATCCTGACGCTCTTTGCGACCAAGTTCGACCCCGCCTCCGGGGCCAGCGTCGAGGCGCGCCGCGACCAGGCCGACAAGGTCATGGTCCAGATCGTCGAGGCCCTGCAGGCCGTGGAGAGCCTCGACGAGGACCGCGTCCTGCGCCGCATCGCGCTGCTGGTCCACGCCATGCAGCGGACCAACTTCTATCAGCCGGCCGCGGACGGCGGCCCCAAGCCCTACATCTCCTTCAAGGTAGCGAGCGGGGAATTGGCCGACCTGCCGGCGCCCAAGCCCTACCGCGAGATCTTCGTCTGGGGGGTCAATGTCGAGGGCGTCCACCTGCGCTTCGGGCCCGTCGCCCGAGGTGGCCTGCGCTGGTCCGACCGCCGCGACGACTTCCGCACAGAGGTGCTCGGCCTGGTGAAGGCCCAGCAGGTGAAGAACGCGGTGATCGTGCCTGTGGGATCCAAGGGCGGCTTCTATCCGAAACAGCTTCCCAAGGGCGGAAGCCGGGCCGAGGTCCAGGCCGAGGGAATCGGAGCCTACAAGACCTTCCTCTGCGGCCTCCTCGACATCACCGACAACCTGTCGCCGGACGGCAAGGTGATCCCGCCGGACCGGGTGGTCGCCTTCGATGGCGACGATCCCTACCTAGTGGTCGCCGCCGACAAGGGCACGGCCACCTTCTCCGACATCGCCAACGGCATGGCCGAGGCCTACGGCTTCTGGCTGGGCGACGCCTTCGCGTCCGGCGGATCGGCAGGCTACGACCACAAGGTCATGGGCATCACCGCCCGCGGCGCCTGGGAAGCGGTCAAGCGCCATTTCCGCGAACTCGGCAAGGACATCCAGAAGGAGCCTTTCACCGTCGTGGGTTGCGGGGACATGTCCGGCGACGTGTTCGGCAACGGCATGCTGTTGTCGAAACAAACGAAGCTGCTCGCCGCCTTCGACCACCGCCACATCTTCCTCGACCCCGATCCGGACCCCGCGAAGTCCTGGACCGAGCGGGCGCGCATGTTCGCCCTGCCGAGCTCGTCCTGGGCCGACTATGACAGGAAGCTGATCTCCAGGGGCGGCGGCGTCTTCCCGCGCACCCTGAAGTCGATCCCGATTTCGGCCCAGGTGCGGGCCATGCTGGAAATCAAGGCCGACGCGCTCGCCCCCACCGAGTTGATCAATGCGATCCTGAAGTCGCCGGCGGAACTGCTCTACCTCGGCGGCATCGGCACCTATGTGAAGGCCCAGCGCGAGGCCAATGCCGACGTCGGCGACAAGGGCAACGACGCCCTGCGGGTCAATGGCTGCGACTTGCGGGTCAAGGTCGTCGGCGAGGGGGCCAATCTTGGCCTGACCCAGGCCGGGCGCATTGAATACGCGCAAATTGGCGCTGGAGGGGCCGGCGGGCGGATCGACACCGACGCCATCGACAATTCTGCCGGCGTCGACACCTCTGACCATGAGGTGAACATCAAGATCCTCACCGGCATGCTGGAGCGGACCGGCGAGCTCACCCGCAAGCGGCGCGACGCGCTGCTGCAGTCGATGACCGAGGAGATCGCCGACCACGTCCTGGCGCACAACTACGACCAGACGCTGGCGCTTTCGCTGATGGAGATGGATGCGGCGGGCGAGCTTGCCCCCACCGCCCAGTTCATGGCCGAGCTGGAGAACCAGGGCCGTCTCGACCGCGCGGTGGAGGGCCTGCCTGACGCCGCCGGGATCGCCGAGCGGGCCCAGGCCGGCAAGGGCCTTACCCGGCCGGAACTGGCTGTGCTGCTGGCCTACGGCAAGCTGGAGCTGAAGCGCGAGATCGTCGCCACCGACGCCCCGGACGATCCGTTCTTCGAGCGTCTGCTGGAGGACTATTTCCCGAAGGCCATGCGCAAGTACGCCGAGCCCATGCGCCGCCACCGCCTGCGCCGCGACATCATCGCCACCGTGGTCGCCAACGACGTGATCAACCGCTGCGGTCCGAGCTTCCCGAGCCGGCTGATGCCGGCGGCGGGCGCGGACGCCAGGGCCTTCGCCGCAGGCTACGAAGCGGCCAAGGCGGTCTTGGACATCCCGGCGCTCTGGGACGCCGTGGCGGCGCTCGACGGCAAGGCGCCGGCGGCCGGGCAGATGGCGCTCTTCCGGCGCCTCAGCACGGCGCTCCGCGGCGCGACCTTCTGGCTGGCCCGCCGCGCAGCCCGCGACAAGCTCGACGTCGACGCCCTGGTGCGCGCCTACAAGCCGAGTTTCCAGGCGCTGCTGAAGCTGATGCCCGGCATCCTGTCGCCCATCGAACAGGCCGCGGTGGCGACCCGGGTGCGCCAGCTCATCGAGGCCGGGGCGCCGGGGGACAAGGCCCGAGGGGTCGCCGTCCTGCAGCCCATGACCATCGCCGGCGACCTGGTCGACCTGGCGGAAGCCTCGAGCTGGCCGCTGGCCAACGTGGCCCGGCTCTATCACGCGGTCGGCGAGGCCTTCGGCTTCGACCGGGTCCGCCAGGCGGCTGGAGCCTATGCGGTGGGCGACAACTTCGAGCGGATGGCCCTGCGCCGGCTCATCGAGGACCTGCTCACCCAGCAGGCCGACCTGACGCGGGCGATCATGGCCCTTGCGGGCGGACCGCAGGCGGGCGAGAGCGAACGTCTCGCTCATGACGCGGCCTCGGCCTGGTCGGCGCTCCGTTTCGAGAAGGTGGCCGTCGCGCGCCGCATCATCGACGAGATCGAGGCTTCCGGCGGCGCCTGGACCTTCGCCAAGCTCACCATCGCCAACGCCGCGCTGCGGGAGTTGGCCGCGGAGGGCGGGAAGCGGCGGCGCTGATCCGGGCCTAGTGCCGGAACACCCGCACGCCGGTGAAGACCATGGCCAGGCCCCGCTCGTCGGCGGCGTCGATGACCTTCTGGTCGCCAATGGAGCCGCCCGGTTGGATGACCGCCGTGCAGCCGGCGTCGGCCGCCTGGATCAGGCCGTCGGGGAATGGGAAGAAGGCCTCGGACGCACAGGCTGAGCCCTTCAGGTCGAGCCCGAAATCGGCCGCCCTGAGCGCCGCGATCCGTGCGGAGTCCTTGCGGTTCATCTGTCCCGCGCCGACGCCCAGCGTCTGGCCGGCGCGCGCGTAGACGATGGCGTTGGATTTCACGTGCTTGGCGATGGTGAAGGCAAACAGCATGTCGCGCACCTCCTCGTCCGTGGGGGCGCGCTTGGTGACCACCTTCAGGTCGGCCGGGGTCAGGCGGGCGTCATCGCGGCTCTGCACCAGGAAGCCGCCGGCCACCGACTTGAAAGTCAGGCCCGGGGCCAGAGGGTCGGGCATTCCGCCGGTGGTCAGGAGTCTGACATTCTTCTTCTTCACGAACAGCTCGACGGCGGCGGCGTCCGCCTCCGGGGCGATCACCACCTCGGTGAGCAACTTCAGAATCTCGGTTGCCGTCGCGGCGTCCAGCTTCTGGTTCAGCGCGATGATGCCGCCGAAGGCGCTCAACGGATCGCAGGCCAGCGCCCGCTCGTAGGCCTCCACCATCGTCCGTCCGGTCGCAACGCCGCAGGGATTGGCGTGCTTGATGATCGCGCAGGCCGGACCCGCCTTGGGATCGAACTCGGCGATCAGCTCGAAGGCGGCGTCGGTGTCGTTGATGTTGTTGTAGCTGAGCTCCTTGCCCTGCAGCTGTTTCGCCGTGGCGACCCCGGTGCGCGGATTGGCGAAGCGGTAGAAGGCCGCTTTCTGATGCGGGTTCTCGCCATAGCGCATGGTCTGGACCAGCTCGCCGGCGAAGGCCCGGCGCTTAGGCGCTTCGTCGCCCAGGGCCTCGGCGAACCAGGCTGAGATCGCCGCGTCATAGGCGGTCGTGCGGGCATATGCCCTCGCGGCCAGGCGCTTCCTCAGCTCAAGGCCTGTGGTCCCGTCCGCCGCCATGTCGGCCAGCACCTCCTGCAGATCGGCGACCTCGGTGCAGACGGCGACATAGCCGTGGTTCTTGGCCGCCGAGCGGATCATCGCCGGGCCGCCGATGTCGATGTT
>PLEH01000276.1 GCA_003136395.1 Phenylobacterium sp.
GAATAGAAGAGGGCGTGCTCTTCCTGGCGCAGGAAGGAGGACATGGCGAGACGGTTGAGGATCACCGGCGCCGGCAGGGTCGTGTCCGCCGGGTCGAAGGTGTGGTCCTGGATCGGGATGGCGGTCCAGTCGACGCCGCGCCGGCCAAGAGCGGCGAACAGCGCCTCGAACCACTGCGGGTGTTCGTAGAAGACGGCGAGATCGGCCAATTGGGGTCTCCGGGCGCTCCGCCGCGCGGGTTTCCCCACGCGTCAACGACCAGATAGTTCACTCCGCCGCGTTTGGCATCCCCGATCGCGCGCGGATCGAGTAAGCGGGCGCCCGGAAGGGCTCCATCGAGATCACCACGGCCGAGCAGAACCGACTGGGCCCACAACCGGGTCGTGGGTGTCTTGCAATTGTCATCAATCCTTTGCGTTCCCTTTACCGACGGCCTCTAGCGCAGCGTCGATAGGCCGCGAACTGCGGCGTGGGCACGGGACTGGATTTCGTCATGACTTTGAAGAGAGCGCTGCTCTGCGGCGCGGCGCTCAGCGCCGTGTGCGCCTTGGCCGCCACGGGAACGGCCGAGGCCGCCACCAAACACCACCATTCGGCTGCGCCGGCCGGCCCGGACCTGTCGCAGCAGGTGAAGGATCTGCGCGCCCAGGTCGAGGCGCTGCAGGCGACGGTCCAGGCTCAGTCGCAGGCCCAGCAACAGACCCAGGCGCAGGTCGCCGCCAGCCAGGCCAAGGCCGACGAGGCCACGGCCGCGGCGCATGCCGCCCAGGCCAAGCTGGACATGCAGATCGAGCAGATTCCGGGCGCGGTCCAGACGGCCGTGGCCGCCCAGCCCGCGCCGACCCTCGACAAGCTGAAGTACAAGGGAATCAGCCTGACGCTGGGCGGCTTCGCCGAGGCGGCCGGCATCTACCGGTCGAAAACCCTGGAGTCCGACCTCTCTTCGAGCTTCGCCAAGATCCCGTTCGAGAACTCGCCGCTTTCGCATATCAGCGAACTGCGCGGTTCGCCGCGCCAGAGCCGGGTCTCGTTCCTGGCCCAGGGCGACATCAACGTGACGACGCACGCGGCGTTCTACGGTGAGTTCGACTTCCTGGGCGCGGCCCAGACGGCCAATTCGAACGAGAGCAATTCGTACACGCCGCGCATCCGCCAACTCTACGGAACCATGGACTGGGACTATTGGGGTCTGCACATGCTGGCCGGCCAGAACTGGTCGCTGGTGACGCTCAACAGCAAGGGCATCACCCCGCGCAACGAAGTCCCGCCGCCGGCTATCGAAGCCCAGTACGTGCCGGGCTTCGCCTGGACGCGTCAGCCGCAGCTGCGGATCACCAAGGACTTCGCCGACAAGCAGTTCTGGCTCGCCGCATCGCTTGAAAACCCGCAATCCACTTTCACCGGGACCGCCGGCAACGCCCTGCCGACCGGCGTCAGCGTTGCTGACCTGGCCACGGGCAATTCCGTGATCAACCCGGCGCCGGCGGTTTCGACCGCGTTCTCGGGCTTCAATTCGGTCAACACCAGTTCCTTCAACCGCCTCCCGGACGTGATCCTGAAGGCGGCCTGGGAGCCCTACATCGGCGTCGCGCGACCGCTGCATATCGAAGCCTTCGGCATCTGGCGCGATTTCTACGACCAGATCACGGTCACCGCGGCCAACACCCAGGGCCTGACCCCGGGCGTGCACGAGGCCGACGTCGCCGGCAGCGGCTGGGGCGGCAGCATCACCTACACGGCCATTCCCAAGATCCTCGACCTTCAGGCCTCGGTGATGAGCGGCAAGGGCATCGGCCGCTACGGCTCGTCCCAGCTCGCAGACGCCACATTGCGCATCGACGGCAAGGTCGCGCCGATTTCCGAGACCATGTACCTGCTGGGCGCCACCTGGCATGCGACACCGATGTTGGACCTCTACCTGTTCGGCGGCCAAGAGCGGGAAGACTCCAAGATCAGCACGCTGGGCGTCGCGAACTTCGGCTTCGGCAACCTGAACAACACGGTCTTCACCGCGGCCGGCTGCACCACGGTCGGCGGGGCCTGCTCGGCCACAGTTCGCTCGGTTGCTCAGGTCACGGCCGGCCTGTGGGACAAGGCTTTCACAGGCTCGTTCGGCCAGGTGCGGATCGGCGTGCAGTACTCGCACACGCGGCTCGAAGGCTTCGCGGGCGGCGGCTACACCCCCAGGACCTCAGACGACATGGTCTTCACGAGCTTCCGCTACTACCCGTTCTAGAGTCTGCGGAGCGGGCCTCGACCGATCCCGGGACGAGGCCCGCTCAGTAGGACACCTGCACCCGCAGCGAGACCGCGTCGAGCTTCGCGCCGACCGGATCGCCGAGCGCGAGGCCCTTCACGACGCCGCCGTTGGCCTTGTCGTACGCAACGTGATTGTAGTCGAGCAGCAGGCGCACCAGGTCGTTGGGATACCAGTTCAGTCCCAGGGTATAGCCGCGCTGGCGCCCGCCATCGACCGCGGCGGGATCGGCGGAAAGCACGGTCCCCGGCTGGAAATGGCTGTTCAGGTCGACGTAGCTCACCCGCCCCGCCAGCTCCCAGGCGCCCCATCCGCCGTCGCGCAACGAGAAGGGATGCGCCGGTGATATCCGGCCGTAGGTCGCGGTCGGCGGATTGTAGCGATGGCTTTCGCCGGTGAGCGTCCAGGCGATCTGGCCATAGCCGCCGCTGAAGCGCGCGTCCAGCAGGCCGGTTCGATTGACCTGGTAGCGATAATACTCGCCTTGCCAGAAGACGTTCCGGTAGGTCGCCGCGGTCTCCAGATCGAGGACGTAGGCCTTGTCGACGGGGTTCGCCGCCGTGCCCAGGGTCCCGGAGTTGAGCAGGCTGGTCGGATCGATCCGCAACTCGGGCTGGTCGTTGAGAGCGAGCGTTCCTGGCGTCCCATTTCCGGCGTTCGCGGCCTGCAGCAGCTCGTCCAGGCCCAGGCCGAGGTGGACGGAGTAGTCGGGTCCCTGCAGCACCTGCAGGGCGACGCGCTGGAACGCGCCGAAACGCTCACGGGTCAGGGTGTGGGAGTCGCCGCTGGCCGGGCCGGTCAGGTAGGCGCCGGCCCAGTAGCGGTCGCCGAAGAACCGGGCGCCGGCATTGGACCGGGCGTCGCCGGTATTGATATTGGTGGCGACGTCTGAAGGCGTGGCTCGCTCGAAGAAGATGGTGTCGGTGGAACCCGTCGCCTGGTCCAAGGTGAAGTAGGTGTTGGAATAGCCGATCTCAAACACTGCGCCGGACAACCCGCTGTAGGCGATCTGCGCCGTCTCGACTCCCTTCGCTGTCTGGTCGGACGAATTGCCGGCGTCATAGACGAACGCGTAGCTCCAATCGCCCGCCGCCCGGCCGATGACCCCGATCCGGGCCCGGCGCGCGTTGACGCCGTTCGACAGCGCCTGTGGCCCTGCGAGCTGGGACGCAGGTCTGAAGCTGACATAGGCGCCGGTGTCGAACTGGACGTTGCCGGTGAACCCGATCGAGTAATCGCCGTCGCCGCTCTGGAGTGAAAACCGGTGCGAGGCGCTTTCGGCAACGCGCGGCGGCGCCTTGCGGTCGATGGCCGCGTCCGTTGTCAGGGCCGCCGGGACGGAGGACGCGGCGGCCGCGCGATCACCTTCAGGATTCGCCCGCGAATGCGCGAGTTGGTTCTGCAAGGCCTTGACCTGGCTCGACAGGCTCTGGATTTCGCCTTGATCGCGTTCGGCCTGCGTCTTCACAAGCGCCGTCAGCTCCCGGACCTCGGCGCGCAGGGCTTCGATGTCGCCAGCCGCTGGCCCCTCGGCCGCCCGGGCGGCGCCCGGCTCAAGGATGGCCATGGCCGCCGTCGCCGTCGCGGCGAAAGCCAGCGTCCGCCGCCAACCCGCTCTCTTGCCGCCCATCGTCATGGCTCCCGTCCGTCGATCGCACAGTCTTTGGCTGGCCCGCGGCTGGGGGCAATTCAAAACGGCTGGGCGGCCGAAAATATATTCTACTCATCCAGTAGGAATTAGAGGCGGCAAAGGGATGCGGAAGTTGACACAGCGCAAGCTACGCGGGCTATTCCGTCAGGCGGGACCGACCGACCGACCGACCGAGCAAGCCGGCGCGGCGGCGTCGTCGATCGTGACATACGGACGCAACAGCATCGGTGGATAGGTGCTGAGCGTCTTTAGGGGGGATCATCGGGATGGCGCTTGAACTGGACCCCGATTGCGGCGACCGCTTCGTGCGGCCAAGGTAGCATCTGTATGGGCGGGCGTTCTGATCGGCGGCGGCCAAGCTCAACTCGATTTCTGTCGGGGACGTCCGCCTGCGCCCTGTTGCTGTCGTCGCTCGGCGGCGCCGCAGTGGCCCAGCCCGCGCCCTCGGGTCCGGCGGCCCACCTGAGCCTCGCCGAAGCGCTCGACTACGCCTCCGCAAACTATCCCTCTGTGAAGGCCGCGCTCGAACAGAAGACGGCCGCGGACCGTGACGTCGATGTCGCGCGCGCCGCCTACCTGCCGCAGGTCAACCTGCTCTACCAGATCAATAGATCCACAGTGAACAACATCACCGGCGTGCTCCTGCCGCAGGCGGTCATCCCGTCGATCTCCGGCCCCGTCCTGGCGGACAATAGCCATAGCGCCTGGAACAGCGGGGCCGGCGTGCTCGCGACCTGGCGGCCGTTCGACTTCGGCTATCGCGCCGCCAAGGTCGACGCAGCCCGCGAAGCCGCCTCGGCGGCCGGCCAGTCCGTAGCGCTCACCCGGCTCGACGTGCTGACGGCGACCAGCAACGCCTACATGAACCTGGCCGCCGCCCAGTCGCTGGCGACGGTGGCCCAGGCCAACGTCGACCGGTTGCACGCCGTATCCGCGGCCAGCCACGTGCTGGTGGACAACAAGCTCAGGGCCGGCGTCGAGGCGGAACAGGCCGACGCCGCCGAGGCCCTCGCCCGCACCACGCTGCTCGGCGCTCGCAACAATGTCGAACAGCAGCGGGCGACCCTGGCCAAGCTGGTCGGCCGGCCCGGCGCAGCCCTGGCGATCGATGACGCGCCTCTGTTGGATAGCCCGCCACCGCAGGGCCCGCCCCAAGGCCCCGCCGGCCTGGAGTCGCATCCCTCAGCCCTCGGCGAGGCCGCGCGCGTGCGGCAGCAGAGCGCGCAGCTGCGCGCCCTCGACCGGTCCTACGCGCCGCAGTTCGACCTCGTCGGCAGCGCCTCGGAGCGGGGTGGCGGCAAGACCACGGCGGGCGACTATCGCGGCGGCGACGCTGGGCTTTCCCCCGACGTCGGCAACTGGTCGGTCGGCGTGCAGGTGACCGTCCCGCTCGGCGCCTATCCCAGCCTGGCCGCGCAGCAGAGCGCCCAGCGCGCCCGGGTCCGCGCCGAGCGGGATCGCTACGACCAGACGCTCGGCGACCTTGCCGAGCAGCTGACCCAGGGCCAGGCTTCGCTGAACAGCGCCGAGGAGATCGCCAAGATCACGCCGGTCGCCCTGAAGGCCGCGCGGACCAGCGAGGCGCAGCAACGGGTGCGCTATCAGTCCGGCTTGGCGACCGTCGTCGACGTGACCGCCGCGGAGGCCGCGCTCGCCCAGGCCGAAAGCCAGGACGCCATCGCGCGGCTCAACGTTTGGCGGGCGCTGGCCGCCTTGGCTGCGGCGCGAGGTGACATGTCACCCTTGCGCGCCGCGGCGCCGAAGTAGGGGCGGGGGACCTCGATATGTGGCTCGTCCGCGCCGCGCTCCGCCGCCCGATCATGATCCTGGTGCTGGTCTTGTCGCTGGCGCTGGGGTCGGTGCTGGCCATCAGCCGCAGCAAGATCGACATCTTCCCCGACCTCAATTCGCCGGTGATCTACGTCGCCCAACCCTATGGCGGCATGAGCCCGCAGCAGATCGAGGGCTTCCTCTCCTACTACTACGAGTACCACTT